>NZ_CP043504.1:959210-1278947 GCF_008365275.1 Protaetiibacter larvae | reverse complement strand
GCCGGAAGCAACCGAGGAACACGATCAGGCTCGTCATGAGGATCGTGTCCGACAGCACCACCACGAGCGTGCCGTTCGCGGTGCGCTCGAAGTACTCGGCGAGCGCGTCCGGCTCGTCGAGCCCCGGACGGCCGCCGTCGATCAGCTGCCGCACCGCCTCGAACGCCATCGCGACCGCCACGACGAGCGCGGAGAACCCGGTGACCCGTCGGACATCGGGAACCCGCCAGTCGCGACCGCCGTCGCTCACTCGTCTTCCGGCGAGGGGTCGGGGATCTCCTCCGGACGGAACTTCGGCAGGCGAGCGGCCGGGATGATCGCGAGGGCGCTCACGCCGGCCAGGATCAGCAGGCCGAGGCGCAGC
Organism: Protaetiibacter larvae; assembly: GCF_008365275.1. Classification (GTDB taxonomy): domain Bacteria; phylum Actinomycetota; class Actinomycetes; order Actinomycetales; family Microbacteriaceae; genus Homoserinibacter; species Homoserinibacter larvae. The sequence goes on along the minus strand of NZ_CP043504.1, from coordinate 1,278,583 downwards.
GCCGCGAGGCGGGACTCCTCGTTGATCGACACGAACTCCTCCACCTGCGACTCGGTGGCGTCGGTCCCGGCGAGCAGTTCGCGCAGCGCGTCGTTCGAGACGAAGTTCGCGTTCTCGAGCGACACCTCGTCGGTGAGCTCCGGCGGCAGGTAGACGTTCTCGGTGACGGCACGACCGATGTTGATCGAGAGGATCGTCACGAGCAGCGCGCCCGCGACCGCCGTGCCGACCGCGGAGGCGAGGTTCTGGGTGGTGCCGCGGATCGATCCGACATCCCCCGCGAGCTCCTTGGGGGCCGCCGTGACGAGCACGTTGAACACGAGCGTCACGAGCGCGCCCTGACCCACGCCGAAGACGAACAGGCCCAGGATCGTGGGCAGCGTCTCCCAGTTGTTCGTCACCACGAACGACAGCCACACGAGCGCCGCCGTGGTCAGGATGAAGCCGAAGACGCCGATCGCCTTCGAGCTGAAGCGCGTGTAGAAGCGCACCACGAGCGTCGCCGTGACGAACACCGTGAGGTTGAACGGCATCATCGCGAGTGAGGTGTCGAAGGGGGTGCGGCCCTGCACGATCTGGATGTAGAGCGGCACCGTGAAGTTGAGCGCCGCCTCGAGCGCCACCACGATGAACATCGCGTAGACGGCCGCGCGTTCGCTCGGGCGGGCGAGCACCGAGAGGCTGACGAGCGGCACCTTGCCCTTCTTGGTGCGGCGGCGGGTCCACAGGAAGAACGCCTGACCGAGCACGATGCCCGCGACGATGAGCAGCGGCGCCGGCGACAGGCCGCCGACGTCGAAGGGGGCGCCCTCACGCGCCTGCAGCAGACCCCAGGCGTTCAGGTTGTTGAAGCCGAAGGTGAGCAGCACGACCGCGAGACCGATGAGGATCGCGGCGACCACGTCGATCTTGATGCCCGGGTTGCCCTTGTCGGAGCGCAGCCGGAAGCTCAGCAGGAACACGGCCAGCGCGACGCCGAGCACGATGAAGAAGGCCGGACGCCATCCGCCGAGCAGGGTGCCGAGCGCGCCGCCGATCAGGAAGGCGCTCACCCCCGAGAGGGCACGAGCAGAACCGAGCGAGCCGATCGCGGTGGCCTGCTGCCGGCCATGGTAGTTCTCGGCGATGAGGGCCACGAGCGACGGCACGATGATCGCGGCAGAGGCGCCCGCGAGCGCCTGCGCGCCGATGATCCACCAGACGGTCGGACCGACGAGCATGAGCACCGAGGAGATGGCGAAGATCGCGACGACGATGCGGAAGATCAGCACCCATCCGACGCGCTGCCCGATCTTGGCGCCCACCATGACGAGCGCGGCGACGGCGAGCCCGTAGACCACGATCGCGGTGCTCGCGACGGTCGGCGCCACCCCGAACTCGGCGACCATGCCCCCGAGCGACACGGGCAGCAGCGCCACGTTGAATGACATGAGCACTTGCCCGAGGAACAGGCCGAACATGGGGACCCAGGAGTTGCGCTGCTCCTGATCGGTGGCCGTGGCCGTGGTGGTCATGGGGTTCCGCCTTTCTCGCGGCTGTACGGGTGAGGCCCGTGCTGGTGCACATCGGATGCGAAGACGTCGAGGCCGAGAGCCTGGGAGAGGAACCGCGTGGCGAGCTGGCCGCGCACGCTGTTGCCGGCCGGGTCGAGCCGCGGCGAGAACACGCCGATCGCGCCCTTGCCGGGCGAGACGGTGACGATGCCGCCCGCGACCCCCGACTTCCCCGGCAGGCCGATTTCGAACAGCCACTCCCCCGAGCGCTCGTAGAGGCCCGTCGAGGCGAGCACGGCGAGCGTGTCGCGGGCGACCGACGCCGAGACGACGCGCTGCCCGGTGACCGGGTTGACCCCGCCGTCCGCGAGCGTCGCTCCCATGACGGCGAGGTCGGCGGCGGTGACGAGCAGCGAGCACTGCCGGGTGTACACGTCGACCGCGGCGAGCGGGTCGGCGTCGATGCGTCCGTAGGCCTGCAGCAGGGTTCCGATGGCGCGGTTGCGCTGGTTGGTGTCCGCCTCCGAGGTGTACACCTCGCCGTCGAGCTCGAGCCGGCGACCCGCGAAGGCGGAGAGGCCGTCCTGGATCGCCGCCCAGCGCTCCTCCGCGGAGGCGGCGGGCACGAGGGCGGTCGTCGCGATCGCCCCCGCATTCACCATCGGGTTCATCGGGTGGCCGTTGTTGAGCTCGATCGCGACCACCGAGTTGAAGGGGAGCCCGGTGTTGTTGACACCCACGCGTTCGCGCACCGCCTCGTGGCCGAGCCGCTCGATCACGAGCGCGTAGACGAAGGCCTTCGAGATCGACTGGATCGAGAACGCGACCTCGGCATCCCCCGCGGTGTGCACCGCGCCGTCGACCTCGGCGACGCTCACCCCGAACAGCTCCGGGTCGACGGCGGCCAGCCGCGGGATGTAGGTGGCGATCTCGCCGTCCGTGCTCGCCTTCGCGTACGCGTGGGCCTCGATCACGAGCCGATCCACCTCGTCCCACCCCGGAAGGGATCCCGTGGAGATCCGGTGCGGTGCGGGGGGCAGATCGGCGAGCATGGCGGCTTCCTCTGACGATGCGCGTGAGACGGCTTCGGCGAGGATCAGCCTAGTGAGTCGCTCAGCTTTTCGGCAGGATGCTCGTCCAGTCTCCGTACTTCGCGATCCGACCGTCGCCGGAGGAGGTGCCCGTGAGACGGCGGTGGATCCACGGACCGACGTGCGCGCGGTAGTAGGCGAGACCGTGCGGACGCGATGCGGCGGCGGAGTCCGCGGGGAGGGACCACCAGCCGTCCGGCACCCGCTGTCCGAGTGCCTCGAGCACGCGGGCGGCCACGCGGTGGTGGCCGCGGGCGTTGAGGTGCAGGCGGTCCTCCGACCAGAACGCGGGGGCGGCGAGCGTGTCGTCGCCCCAGTTGAGGGCGCGGACCACATCCGGCCGGCCGGCGAGCGCCGCCACCACCCGCTCGGTGAGCAGGTCGCCGCGGCGTTTGATCATGCCGCGCATCGGCAGCTGCCCGGAGGGGTTGCCTCCCGAGAGCAGCACCAATTGCACGCCCTCCTCGTCGCAGCGACGCAGCACCTGGGCGTAGGCGGCGAGGATGGCGTCGAGGTCGGCGCGCGGACGCAGCATGTCGTTGCCGCCCCCGTTGAAGCTGAGGTGCGTCGGCTTGAGGGCGAGCGCGGGCTCGAGCTGCTCCTCGACGATCGGCTGCACGAGCCGGCCGCGGATCGCCAGATTCGCGTACGCGACGGGGGCGCCGAGCGCGTCGGCCCAGCCTTCGGCGACCAGATCCGCCCATCCGCGCGGGGTCCCGTCGGGGCGCTCATCGCCGACCCCCTCCGTGAAGGAGTCGCCGATCGCGACGAAGCGGATGGGAAGGGTGGAGCTGTCGGTCACCTCCTCGACGATACCGTCGCCTCGACGCATGCCTCCCCCGGCATGACCGTGACGTACCGTTGCCGGATGCTGCGTCGACTCATCGCCCGCCTGTTCTGGGCGTTCAGCCCCTGGAAGCTGCGCAGTGAGCCGGCACCCACGCAGCCGACCATCCTCCTCGGCGCCCCGCACACCTCCAACTGGGACTTCGTGTTCATGCTCGCGATCGCCTGGCGGCTCGGCATCGACATCCGCTGGCTCGGCAAGAAGAGCCTGTTCGCGGGCTGGCGCGGGCCGATCATGCGCGCGCTCGGCGGCATCCCGGTGGACCGCTCCGACCCGAGCCGCGTCGTCGGCGAGGTGGTCGCGCGCGTGCGCTCGGGTGAGGTGTTCGGCCTGGTCGTCACCCCGGACGGCACGCGCGGCGGCAACACCCACTGGAAGTCGGGCTTCTCCCGGATCGCCCAGGAGACCGGGATGCCCGTCACCCTCGGCTACGTGGACCGCACCACGCGCACCGTCGGGCTCGGGCCGACCTTCGCGATCACGGGCGACGTCCCGACCGACATGGACCGCATCCGCGCCTTCTACGCCGACAAGTCCGGCTACCACCCGGAGCGCCGCGTCGAGCCGCGCCTGGCCTCCGAGCTCGCCCCCATCCCCGTCGAGTAGTCGTATCCGGTGGCCTATCCGCGGGAATAGGGCCCCGGATACGACGGGTCGTCGCGTTCGACTACACGTTGAAGCGGAACTCCACCACGTCGCCGTCCTGCATGACGTAGTCCTTGCCCTCGATGCGGGCCTTGCCGCGCGCGCGGGCCTCGGCGAGCGAGCCCGCGGCCACCAGGTCCTCGAAGGAGGTCACCTCGGCCTTGATGAAGCCCCGCTCGAAATCGGTGTGGATGACGCCCGCCGCCTGCGGGGCCTTCCAGCCCTTGCGGATGGTCCAGGCGCGCGACTCCTTGGGGCCGGCCGTGAGGTAGGTCTGCAGGCCCAGGGTGTCGAAGCCGATCCGGGCCAGCTGGTCGAGGCCGGACTCGTCCTGACCCGTGGAGGCGAGCAGCTCGGCGGCGTCCTCGGGGTCGAGGTCGATGAGCTCCGACTCGACCTTGGCGTCGAGGAAGACCGCCTTCGCGGGCGCCACGAGGGCGGCGAGCTCGGCCTTGCGGGCGTCGTCGGTGAGCACCGCCTCATCCACGTTGAAGACGTAGATGATGGGCTTCGCGGTCATCAGGCCGAGCTCCTTGAGCAGCGGCAGCTCGATGCCGGTGGCGCGCGACAGCGGCGTGCCGGCGTCGAGCGCCTGCTTCGCGGCGAGCGCCGCATCCAGCACCGCGGGGTCGGCCTTCTTGCCCTTGACCTCCTTCTCGAGGCGCACGATCGCCTTCTCGAGGGTCTGCAGGTCGGCCAACGCCAGCTCGGTCGTGATCACCTCGAGGTCGTCGCGCGGGTTCACGGCGCCCGCGACGTGCACGACATCCGCATCCGCGAACCCGCGCACCACCTGGGCGATCGCGTCGGCCTCGCGGATGTTGGCCAGGAACTGGTTGCCGAGCCCCTCGCCCTCGCTCGCGCCCTTCACGATGCCGGCGATGTCGACGAAGCTCACCGTGGCGGGCAGGATGCGCTCGCTGCCGAAGATCTGCGCGAGCACCTGAAGGCGCTCGTCGGGGAGGTTGACGACCCCCACGTTCGGCTCGATCGTGGCGAACGGGTAGTTCGCCGCGAGCACCGTGTTCTTGGTGAGCGCGTTGAAGAGGGTGGACTTGCCCACGTTGGGGAGCCCGACGATGCCGATGGTGAGAGCCACGAGCATCCAGCCTACCGGCAGGCCGATCCGGCACCGGTGGCCCGCGACACGCCCGGGATGGTTGCGCGCGGATGCGGGACCGGGCTACCGTGGGCAACCGCGTCAAGAGTTGGCGCACCTGATCCCGAAAGGAGCCGGAGATGTTGAAGGCAGCAATCACCCGCCGCGAGCGCACGCTCGCACCTCGCGCCGGCTTCGTCGGCGTCCTCTCCGTCCGGGAAGGCTAGGCGTTTCTGCGCCACCGTCCCCGACGGTGGCGACGCTCTCGAAGCACGATCCGGAAGCCATCTGGCGTCCGCGATCTCGTCCCGTCCACGACCCCGCCACGTCGGCGGTGGTCGGTACCGTGCCGCCATGAGCGGCACCTCGTGGGGCGGCCCACCCGGCCGCTCCGCCATCCACCACAGCTGAGGACACCACCATGAACAGCACGCTGACGCGCGAGGAGCGTCACACCCATTCGCCCACCATGCACACCGTGGAGCAGACCGCCGCGACGGTCGCCCGCACGGAGCGCCGGGTGGGCCTCATCGACCGGGCCGCGCTGCGGCTCGGGATGGCGCTCATCCGCTGGGGCCGCCGCCCCGGCCGTGAGCTCGCCCGCTACGAGCGCCGGGCCAACCGGCTCGAGCTCGCCCTCCTGCACCGGGAGCACACGCTCGCGGTGCAGGCCCAACAGTGGCGGCGCGATCGCGAGGTGGGATGCGGGGCACTCATCCGCATCCGCTGAGCACGCACGCCACAGCAACCACCATCGGGGCCGTCGTCGGAACACCGGCGACGGCCCCGCCGCGTTCGCCCGCCGCGTGCCGCCCGCCGCGTGCCCCCGCCGGCTGCGCGACCGGATGCCGCGGCGCGCGGCGCGCCCCGGGAGCGCTGTCGGTGCCCCGTGCGAGAGTCGGGACGTGCCCCTGGATTTCACCGCGATCGATTTCGAGACTGCGAACGGCTCCAGCGCCAGTGCCTGCTCGGTCGGGCTCGTGAAGGTGCGCGACGGGCAGATCGTCGACCGCATCGGGTGGCTCATCCAGCCGCCACCCGGGCACGACCACTTCGTGGAGTGGAACACGCGCATCCACGGCATCCGCGCCGACGACGTGATCGGGGCGCCGGGGTGGGTGGATCAGCTGCCCGACCTGCTCGAGTTCGCGGGGCGCGACATCCTGGTCGCCCACAACGCGGGCTTCGACATGGGCGTCATCCGCGCCGCGTGCGCCGCGACCGGCCTCGAGGTGCCGAGCTACACCTACATGTGCAGCCTGCAGCTCGCCCGCAAGACCTACCACCTCGAGTCGTACCGCCTGCCGATGGTGGCGATGGCCGCCGGCTTCGAGGACTTCCCGCACCACGACGCGGTCGCCGACGCCGAGGCGTGCGCGGCCATCATGATCCACGCGGCCGACCGCCACGGCGCGATCGACCTGCCCGAGCTCGCGGGCCTCGCCGGCATCCGCCTCAGCACCCTCGCGCCCGCCGCGGCCGTCGCCGCCGCATCCTGAGCCGTCGCATCCGGAGCCGTCGCACATCCTCCGTCGTTTCATGGCGCGGCTGGAGCCGCGACCCGACGGCGGGAGATACGCGTCCCGCCGCGAGGTCGTTTCCCCCGCCGCCGCGCGTAGGCTGACGCTCGAACGGAGGAGCCATGGCCGACACCATCCTGGCCCGCCTCGCCGGCGGACCGCTCGACGCGCAGATCATCCCCCTCGACACGGACGACCTCGACGCGGTCGACGACGAGCTCGTGCTGCCGTGGGAGCAGGGGCAGCTCATCTACCGCCGCGCCGGCGACGCCGAGAACACCGGCCCGCACGACGGGCCGACCACCGTTCCGTACCGCTACGACGCGCAGATCTGACGCATCCGCCGACTTCGGCGGGAGAAACGACCTCGCGGCGGGACGCGTATCCCCCGCCGCGAGGTCGCGGCTCCAGCCGCGATCAGCCGTTCTGGGGGAAGCCCAGGTTGATGCCGCCGTGCGAGGGGTCCAGCCAGCGCGAGGTGATCGCCTTCTGGCGCGTGAAGAAGTGGATGGCATCCGGGCCGTACGCCTTCGTGTCGCCGAACAGCGAATCCTTCCAGCCGCCGAAGGAGAAGTAGCCCACCGGCACCGGGATCGGCACGTTGATGCCCACCATGCCCACCTGCACCTCGCGCTGGAAGCGCCGGGCAGCACCGCCGTCGTTCGTGAAGATCGCGGTGCCGTTGCCGTAGCGGCCGGCGTTGATGAGGGCGAGACCCTCCTCGTACGACGCGACCCGAACCACCGAGAGCACCGGGCCGAAGATCTCGTCCCGGTAGACGGCGGACGAGGTGGGCACCTTGTCGATGAGCGTCGGCCCCACCCAGAAGCCGTCGGCCTCGCCGTCGGGTTGCACGCCGCGGCCGTCCACGACGAGCTCGGCCCCATCCGTCACCGCCACGTCGAGGTAGCCGGCCACCTTGTCGCGATGCTCGCGCGTGATGAGCGGACCCATGTCGCAGCCGCGCGTGCCGTCGCCGACCGTGAGGGTCGCCATCCGGTCGCGGATCTTGCCGATCAGCTCGTCGGCCACCGGCTCCACCGCGACGACCACCGAGATCGCCATGCAGCGCTCCCCCGCCGAACCGAAGCCGGCGTTGACCGCGGAGTCGGCGACGAGGTCGAGGTCGGCATCCGGCAGCACGAGCATGTGGTTCTTCGCCCCGCCGAGCGCCTGCACGCGCTTGCCCGCCGCGGTGCCGCGCTCGTACACGTACTTCGCGATCGGCGTCGAGCCGACGAACGAGATGGAGGCCACATCCGGGTGCTCCAGGATCGCGTCGACCGACTCCTTGTCGCCGTGCACGACGTTGAACACGCCATCCGGGAGCCCCGCCTCGCGCAGCGCCTCGGCCATCCAGATCGCCGCCGACGGGTCCTTCTCGGACGGCTTCAGCACGACCGTGTTGCCGGTGGCGATCGCGATGGGGAAGAACCACATCGGCACCATCGCCGGGAAGTTGAACGGGCTGATGATGCCCACCACGCCGAGCGGCTGCCGCAGCGAATAGACGTCGACGCCGGTCGACACGTTCTCGGAGTACTCGCCCTTCGCGAGGTGCGGGATGCCGCACGCGAACTCCACCACCTCGAGACCGCGGGCGATCTCGCCCAAAGCATCCGAGGTGACCTTGCCGTGCTCTGCCGTGAGGATCGCGCCGAGCTCCGCCTTGCGCGCGTTGAGGATCTCGCGGAAGGCGAAGAGCACCGTCTGGCGCTTCGCCCAGCTGGCCTCGCTCCACGCCGGGAACGCGGCCTTCGCGGTGGCGACGGCGTGGGCGACATCCGCCGTGGATGCCAGCCGCACCTCCTTCTGCACGACACCCTTCGCGGGGTTGTAGACGGGGGCGGTGCGCGTGGATTCGCCCGTGAAGACGGCGCCGCCCACCCAGTGGTCGAGGATCTCAATGGCCATGCCAGGAGGCTACTCCGGAGACATTTCCCGAACATTTAGCGCTGGCGCCGACCCGTCCTGACTGCCAGAAATGCAGGAGAAACCGGGGTGCACGGGGGCGGATATCCCAGGTCACGGGCGTCCGGCGCCAGACCTCCTGCATTTCTGGGGTGGATGGCCGGGATGCGGCGGCAGGATGTGGCGGCGGGATGCGGCGGCGGGATGCGGCGGCAGGATGCGGCGGCGGGATGTCGGGGACGGGATGTCGGGGGGCGCTGCGACACTGAAGCCATGGATGCTCTGCTGCCGCTGCTCATCGGGCTCGTGATCGGCCTCGCGGTCGGCGTCGTGGCGACCGCGCTCGTGCTGCGCGCCACGCGCGGGTCGACGGGAGCGGACGCCGCCCTGCTCGAAGCCCGGCACGCGGCGGTCGTGAGCGAGGTGCGCGCCGCCGAGGCGGCCGCGCGGGCGGACGTGGAGCGCACCCTCGCCGCGGCCGAGGCCTCCCTCACGGGGCTGCGCGAGCAGCTCGCCGGCGCCCAGCAGCAGTATCGCGACCTCGTCGAGCGCCAGCAGGCCGAGCTGCGGCAGCGCCAGGCCGATGCCGCAGCCGAGCACAAGGTGCTCCACGAGCTCGCCCCCGTCAAGGAGACCCTGACGGCCATGCAGCGCAAGGTGGACGAGCTCGAGACCCAGCGCGCCGAGCAGCACGGGCAGCTCTCCGAGCAGCTCAAGGCGGCCGCGGAGTCCGAGGCCCGGCTCAGCCAGACCGCCGAGAAGCTCGCGAGCGCGCTGAGCAACAACGCCACCCGCGGCGTCTGGGGCGAGACCCAGCTGCGCACCCTCGTCGAGTCCGCGGGGCTGCTCAACCGCGTCGACTTCTCCCTGCAGTCGACGATCGCGGCAGAATCCGGGTCGCGACGCCCTGACCTGGTGGTCAAGCTGCCGGGCGGCAAGTCGATCGCCGTCGACGCGAAGGTGCCGTACAACGACTTCATCGAGGCGAGCGCGATCCCCGCCACCGCGACCGGGGAGCAGGAGGCGCGCCGCGCCGCGCTGCTCGCCGCGCACGCCAAGAAGGTCAAGGGGCACGTCGATGCGCTCGCGGCCAAGAGCTATTGGACGGGCCTCGAGACGAGCCCCGAGTTCACGATCGCGTTCATCCCCAACGAGCCGCTCCTCGCCGCCGCCCTCGAACAGGATCCGGCGCTGCTGGAGTACGCCTTCTCCAAGCGCATCGCGCTCGCCTCGCCCGTGAGCTTCTGGGCGGTGCTGAAGACCATCGCGTTCACCTGGCAGCAGGACGTGCTGACCGAGGATGCCAAGCGGCTGTTCGACCTGGGGAAGGAGCTGTATTCGCGACTGTCGACGCTCTCCGAGCACGCCGACAAACTGCGGCGCTCGATCGAGTCGACGGTCACGAGCTACAACGCCTTCGCGAGCTCGCTCGAGCAGCGGGTGCTCGTCACCGCCCGCCGACTCGACGCGCTCGACGAGTCGAAGATCATCGGCGAGCCGCGGATGATCGAGGACGCCCCGAAGCACCTCACGCAGAGCGAGTTCACGGTGCTCGACGAGCTCGACGACGCGGAATCCGCGTAGGGGGTCTCGATACGCCGCCTCCGGCGGCTACTCGACCGGCGGGGTGGGGCCGCCTCCGGCGGCTACTCGACCGGCGGGGTGGGGCCGCCTCCGGCGGCTCCTCGACCGGCGGGCGCCCGGCGGCGGGTCAGGCGGTGGGGCGTCGACCCCGCAGCACGAGCAGCACGACGACCGCGCCCACAGCGAGCACCCCGGCGAGCGCGAGCACGATCACGAGCCACACCGGGAATCCGCCCGGGAGCGCCTCACCGGGCGCACTCGCCGCAGCGCCCTCGGCATCCGCGTGCACCGCGACCCACGTCGTCACCCAGCTGAGCGCCGAGTTCCAGTTCACCGTCATCTCGTTCGTCGAATACGACTGGATGTCGTCCAGGTAGCACAACTGCGCGATGCAGCCGTCGGGCCAGGCCTGCTGCGCCACCGGATCCTGGATGGCGCTGTTGGGGCCGCCCGCGATCGTGCCGGGCGCCGGCGACGGCAGTGAGGGATCGAGCGAGTGCGCCATCCAGCGGTGGTGCTGGTTCTCGGAGTACAGCGTGCCGTAGCCGGTGATGTAGGAGCGGTCGAGCCCGTTGCGACCGAGCAGGTAGTCCATCGCGGCGACGACCGCCGTGCGGTAGCTCGCATCCCCGGTGATCTCGGCGGCGGTCGCGATCACCGCCTGGTTGTTGAGGATGATCGCGTTCGAACCCCAGTCGTATTCGCCGTCGATCGGACGATACGGCTGCTCGAAGGCGCTCCCGGCGGCCTTCAGATAGGTGCCCGCGGCGTCCACCACCGACGCCCGTGCGGCTTCGCGGCCGGGATAGTCGGATTCGACCATCGCGAGGTCGATGCGTCCGAGCGCCGTCGTCGCGCGCCAGTCGAAGCCGCCCTGCGGGTCGATCGCAGTCTCGGCCTCGGGGCAGGCCGCGAGGAACTCGGCGAACTCCCCCTCACCGGTGGCGAGGTACAGCTCGGCGGCCGCCCAGTAGAACTCGTCCTCGACCTGGTCGTCGTCGTAGGGTCCGCCGCCCTCGTCGCCGTCGGCGACGCTCGCGAAGAGGTCGGGGGTGTCGAGCGCGGCGGCCCACGCCACCCGGGATGCCGCGAGCAACGACTCCGCATAGTCGGCGTCCCACTCGTCGAACAGCCGGGCGCCTTTCGCCGCGACGGCTGCGAAGTTGAGGGTGGCCGCGGTCGACGGCCGGTGCACCTGCCGCACTTTGTCGCTCTCCCACGGCATGGTCGGCAGCCCCGTCCAGCCGTCGTCCTGCACCTTGTGGAACACCATCCCCGCGTACTGCTGCCCGTCCGGCACCTGCATGCGCGCCATCCAGTCGAGCTCCCAGCGCGCCTCGTCGAGCACATCGGGGATGCCGTTGCCGGATTCGGGGATGGAGAGCGCCCCGTCGCCGAGGAGGTCGCTGCGGCCGGCGCGCGCAGCGACCTCCCACGTGTCGAGCAGTTGGTGCACCGCGATCCCGCCGTTGACGACGTATTTGCCGTGGTCGCCGGCGTCGTACCAGCCCCCCTGCACGTCGAAGGTGTCGTCGCAGCTCCACTGCTGGTAGTAGCCCTGGGGCGCCTGGCAGCCCACCTCGGTGTCACCGCGGTTGGGCGCGATACCGAGGTGCCCCGCGGGTCGGGCGTACGCCTCGCCCGCGTACTGCGCCTCGATGGGGATGCCGCTGCGGGCCAGGTAGAAGTAGTTCAGCGCGTCGGCGGTGAGCGGCGCGTAGAGGCCGGTGCGGATGGCGAAGGGGTAGCTCGTTTCGCCGTCGGCTTCGAGGGTGAAGCCGTCGCCGGTGGCGCGCACCTCGTCGAACACGATCCGCTGCACCGCGGATCCGACGGTGCGGTCGTCGCCGTAGGGTTCGGCGGTGCCGGTGGCGACTTCGGCGCCGCCGGCGTCGCGGAGCGTCCAGGCGACGCCCGCGGCGTCCGCGTCGTCGACGAGCACGGTGGCCCGCTTCGGGCCGTCGGGCAGGTAGCCGTACTGGTTGACGCGTACCCGCGAGTGCGTCTCGGCCCGGTAGGGCTCCGGCGGCGGACCGGTGCGGAACGAGACGTCGTCGAGGCAGAACGTCCACGGCTCGTCGGAGCCGCCGATCTGGAACACGAGCTGTCCGGCGGGCCATTCGAGGGTGGAGGTGAAGCCGCCTTCGAAGAGCGCGGGGTCGCTGCTCGTGGTGGGGTTCGTCTCGTAGGTGGCGGTCCAGGGCGCCTGGTTCTGCTGGGCGAGCGCCCGGATGCCCACGTCCGCGGTGCCGCTGATCCGGAACGAGAAGCGGTAGCTCTCGCCCTCGACGAGCGGGATGGCGTCGATGCCGACGATGGTGTCCCAGGCGTTCTGGGTGCCTCCCGGGGCGTTCACGCACAGGGCGCCGCTGGAGGTGTCGGCGACGACATCCGGGGTGGTCCACCACGGCGCGTGCCCGGCGTCGAAGGTGCCGTTGGGGATGAGTTCCGGCCCGGGCTCGTCGGCGAGCGGCGCGGCGGCGGTCGGCGGGGCGAGCACGGGCGCCGCGAGCACGGATGCGGCGAGCGCGATGCCGGCGATGCCGGCGGCGCGGATGCGGGCGCGGGGGTGGTGGGGCACGGGTCTCCTTGCGGCCACGACGGTGTGGGAGCGCTCCCACGGTACCGCACATGGCGCAGCTGGAGCTACGACCACGTGGCGGGAGGCGTTTCCCCCGCCGCCGGGTCACGGCTCCAGCCGCGCCATGGAAGGCATCAGGCGGCTGCGTCGTCGGAGTCGACGGGGGCGGCGAACTGGGCCTCGTAGAGACGCGCGTAGGCGCCGCGTGCGGCGAGCAGCTCGTCGTGGGTGCCCTGCTCGACAATCGCGCCCGACTCCATCACGAGGATGAGGTCGGCATCCCGGATGGTCGAGAGCCGGTGCGCGATGACAAACGAGGTGCGGTCCTTGCGCAGCGCGCTCATCGCCCGTTGCACGAGCAGCTCGGTGCGGGTGTCGACCGAGGAGGTCGCCTCGTCGAGGATGAGCACCGAGGGCTTCGCGAGGAACGCCCGCGCGATCGTGATGAGCTGCTTCTCGCCCGCCGAGACGTTGCCGCCCTCGTCGTCGAGCACCGTGTCGTAACCGTCCGGAAGGGTGTGCACGAAGCGGTCCACATAGGCGGCCCGCGCGGCATCCAGGATCTCCTCCTCCGAGGCCTCCGGTCGCCCGTAGGCGATGTTGTCGCGGATGGTGCCGCCGAATAGCCAGGTGTCCTGCAGCACCATGCCGGTGCGGCCGCGCAGGTCGTCGCGCGTCATCTGCTGGGTGTCGATGCCGTCGAGGGTGATGCGCCCGCCGCCCGGCTCGTAGAACCGCATGATGAGGTTCACGAGGGTGGTCTTGCCGGCCCCCGTTGGCCCGACGATGGCGACCGTCTGCCCGGGCTCGGCCACGAGCGAGAGGTCGTCGATGAGCGGCTTCTCGGGGTCGTAGCGGAACGAGACGTTCTCGAAGGCGAGCCGGCCGGTGCCGTGCTGAGGCGAGGACGCGGGCACCGGGTCGGCGCTCTGCTCCTCGGCATCCAGCAGCTCGAACACGCGCTCCGCGGAGGCGACGCCCGACTGCAGCAGGTTGGCCATCGATCCGAGCTGCGACAGCGGCTGGGTGAACTGGCGGGAGTACTGGATGAACGCCTGCACGTCGCCCAGCCGCAGCGAGCCGTTCGCCACCATGAGGCCGCCGACGACGGCGATGCCGACGTAGACGAGGTTCCCCACGAACATCGTGGCGGGCATGATGATGCCGCTGATGAACTGGGCGCCGAAGCTCGCCTGGTACAGCTCCTGGTTCTTGGCGTCGAAGCGCGCCTCGACCTCCTTGTGGCGGCCGAACACCTTGACGAGCGCGTGCCCGGTGTACCCCTCCTCGATCTGCGCGTTGAGGGTGCCGGTGTGGGTCCACTGCGCCACGAACAGCTTCTGGGAGCGCTTGGCGATGACGACCGTGATGCCCAGGGTGAGCGGCACGGCGATGATCGCGATCACCGCGAGCAGCGGCGAGATCCAGAACATCATGATGAGGATGCCGACCACCGTGAGCAGGGAGGTGAGCAGCTGGCTCAAGGTCTGCTGCAGGCTCTGCGAGATGTTGTCGATGTCGTTGGTGACGCGGCTGAGCAGTTCGCCACGCGGCTGCTTGTCGAAGTAGCTGAGCGGCAGGCGGTGGATCTTGTCCTCCACGTCGCGCCGCAGCCGCAGCACCGTGCGCTGGGTGATGCCGTTGAGCACGTAGCCCTGCAGCCACATGAACACCGACGACACCACGTACAGCAGCAGCACGATCCCGAGCACGATCATGAGCGCGTTGAAGTCGATGCCGTGGCCGGGGTTGAGGTTCATGCCCTGCACCATCTCGGCCTGCTGGGTGTTGCCGGCCGCGATGAGCCCGTCGATGACGTCCTGCTTGGTGGCGCCTTCCGGCAGCTGGGCGGAGATGACGCCCTCGAAGATGATGTTGGTCGCGTTGCCGAGCACCTTGGGCCCGAGCACGCTCAGCACGACGGAGATCGCCCCGAGCAGGATCACGAAGATCACGAGCGCGCGGTCGGGCCGCAGCCGCCCGATGAGCCGTTTGGCGGAGGGGCCGAAGTTCATCGACTTCTCGGCGGGCATGCCCATGCCGCCGAAGGGTCCGCCGCCTCCGCCGGGTCCGCGCCGCGGGGTGCGACGCTCCGCGGCCTCGTTCTCCGGCACCGGGGTCTCGTCTGCGGCGCTCACGCGGCCTCCTCGATCGACAGCTGGCTCTCGACGATCTCGGCGTACTCCGTCGAGCTGGCGAGCAGTTCCTGGTGGGTTCCCCGGCCGACGATCCGGCCGTGCTCGAGCACGATGATCTGGTCGGCGTTCAGGATGGTCGACACGCGCTGCGCGACCACGATGGTCGTGACGTCGGCGAACTCTCTCGCGAGCGCCGCCCGCAATCGGGCGTCGGTGGCGGTGTCGAGGGCCGAGAACGAGTCGTCGTAGATGGTGATCTGGGCGCGTTTGACGAGCGCGCGGGCGATGGCGAGGCGTTGGCGCTGGCCGCCCGAGACGTTGGTGCCGCCTTGCGCGATGGGCGCCTCGAGGCCGTCGGGCATGGCCTCCACGAAGTCGCGCGCCTGGGCCACCTCGAGGGCCGCCCACAGCTCCTCGTCGGTGGCGTCGGGCTTGCCGTAGCGGAGGTTCGATGCGACGGTTCCCGAGAAGAGGTACGGCTTCTGCGGCACGAGCGACATGCTGTTCCACAGCACGTCCGGGTCGAGCTCGCGCACATCCACCCCGCCGACGAGCACGGCGCCGTCGGTCACGTCGAACAGCCGCGGCAGCAGGTTGACGAGCGTGGTCTTACCGGATCCGGTGCTGCCGATGATGGCCGTGGTCTGGCCGGGGCGGGCGGTGAAGGTGATGTCGGTGAGCACCGGCTGCTCGGCGCCCGGGTAGTGGAAGCTGGCGCCGCGCAGCTCCAGCTCGCCGCCGTGCAGCTCGGTGACCGGGTTCGCGGGCGGTTCGACCGAGGGTTCGGTGTCGAGCACCTCGCCGATCCGGTTCGCGGAGACGGTGGCGCGCGGCAGCAGGATGAGCATGAAGGTGGCCATCATGACGGCCATCAGGATCTGGATGAGGTAGCTGAGGAAGGCGAACAGCGAACCGATCTGCATGCCGCCGTCTTCGATCCGGAACGCCCCGAACCACAGCACGGCGACGCTCGACACGTTGAGCACGAGCATGACGACGGGGAACATGAGGGCGAACAGGCGGCCGGCCCGCAGCGCCGTGTCGGTGAGCTCGTCGTTGGCGACGCCGAAGCGGTCGATCTCGGTGCGTTCGCGCACGAAGGCGCGGATGACGCGGATGCCGGTGAGCTGCTCGCGCAGCACCCGGTTGACGGCGTCGATGCGGGTCTGCATCTTGCGGAAGTAGGGCACCGCGCGCCAGATGATGAGGCCGACGGCGAGCAGCAGCACGGGCACCGCGACCACGAGGATCCACGAGAGGGTGATGTCTTCGCCGAGCGCCGCGATGACGCCGCCGATCGAGAGGATCGGCGTCGACACCAGGATGGTGCAGGTGATGAGCACGAGCATCTGCACCTGCTGCACGTCGTTGGTGGTGCGGGTGATGAGGGATGCCGCACCGAAGGTGGAGACCTCGCGCTCGGAGAACTCGCCGACGCGCGTGAAGATGGCGCCGCGCAGGTCGCGACCGAACGCCATGGCGGCGCGCGCACCGAAGTAGACGGCCACGACCGAGCAGATGATCTGCGCGAGGGTGATCGCGAGCATGATGCCGCCGGTGGAGAGGATGAAGCCGGTGTCGCCGACGGCGACGCCCTTGTCGATGATGTCGGCATTGAGGCCGGGCAGCAGCAGCGAGGCGATCGACTGCGCGGCCTGGAAGACGACGACGCCGATCAGCAGCAGCCAGTACGGCCGCAGGTAGCGGATGAGGAGTTTGCCGAGCACGGTGCTTCTTTCGATTCGGTGGGGTGGTGTCAGCGGTGGGGTGGTGTCTGCGGCGGTCAGCGCGGCGCCACGGCGACGCCGTGTGCGATGACGGTAGCGAGTTCGGCGGAGTCGAACGGCCGGAAATGGTTGAAGGGTTCAATGGAGGCGCCGAAGGCCACGAGCCGCAGGTACCAGGCCACCGTGTCGATCGGCACGCCGAGTCGCGCGGCATCCGGCTCCAGCAGTTCGCGCACGATCTCGAGCCAGTCCTCGCCCGCCTGCGCGCGCCGCGGCGGCGGCCCCTCCACCTGGAAGAGGCGCATGATCTGGAACACGTCGCCGAAGCGCACCCGCAGCGCCTCGATGATCACGGCGAGCTTGTCTTCGAAGGGGAGGTCGTGCGGGATGCGGCGCAGCTCGCCGCGGAACGGCGCGGGGTCGAGCAGCCGTTGCAGGCCGGCGTCGAGCAACGAGTCCTTGTCGCCGAAGGCCCGGAAGATGGTGCCCTCGGCGACGCCCGCGGCTTCGGCGAGCTCCCGGCTGGTGACGTCGCGGCCGCGCTCGCGCAGCACCGGCAGCACCGCGTCGAGGATCGCCTCGCGCCGGTCGTCGGGCGGCAGCGGACGCGCCCGCTCCCTGACCACGGCGAATCCGGCGGGCAACTGCACCCCGCGATCCTAAGTGAGTGAGCGCTCACTCCGCAAGGCAGATCCCGCGGAGTTGCGTCGGCAGACCGGATCCATCGACCAGCGAGAACGGCGGAACGCCGGTGCCGTCATCGGCGACGTGCGCGCGATGGAGGCTGCGTTGCGCCTCGCGGATCGGGGGCCGTGACAAGCAGATCGAATCGCCCCGGGTGTGATGGAGGCTCTCGAATCCGGGTGAGAGTCATGGCAGCACTGAAGCGCCTCGTCCCCGCGATGAGCTGGTGCGTGTCTGAGCGGCAGCACCTCGACGATCTTGCTGGGCTCGGCCCCAACACCCTCACACGACTGGGCCTGCCGCTCGTGTTTCTCGCCGTGATGGCATTCGTGCGCAGGGGGCGCCCGGCCGCAAGCCGTCTCCAGGCAGAACTCATGCGAATCGACTGATTCAGAGCATGCTGATCGGCTGATTCAGTTCGTGCGATATGACTGTTTGGGCTTGATGCCCCCCAAGGTGTCCCAGGCTCGGAACGTCACCCGCCGCGCGGTCGACGCCGACGGAGATCGTCGATCCCGGCCTGCCCGGCGTGCGCGTCGCGGTGGAGGCGGATGAGGCCGCGATCGGTCACCTCCGCGCGCGGAACGGCGACCACGAGATCGACCACGTCGTGGTCCGCGACGGTCGGAAGGCACTTGCGATGGAGGCGAAGCTCGCCTCCCCGGGCCGTGAGGGCATCGCGCACCCGCGCCCCTCTAGACTCGACGCGACCACCCCATCCGTCCCGCCCAGGAGGACCCCCATGCCCGTCGCCACCCCGGATCAGTACGCCGAGATGCTCGACACCGCGAAGAAGGGCGGATTCGCCTTCCCCGCGGTCAACGTCTCGTCGTCGTCGTCGATCAACGCCGTGCTGCAGGGCCTCACCGAGGCGGGCTCGGACGGCATCATCCAGGTGACCACGGGCGGCGCCGACTACTTCGCCGGGCAGAGCGTGAAGGCCCGCGCATCCGGCGCCCTCGCCTTCGCTGCCTTCGCCACCGAGGTGGCCAAGAACTACCCGATCACGGTCGCCCTGCACACCGACCACTGCCCCAAGGACGCACTGCCCGGCTTCGTGCTGCCGCTGCTGGAGGCGTCCGAGGCCGAGGTGAAGGCCGGCCGCAACCCGATCTTCCAGTCGCACATGTGGGACGGATCGGCGGTCCCGCTCACCGAGAACCTCGAGATCGCGGCCGAGCTGCTCCCCCGCATCAAGAACATCAACGCCATCCTCGAGGTCGAGATCGGCGTGGTCGGCGGCGAGGAGGACGGCGTCAGCCACGACATCAACGAGCACCTCTACACGACCCTCGACGACGCCATCGCGACCGTCGAAGCGCTCGGTCTCGGCGAGCGGGGCCGCTACCTCGCGGCGCTCACCTTCGGCAACGTGCACGGCGTCTACAAGCCCGGCAACGTCGTGCTGCGGCCCGAGCTGCTGGGCGAGATCCAGGCCGGCATCCAGGCGAAGTACGGCACCGGCCCGAAGCCGCTCGACCTCGTCTTCCACGGCGGATCCGGGTCCACAGATGCCGAGATCGCCGAGGCGGTCGCCAACGGCGTCGTCAAGATGAACATCGACACCGACACCCAGTACGCCTACAGCCGCTCCATCGCCGACACCGTGCTGCGCAACTACGACGGGTTCCTCAAGGTGGACGGCGAGGTCGGCAACAAGAAGATCTACGACCCGCGCGCCTGGGGCAAGCTCGCCGAGACCGCCATGGCGGCCCGCGTCGGCGAGGCGACCCGCCAACTGGGCTCGGCAGGGCACGCGATCAGCCGCTAATGGTATTCCGGCGGCACGCTGAACGAGATGCCGTCGCGCCCCATGTGCATGTCCGTCACGGCGCCCCGCAGGTTGAAGTAGTACGGGGCCAGGTGCCGCACCCGCCGGCCCTCCGGCAGCTCGGTGTCGAGGGTGATGGCGACCGCCGTCGAACCGTCCTCGCGCGCCCGCAGCTCGATGAGCATCGTGGTGGCGTCGGTGCCCGGGTCGTCCAGCACCGCCCGCACCAGATCCCGGATGGCGGTGCGCTGCGGCGCCCGCAGGGCGTCGGCGCGCCGCTCCGGGTCGATCACCACGACCCGGGTGTCGTCGGCGCGCAGCCCGAGCCACGCCAGATCGGTGCGGGAGACCAGGTCGTCGCGCAGGTAGCGGGCGATCTCGCCCGCGAGTGAACGGTCGGCCGGCACGACCGTGCCGCGATCCGCGATCATCCGCAGGAACGGCACCGCCCGCGCCGTGTAGCGGGCGAGACTCGCGCGCTCCGCCTCCTCGTCGGCGGGGTCGAGCTCCAGCAGCTCCGACACGACCGCGCTCGAGCGGTTGTCGACGATCGGCAGCATCTGGTGCACGACGCTGTACGAGAAGGCCGTCGTGGCCGCCGTGCCCACCCCCACCGGCGTCGCGATCATGAGGAACACCGAGACCGACCCCCAGTCGGGCACCCGCGCATCCACGATGAGGAACGCCGCCGGCACCGCCGTGGCGAGCGCGATGAACCCGTAACTGAGCAGCCGCCAGGCCGCCAGGTACGGTGCGAGGCACGCCATCACGAGGGCGAAGCAGAACGGCGCCCACCACAGGTCGATGCGGAACACCGACTGCGAGTAGCCGAGCGCCGACACGACGAGCCCCGAGCCGCCCACACCGACCGCCACCACGCCCAACTGCCAGTCGAAACGGTTGCGTCGCGAGGTGAGCAGCTGGATGAGCAGACACGCGATCGTGCAGAGCGCCACCCCGAGCAGCTGCAGCCCCGGCGCATCCGACTCGTTCCAGGTGGACACCGACAGCAGCCCGCCGTACAGGAACACGAACACCGCGAAGACGAGCGGCACGTAGGGCCCGGTGAACCAGCTCAGCGGGTCCACATCGCGTGCAGCCAGCAGGAAGGCGCTGGGGGGCTTAG
This sequence comes from Protaetiibacter larvae, assembly GCF_008365275.1. Lineage (GTDB taxonomy): Bacteria > Actinomycetota > Actinomycetes > Actinomycetales > Microbacteriaceae > Homoserinibacter > Homoserinibacter larvae. Next base: position 1,258,366 of record NZ_CP043504.1, on the reverse strand, counting down.
TCGCCATAGTCGGACTCCTGGTGGCGCGACGGCAGCCCGCGCTCGAGCACCTTCGAGACGGGCACGCCGATGAGCACCGTGGTGCCCATCCCCGGCGACGACCAGACCCGCACATGCCCGCCGACATCCTCCATGCGCCCGACGATCGAGGTGCGGATGCCGAGGCGTTGCGGATCCACCCGGGCGGGGTCGAAGCCGACCCCCTGATCGGAGACCATGAAGCTGATCTCCTGGTCGGTGTACATCACCTCGACGTCGGCCGAGTCGGTGCCGGAATGCTTGAGCACGTTCTCGAGGGTGGCGCGCAACGCCCCGACGAGCGCCTCCCCGGCGCCGGGGGCGTACTCGTAGATGCCCGGTCCGACACCCGTGACGTTGACCGTGAGCCCCCGCCAGCGGAAGTCGCTCGCCACCCGCGCCAACTCGTTGCGGATGTGCGCCTGCTCGCTGTCGTGCACCGCCACCTGCTCGGTGGTGCGCATCCAGGCACCGCCCTCGAGGGTGTCGAGATCCGCGCGCAGGCGCGCACGGGTGCGCTCGTCGAGCGTGTCGGGAGCGTTCATCACGACGGCGAGGTCGTTGAGCACGGTGTCGTGCACGATCGCCGTGGTGCGCCGCGCGAGGTCGGCGGAGGCCGCGAGCCGCCGCGTGCCGCGCTCCAGTTCGTCGAAGCGGGGCAGGCGCCGCCGCTGGCGGGCCTGGATCGTGAAGAGTGTCAGGTACAGGGTGACCGCGATCAGCAGCACCATCGCCGGGCCGTAGCCGGGCCGCACCGGGGTGTCGGTGATGAGCGCGACCGTGATCGCCACGAGGCCCGCCGTCGAGAAGCCGAACAGGCACCACACGATGCCGCCGAGCGCCGACGACGCGGCGACCCCGATCGAGACGAGCGCGAGGGTGGGACGGTTCACGAGATAGAGCTCGTGGTCGAGCAGCCCGGGATCCGCGGTGAGCAGAAACACCTCGTAGCCGATCGTGGCCGCCCCCGCCACCACGAGGTAGCCGACCACGACGAGCGGCGTCATCCGCCACAGCGCCACCGCGATCGCCCCCAGGATCACCACGAGCAGGATGATCGGCACCGGCAGCAGCTCCGCATGCCCCCGCCGGATGAGCGTCTCGACGAGCACGGGGATCACGAGCAGGATCACCGTGGCGCCCGCCGACCAGGCGAGGGTGGCGATGGCGCCCGTGATGACGCGGGCGGCCGCCTCACGCGGCAAGAGCGTCACACGCACGGCGACCTCCTCGCTGTAGCCCCTGCTCTGCGCCGATTCTGCCGGATGCCGCCGGGCGGGGCGCCTCAGTCGCGGGCGCGTCCGCCGAGTGCGCGGGCATCCGCCTTGCCACTCGCATCGCGGCGCAGTTCCTTCGGCAGCGAGAACATGAGGTCCTCCTCGGCGGTGCGCACCTCCTCCACGTCGTGGAAGCCGGCGTCGGCGAGCTCCGCGAGCACCTCCTGCACGAGCACCTCGGGCACCGACGCGCCGCTGGAGACGCCGATCGAGGCGACCCCCTCGAGCCAGTCCTGCTGGATCTCGCTCGCGTAGTCGATCCGGTGCGCGGCCTTCGCGCCGTGCTCGAGCGCCACCTCGACGAGGCGCACGCTGTTGGACGAGTTGGCGGAGCCGACCACGATCACCAGATCCGCCTGCGGGGCCACCTTCTTGATCGCCACCTGCCGGTTCTGGGTGGCGTAGCAGATGTCGTCGCTCGGCGGATCCTGCAGCTTCGGGAAGCGCTCCCGCAGACGGCGCACCGTCTCCATCGTCTCGTCGACGCTCAGGGTGGTCTGCGAGATCCAGACCAGGTTGTCGGGATCGGCGACCTCGATGCGGTCGACGTCCTCGGGGCTGTTCACGAGGATCGTGCGCTCGGGCGCGTGACCCATCGTGCCCTCGACCTCCTCGTGGCCGGCGTGGCCGATGAGCAGGATCTGCAGCTCCTGTTTCGCGAAGCGGCTCGCCTCACGGTGCACCTTCGTGACGAGCGGGCAGGTGGCGTCGATGGCCAGCAGCTCACGGTCGGCGGCGGCCTGCACCACCATGGGTGAGACGCCGTGCGCCGAGAACACCAGATGGGATCCGGCGGGCACCTCGTCGACCTCGTCGACGAAGATCGCGCCGCGGCGCTCGAGCTCGCTCACCACGTGCACGTTGTGGACGATCTGCTTGCGCACGTAGACGGGGGCCCCGAAGTTCTCGATCGCCTTCTCGACGGCGATCACGGCGCGGTCGACGCCTGCGCAGTATCCGCGCGGGGCGGCCAGCAGCACGCGCCGCGGGCGGTCGACGGGCACCTCGTGCAGCCGTCCGCGCGGGGCGGGCATGCGGGGCGCCTCGAGGCTCACCCCGAGCGCGCCGTTGGTGATTCCGCTCACCCCCCGAGTCTACGTGCGGGTTCATGGCGCGGCTGGAGCTACGACCCGTCGGCGGGAGGCGTTTCTCCCGCCCCGGTGTCGCGGCTCCAGCCGCGCCATGAACACCGGGCAGGGGGCGGGGGGATCGGGGGTGTGCCGTAGCCTGGCGGCATGAGCGAGGTCCAGGCGCCGAGCGCCGAGCATCCGTGGCCCGTCGCCACGCTCTCGGGCAAGGTGAAGGACTACATCGACCGCCTCGGCTCGGTGTGGGTGGAGGGCGAGCTCACCCAGTGGAACCTGGCGCGCGGCATCGTCTACGCGAAGCTCAAAGACCTCGAGCAGGACGTCACCGTCTCGCTCACGGTGTGGAGCTCGACGCTGCAGCGGCTGACCGAGCAGTTCGCCCAGGGCGACCGCGTGGTGGCGCTCGTGAAGCCCGACTACTGGCTGCGCGGCGGCACCCTCTCGATGGTGGCATCCGAGCTGCGGCACGCCGGCCTCGGCGACCTGCTCGCGCAGCTCGAGAAGCTCAAGCAGACCCTCCGCGCCGAGGGTCTGTTCGAGCCGGAGCGCAAGAAGAAGCTGCCGTTCCTGCCGCAGTGCATCGGCCTCGTCACCGGCAAGGACTCGGATGCCGAGAAGGATGTGCTGCGCAACGCCCAGCTGCGCTGGCCGCAGGTCGCGTTCCGGGTGAAGCACGCCGCGGTGCAGGGCGACCGGGCGGCCCGCGAGGTGGCGGCCGCCATCCGGGAACTGGATGCCGACCCCGAGGTCGACGTCATCATCGTCGCCCGCGGCGGCGGCGACTTCCAGAACCTGCTCGTGTTCAGCGACGAGCAGCTCGTGCGCACCGCAGCCGCCTGCGAGACGCCGCTCGTCTCGGCGATCGGCCACGAGGCCGACAGCCCGCTGCTCGACCTCGTCGCCGACCTGCGCGCCTCGACGCCCACGGATGCCGCCAAGCGCGTCGTGCCGGATGTCGCCGAAGAGGCTGCCCGCGTGCAGCAGGCGCGCGCCCGCATCGCCCTGTGGGTGTCGGGCCTCATCACGGGCGAGATCGAGCGCATCGCCGCGCTGCGCTCGCGGCCCGCGCTCGCCGACCCCGGGGTGCTCGTGCAGACGCGCGCCGAAGACCTCATCCGGCTCGTCGACCAGGGATCGCGGCTCATGCAGTTGCGCGTCGAGCGCGCCGAGACCGGCGTGCGCGAGCTCACCGCCCAGCTGCGGGCCCTCTCGCCGCAGCGCACCCTCGATCGCGGCTACGCCGTGGTGCGCGGTGCCGACGGGCGCATCGTGCGCGACGCCGCCGAGACGAGCGCGGGCGACAGCCTCGAGATCCGGCTGGCGCGCGGCGAGATCGCGGCGACCGCCCGCTGAGTCGGCCGCCCGCGCAGCGGGACCACGCCGAGCGCGACCGCCGTCGCGACCGGCAGGAGCACGCCGGGCAGGAACGCACCGACCCCGGACGCCGCGGCGCCGGCGAGCGCGACGCCGGTGACCGCGAGCTCCGGCAGCAGCACCCGCAGTCGCATCGCGGCACCCCGGCGGACGGCGTGCTTGGGAGTGACCCGGAAGCGCGCCGCCCGGCCGCCGAGCAGCCGGAGGAGAGCGCAGAGGCAGGCGACCAGCAGCGAGGCGTAGACGGCGGGGACCAGCAGCGCCACCGCGAGCGCCCGGGCGATCCGCCCCGCCCTGAGCAGCCTCACCAACTCGCCCGCGACCGGGGCGAGCCCCGCGAGCGCCGCGAGGACACCGGCCCCCACCGGGAAGGCGCGCGCACCCGCGAGCACCCCGCCCGCGATGACCGCGACCCCGCCGCCCAGTACGGCGGCGGGCACGAGCAGGTGGGCGATCAGGATCTCCAGGCGCTCGGCGAGCGGGAACGGCGCACGCAGGATGCGCCATCCCGAGCGCACCACGAGCTCGAACGCACCCTCCAGGTACTTCAGCTGCTGCACGCGGAACGCGGGGTAGTCGACCGGGGCGTCCTCCTCGCCGAGCACCTCCGGTGCATCCACGATGCGGTAGCCGGCGGCGCGCAGCTCGACGGTGAGCGCGACATCCTCCACGACCCGCCTGGGCACCCCGCCCACCGCGCGCACGGCCGCGACATCCAGCAGCGCGACGCGGCCGAGGAACCACGGCGCGGGACGTCCGGACTGGCTCGTCGCGAGATGGGTTCCCGGCAGGGCGCCGAGGAGCGCGGCGAACGGCGACCCGGCCACGCGCGGCACCGGACGCCCCTGCACCACGGCCACGCCGGGGGTGCGGCGCGCGTGCAGGCGACGCACGGCATCCGGGGCGAGCGCCTGATCGGCGTCCACGAGCACCCAGAACGGGAACTCGTCGGCGAGCACTTCGAGTGCGTTCGAGAGGTTGCCCGCCTTGAAGCCGCGGCGCTCCGCGCGCCGGATGACGCGGGCCGGATGCTCGCGCACGAAACGATCGACGCGCGCCCGGCCCTCGGCGGTACGCGAGTCGTCGAGGATGACGAGCTCGACCGGCACATCCTGCGCCGCGCACGCGCGGGCGCGCTCGGCGGCGAAGTCGTCGGCCGTGCACATCACGATCGCCGTGCGCGGCACCACCACCGGCGCGACGGGCGGCTCCCCGGATCGCACCCGAGACGCCGCGAACAGCAGGACGAGTTGGTGGATGCCGGATGCCCAGACCGGCACCGACGCGAACGCGAACACCGCCCCCGCGAGCGCGACCGGGGCATCCGCCGGGAAGGTCGACACGACGAGAGTCGCTGCGACAAGAGGAACCACGACGCTGAGCGCGATGAGGGTGAGCCGCGCGAGCGGAGCGAATCGGGAAGGCGACATGACCGCACCCCACCACGCCCGCGCACCCCGGCGACAGCGCGCGCGAGCGGTTCCGGGGAAAGCCCAGGGACTCCCCTGACGCCGCCCCCGATGGGCACCCCGAGCCGGTCGGGGCGTCGGCGGAGCGTCCTAGACTGAGAGCATGACCGACGCCACCCCCGACGTCGCCTCGCTCAGCTACGAGCAGGCGCGCGACGAGCTCGTGCAGGTGGTCACCCGGCTCGAGCAGGGCGGCGCCACCCTCGAGGAGTCCCTCGCCCTGTGGGAGCGCGGCGAAGCGCTCGCCCGGCGCTGCGAGGAGTGGCTCGGCAGCGCGAAGGCCCGACTCGACGCCGCGCGCGCGGCGGCCGAGGAATCGTGAGCCCCCGCCAGCCGGGCGTCGACGCCGACGGTCGGCCCATCGTCGCCGAGCTCGGCCGCGCCGAGACCGCGCAGGAGACCGCCGAGCGCAAAGCCGCCGCATCCGCCAAACGCCGCAACAACCAGACGGTGCTCAACCTGAGCATCGCCACCGTGGCCTCCGTGCTCATCGCCATCTTCCTCGTCTACGCGGTAGGCCTCACCGACCAGGGCTCGCGCATCGACCCGGTCGACTACCGGGCCGCCGCCGAGGCGGCCCAGGACAGCTTCAGCGAACCGCTCGCGACCCCCCAGCTGAGCGACGACTGGTCGGCGAACCGCGCCGAGATCGTGCGCGGCAGCGACGGCGTCACCTCCTGGCAGATCGGGTTCGTCACCCCGAATCAGCGCTACATCGCGCTCATCCAGGCCGTCGACGCCAACCCCAGCTGGCTCGCCGACACCGTGCGCGACGCGCAGCAGCAAGGCACCCGCGCGATCGGGGGACGGGACTGGCAGGTGTACGACCGGCGCGACGCCTCCGATCCCGGGAATGTGGCCTTCGCGCTCGTGACCGTGTCGGGCGCCTCCACGATCGTGCTCGCCGGCACGGCCGACGACCCCGAGTTCGAGGTGCTCGCCGAAGCAGTCGCGGCGGAGCTCGACTCGTGAGCGACACCGAGGCGCGCACCCCCGCCGACGTGTGGCGCGAGATGCTGCGCGGCAACCAGCGCTTCGTCGCCGGCACCCCGCAGCATCCGCGTCAGGATGTCGAGCGCCGGGAGGAGCTCGCCCTCGCCCAAGCGCCGCACGCGGCGCTGTTCGGCTGCAGCGACTCGCGCCTCGCGGCCGAGATCATCTTCGACAAGGGCCTCGGCGACCTGTTCGTCGTGCGCAACGCCGGACAGGTCATCTCTGACTCGGTGATCGGATCGCTCGAATACGCCGTCGAAGTGCTGCACGTGCCGCTCATCCTCGTGCTCGGCCACGACGCCTGCGGGGCCGTCGCCGCCGCCATCGACTCCACCAAGCCCGACGCACGGCCGCTGCCGCCGCACATCGCCGAACTCATCGCCCCGATCATCCCCGCCGTGCATCGCGCCGCCGCCGCCGGTCACGCCCACGACGCCGTCGAGGTGGGCCGCGAGCACCTGCGCGACACCGTCGCCGAACTGCTGCAGCGCTCCGAGCTCATCAGCGACCGGATCGCCGCGGGTACGCTGGCTGTCGTCGGAGCGAACTACAAGCTCCTCGAGGGCACCGCCGTACCGGATGTGGTCATCGGCAACGTGCTGCTCGCCGAGCACTGAACCCTCCCCCGCGATCCGCACTGAAAGGCACACCCATGGGCACCGAGGCCGAGTACCGCATCGAGCACGACACGATGGGCGAGGTGCGGGTCCCCGTGACGGCCCTGTATCGCGCCCAGACGCAGCGGGCCGTCGAGAACTTCCCCATCTCGGGCACCGGGCTCGAAGCCGCCCAGATCGTGGCCCTCGCGCGCATCAAGCGCTCGGCCGCCATCGTCAACGCCGAGCTCGGCGTGCTCGCGGCGGATGTCGCGGACGCGATCGTCGCCGCCGCGGACGAGATCATCGCGGGCGCCCACCACGACCAGTTCCCGGTGGACACCTACCAGACCGGCTCCGGCACGAGCTCCAACATGAACATGAACGAGGTGCTCGCCACCCTCGCCACCGAGAAGCTCGGCGCACCCGTCCACCCCAACGACCACGTCAACGCCTCCCAGTCGTCCAACGACGTCTTCCCCACCTCGGTGCACGTCGCCGTGACCGGCGCGCTGCTGCACGACCTCGTGCCGGCCCTCGACCACCTCGCAACCGCGCTCGAGGCGAAGGCCGAGCTGTGGAAGGGCGCCGTGAAGCCCGGTCGCACCCACCTCATGGACGCCACCCCCGTCACCCTCGGCCAGGAGTTCGGCGGCTATGCCCGCCAGGTGCGGCTCGGCATCGAACGCATCCACTCGACGCTGCCCCGCGTGGCCGAGGTGCCGCTCGGCGGCACGGCCGTCGGCACCGGCATCAACACCCCGAAGGGCTTCCCGCAGAAGGTGATCGCCGAACTCGCGGCCTCATCCGGGCTTCCGGTCACCGAGGCGGTCGACCACTTCGAGGCGCAGGGTGCGCGCGACGGGCTCGTCGAGGCATCCGGCGCGCTGCGCGTTGTCGCGGTGTCGCTCACCAAGATCTCCAACGACCTGCGCTGGATGGGGTCCGGACCCAACACGGGTCTCGGCGAGCTGCACATCCCCGATCTGCAGCCCGGCTCCTCGATCATGCCCGGCAAGGTGAACCCGGTGATCCCGGAGGCCGTCATCATGGTCGCCGCGCGCGTGATCGGCAACGACGCGACCGTCGCCTGGGCGGGCGCCTCCGGCAACTTCGAGCTCAACGTCGCCATCCCGGTGATGGGCACGGCGCTGCTGGAATCGATCCGCCTGCTCGCCAACTCGAGCCGCGTGCTCGCCGACAAGACCGTCGACGGCCTCGAGGCAAACCTCGACCGTGCGGCAGCGCTCGCCGGGATGTCGCCCTCGATCGTGACGCCGCTCAACAAGTACATCGGCTACGAGAACGCGGCGAAGATCGCCAAGCACGCGGTCGCGAAGGGCATCACGGTGCGCGAGGCCACGATCGACCTCGGCTTCGTGGAGCGCGGCGAGCTCACGCTCGACCAGCTCGACGCGGCGCTCGACGTGCTCTCGATGACCCGCCCGGGCTGAGCCGCACTCTCCCCCGCTGCGTGGTGCGGTTTCGGCCGGATGGCGCGCTTTCGCGGCGCCCATCCGGCCGAAACCGCACCAGCGACCACGCGCCGCGCTACCAGCGCACGGTGCCGAAGAAGAAGATCGTGCACAGCCCGAGCGCGATGAGACCCGCGAGGTTGACGAAGCGCAGATTCCGGTAGAACGAGGCCGGGTTGCGATCCTCCTCGGGCGGCGCCCCCCAGTAGCCGAGCCACCGCCACTGCATCCGCGGCAGGATCAAGCCCCACGCCGTCAACAGCAACCCGAGCAACAGGGGCAGCAGGAACCATCCGGGCATATCCGTGAGAGTACGCACTTCGGGGCTCCGTGGAGCCCATTCGAGCCCCGAAGTACGTACTTTCGGGGAGACTCAGGCGAGCTCGTTCGACTCCAGCAGCTCGGTGACGAGTGCCGCGATCGCGGAGCGCTCGCTGCGGGTCAAGGTGATGTGGGCGAAGAGCGGATGCCCCTTGAGCGTCTCGATCACGGAGGCGACCCCGTCGTGGCGGCCGACGCGCAGGTTGTCCCGCTGCGCGATGTCGTGGGTGAGCACCACCCGCGAATTCTGGCCGATGCGCGAGAGCACCGTGAGCAGCACGTTGCGCTCGAGCGACTGCGCCTCGTCCACGATCACGAAGGCGTCGTGCAGCGAGCGTCCCCGGATGTGGGTGAGCGGCAGCACCTCGAGGATGCCGCGCTCCACGACCTCCTCGAGCACGTTCTCGGAGACGAGGGCGCCGAGGGTGTCGAACACCGCCTGGCCCCAGGGGCTCATCTTCTCGTCCTTGTCGCCGGGCAGGTAGCCGAGCTCCTGGCCGCCGACCGCGTAGAGCGGGCGGAACACCATGATCTTCCGGTGCTGCTGCTTCTCGAGCACCGCCTCGAGGCCCGCGCACAGCGCGAGCGCCGACTTGCCGGTGCCGGCGCGTCCGCCGAGCGACACGATCCCGATCTCGGGGTCGAGCAGCAGGTCGATCGCGAGCCGCTGCTCGGCGCTGCGGCCGTGCAGGCCGAAAACGTCGCGGTCGCCGCGCACGAGCTTGTATTCGCCGCGCGAGGTCACCCGCCCGAGCGCCGATCCGCGGTCGGAGTGGATGACGAGGCTCGTGTTGACCGGCAGCTCCTGCACCCCGCGGCTCGCGCCCTTCTCGGAGTCGTAGAGCTCGGCCATCTGCTCGCTCGAGATCTCGAGATCGGCGACGCCCGTCCATCCCGAGTCGACCGCGAGCTCGGCGCGGTACTCCTGGGCGGCGAGGCCGATCGAGGCGGCCTTGACGCGCAGCGGCAGGTCCTTCGAGACCACGACGACATCCAGTCCGTCGTTGGCGAGGTTGAGGGCAACCGCGAGGATGCGCGAGTCGTTGTCGTTCAGCTGCAGACCGGACGGCAGCACCGACATGTTGGAGTGGTTGAGCTCGACGCGCAGCGAGCCGCCGTCGTCGCCGACGGCGATCGGGAAGTCGAGCCGTTCATGCTCGACGCGCAGGTCGTCCAGGATGCGGAGGGCCTGCCGGGCGAAGTAGCCGATCTCGGGATCGTGGCGCTTGGCCTCGAGTTCGGTGACCACGACCACCGGGAGCACCACCGAGTGCTCGGCGAAGCGGTAGATGGCTTTCGGGTCGCTCAGCAGCACCGAGGTGTCGAGCACGTACGTGCGCTCCCCCTGCATCCGATCCTGATCTGCGCCGGTCGTGGACTTCTGCTGGGGCTTGTCGAGCGCGGGCACTCCCACTCCATCCCCGGGTGGGATGCCACCCGGATCCTGTCGCGGATCGGCCAGGGGCTCGACGGATGCGAACGTGTGTGGCCGCTCCGACCAGGCACGGTGCCTGATGTCCTGACGCTAAGCCCGCCCCGCGCCCGCCCCGGACCACGACACGCACCCACTGTGTTACGAGTTCGTGAACCCGAGGGGTCGCACGGTGCGCGAGACACGCCGGGATGGGGGCGCGGTGCGATCCCTCGCCGGGCGGCTCAGCGGCCGACGGCGGTCGCGAACGACATGAGCGCCGAGCGCAGCATCGCGAGCGTCTCGGCGTCGGTGGAGGCGTGCGGCGCGAGCCGCACGGTGCCGCCCCGGATGGTGCAGCTGATGCCGTGGTTGTGCAGCGCCGCCGACAGCACGGTGAGGTGGTCGGCGTCGGGCTCGATCACGACGATCCCCGCCCGCTCCGCCTCGGCGCGCGGCGACACGATCGGCAGCCCGAACTCGTCGGTCACGTCGATGACGTCGCTCACGCGCTCCGCGATCCGGGCGGCGATCGCGGGCACACCCGCCTCGGCGATCTCCTCGAGCGCCGCCGCGAAACGGGCTTGGGCGATCGGGTCGGGGTTGCTCACCCGGAAGGCGCGCGCGTCGCGGGCCGGCTCCGGCACCTCGTCGACCACGAGACCTTCCGCGTCGGTGCCCGTGAAGCCCGACCACACCGGGGTCAGCCGCTCGAGCGCACGATCCGACAGCGCGAGGAACCCGGTGCCCCAGCCCGCGCGCGGCCACTTCTGACCCCCGGCCGCCACCACATCCGCCACCGAGTAGGGCGCGTCGACCACGCCGAAGCCCTGGGTGGCGTCCACGATCAGCAGCCGGTCGCCGATCACCTGCCGGATGCCCTCGAGGTCGACGAGGTAGCCCGTGCGGAAGTCGACGAGGCTCACCGCGACGGCCGAGACGGAGGAGTCGAGCTGGTCGCGCAGGTTGCCCGGCGTCACCCGCCCGTGGTCGGTCTCGATCCATCGGGGCGACGCCGCACCGAGCGCCTGCTGCGAACGCACCGCGGCGAAGGTCAGCGAGGGGAACTCGGCGGGCGACAGGGCGACGCCGCCCGTGATGCCGAAGAGCGCGTGCATGAGCCCCTGGCTCGTATTGGGCTGGAACACCACCTGCCCGGGGGCGAATCCCGATGCGGCGGCGACCGCCTCGCGCACGCGGGCGTCCTGGGCGAACAGCGGCGCGAAGGAGCCGAACCGTGCCCGCGACAGCACGCTCGCGAACACGTCGATCTCGCCCTGCACGGCGTCGCCGATCGGGCCGACTCCGGCGAAGTCGAGGTATCCGGGCTCCTCATGGAAGCGCGAGGCGTAGTCGTCGATCGAAAGCGGCATGGGGTGGGTGGCCTCACTGTCCGTAGCGGCGGTGGCGCGTGGCGTAGGAGCGCAGGGCGCGCAGGAAGTCGACCTCGCGCAGGTCGGGGCCGAGCGCCTCCACGAAGTAGAACTCGCTGTGCGCCGACTGCCACAGCATGAAGTCGGAGAGCCGCTGCTCGCCCGAGGTGCGGATGATGAGGTCGGGATCCGGCTGGCCCTGCGTGTACAGGTGCTCGCCGATCAGCTCGGGCGTGAGGATGCCGGCGAGCTCCTCGATCGTGCCGCCCGCGTCGCCGTGGCTGCGCACGATGCTGCGCATGGCGTCCGCGATCTCGCGTCGTCCGCCGTAGCCGACCGCGAGGTTCACGTGCAGTCCCCGGTTGCCGATCGTGCGATCCTCGGCGGCCCGCAGCGCGGCCACGAGCGGCCCGGGCAGCCCCTCGGTGGTGCCGACGTGCTGGATGCGCCAATCCGCCGCGCGCGAGAGATCGTCGGCGAGGTCGGCGATGATCTCGAACAGCTGGTCGAGCTCGTCGCTCGACCGGCCGGAGAGGTTGTCGGTCGACAGCAGGTAGATCGTGACGACCCGGATGCCGAGCTCGTCGCACCAGCCGAGGAACTCGCGCATCTTCTCGGCGCCCGCGCGGTGGCCGTGGGCCGCCGTCTCGAGCGCCCGCTCACGGGCCCAGCGGCGGTTGCCGTCGATGATCATGGCGACATGGTGCGGCAGCTCGGCGCCCTGCAGCTGCCTGCGCAGGCGTGCCTGATACAGGCCGTACAGGGGGCCGGAGCCCCCGGGCTCCTGCCGCTCGGTCACGGAGCTACGGTAGCCGACCCGGTGCCCAGCCGCGATCCAGTGGACTCCCAGGCTGCGCGCACGTCGCGCCCATAGGATCGCGCCATGACTGCAGCGGGCCTTCCGAAGCTGCCGCTGCTCGAGGACGAACTCGACCATCCCCCGGTCGAGACCAAGCCCACCTGGCGCGGCTGGCTTCACGCCGGAACCTTCCCTCTCGCGATCGCCCTCGGCATCGTGCTCATCTGCCTCGCCGACGGAGCCGCCGCGAAGTGGGCGTCCGCCGTGTTCATGGCCAGCTCGCTCCTGCTGTTCGGCATCTCGGCGACCTACCACCGCTTCAACTGGTCACCCAAGGTGAAGGCGGTGTTCCGGCGCCTCGACCACTCCAACATCTTCCTGCTCATCGCCGGCACCTACACCCCGCTCGCGGTGTGCGCGCTGCCCGCCGACAAGGCCGTCGTGCTGCTGTCGCTCGTCTGGGGAGGTGCGCTGCTCGGGATCGGCTTCCGGATCTTCTGGCTGAAGGCCCCGCGCTGGCTGTACGTGCCGCTGTACGTCGCCCTCGGCTGGGCGGCGATGATGTACGTCGTCGACCTCGTGAACGCGAACGTGGCGATGATGGTGCTCGTGCTGGTGGGCGGCGTGGCCTACACGACGGGGGCCGTGTTCTACGCGCTCAAGCGGCCGAACCCGATCCCCGGCGTGTTCGGATTCCACGAGCTGTTCCACGCCTGCACGGTGATCGCGTTCCTGTGCCACTGGACCGCGATCCTGCTGATCGTGTTGGCGCCGCGATAGTCCGCGGCGCGCCGGTTCGCCGGCCGCGCGCGTGCGCCCGGCGAACCGAGTGCGCACACAGCGGAGTCGAGAGTCAGTCGTCGTCGCGCGGGGCGGACTCCGCGGCGGCCTCCTCGGCATCCAGCCGCTCGGCGATCTCGGCACGGTAGCGGACGCGACGCGTGCGCCGGTTCATGTCGATGATGATGACGATCGTGGCGAGGATGAGGCCGAGCGTCACGAAGAAGCCGACGACGCCCGGTGTCACGAGGTTCTCGTCGAAGGGCAGGGTCGGGGTGGGGCTGGGGGTCGCCGCCCAGAGGATCCGCAGCACTGTCGCCCTTCCCGAACCGAATAGCCTGGTTCCAGCGTAATCGGCGCAAGGAGCAGTCATGACCGCGAGCGAACTCGACGCGAGGTACGGGCGGACGCCCGGCCGTCGGGCGCGCCTGCGCCTGCTCGCGATCCTCGCGGGCGTCGGCGTGGCGGTGGTCGTGATCGCGTGGGTGATCTGGGTGGGGCTGCTCGGCCCCGCGGCATCCCTCGACACCAACGACATCGGTTTCGAGGCCACCTCGCCGAGCTCGGTCGAGGTGCGCTGGGAGCTGACCGCGCCCGCCGGATCGGCGGTGTCGTGCGCGGTGAAGGCGGTCAGCGAGAAGCACGCGGTGGTCGGCTGGAAGGTCGTCGAGGTGGAGCCGTCGACGGCGACCAGCCGGAGGCTCTCGACGACGCTGCGCACGAGCGAGCCTGCCGTGAGCGGGTTGATCTACCGATGCTGGCTGACCTAGGCTGGCCCGAACGCAACACCCTGCAGAGACCGGCCGAGTGCCGGTCTCGATTGTTTGTAAGGAGCATCGATGGCCGAGACCACGACGTGGCTGACCCCGGAGTCCGCTGAGCGCCTCAAGGCGGAGCTCGCCGAGCTGGAGGGTCCTGCGCGGGTCGACATCGCGAAGAAGATCGAGGCGGCCCGTGAGGAGGGCGACCTCAAGGAGAACGGCGGCTACCACGCCGCCAAGGACGAGCAGGGCAAGATCGAGGCGCGCATCCGTCAGCTCACCGAGCTGCTGCGCACCGCGACCATCGGCGAGCCGCCGGAGAGCCACGGCGTCGTCGAGGTGGGCACCGTGGTGACGGCGAACATCGCCGGCGACGACAGCACCTTCCTGCTCGGCAGCCGCGAGATCGCCGACGGCTCCGACCTCGACGTCTACCCCGCCACGAGCCCGCTCGGACAGGCGATCCTGGGCCTCGAGATCGGTCAGGAGACCAGCTACGCCGCACCCTCGGGCAAGCAGATCACGGTGCGGATCGTCGCCGTGGAGACCTACACCGGCTGAGCCCCGTCTCCCCGAAAGTACGCGCTTCTGGGGTGTTTCCCGGGGTTGAGGGCCCAGAAGCACGTACTTTCGGGGAGAGAGTCAGACCGGGTCGACGCGCGGCCGGTAGCCGGCGTCGCGCAGGCGGCGCAGCACGAGTTCGGCGTGCTCCGCGCCGCGGGTCTCCATGTGGATCTCGATCTCGACCTCGCTGATGAGCAGCCCGTAGCCGTGCCGGGTGTGCAGCACCTCGACGACGTTGGCGTTCGCCTCGGCGATGATCTCGGCGATCCGGGCCAACTGCCCCGGGCGGTCCGGCAGCGGGATGTTGACCTTCAGGTAGCGGTGCGAGGCGGCGAGGCCGCGGCTGATCACCCGCTCCATGACCATGGGGTCGATGTTGCCGCCCGACAGCAGGATCACGGTGGGGCCGTCGACGTCGATCTGCTCGGTGAGCACCGCCGCGACGCCCACGGCGCCCGCCGGCTCGACCACGAGCTTCGCGCGCTCGAGCAGCACGACGAGCGCGCGGGCGGTGTCGTCGTCGCCGACGGTGACGACGCGGTCCACCGCCTCGCGGATGATCGCGAAGTTGAGCGCGCCCGGGCGCCCCACGGCGATGCCGTCGGCGATCGTCGGCGCGGTCGTCACCGAGACGAGCTCGCCCGCGGCGAGCGACGGCGGGTACGCGGCCGCGTTCTCCGCCTGCACGCCGATCACGGTCACCCGCCGCCCCAGCTCCGGCTCCAGCTGGGCGAAGGCCGAGGCGACCCCCGCGATGAGCCCGCCCCCGCCGATCGGCACGATGACGTTCGCCACCTCGGGAAGCTGCTCGAGGATCTCGAGCGCCAGCCCGCCCTGCCCCGCCACCACATCCGGATGGTCGAACGGCGGAATGATGACGGCCCCCGTGCGCTCCGCGAACTCGGCGGCCGCCTGCAGGGTCTCGTCGACGACATGCCCGTGCAGGATCACCTCGGCACCGTAGTTGCGGGTGGCCTGCAGCTTCGGCAGGGCCACGCCGAGCGGCATGAAGATCGTCGCGGCGATGCCCAGCTCGCGCGCCGCGAGCGCCACCCCCTGCGCGTGGTTGCCGGCGGACGCCGCCACGACGCCCCGGGCGCGCTCCTCCTCGGTCAGCTGGGAGAGCCGGTTGTAGGCACCGCGGATCTTGTACGAACCGGTGCGCTGCAGGCTCTCGGCCTTGAGGTGCACGGGCTGCCCGAGGATGTCGGAGAGGAAGCGCGACTCGTCCATCGGGGTGACGACGGCGACCGCGGACGCGCGCTCGCGCGCGGCACGGATCTCGGCGAGGGAGGGTCCGGGCAGCTCAGCGGTCACGGGCGGTTCGGCCTCTCGTCGGGGGGATGACATCCGCGACACTCGGATGCGGGTGGGTGCGCCAGTCGCCGCGGGCGATGTAGCCGATGATCGCGTTGAGGGTGGCGGCGAGCGGAACCGCGAACAGCGCCCCCGGGATCCCGGCGAGGAATCCGCCGGCCGCGACCACGATGACGACCGCGAGCGGGTGGATCTTGACGGCGTTGCCGACCAGGAAGGGCTGCAGCACGTGGCCTTCGAGCTGCTGCACGCCGATCACGATGAGCAGCATCACGAAGGCCTGCCACGGCCCCATGAACACGAGCGCGACGAACACCGCGATCGCCCCCGAGACGACCGCGCCGACGACGGGGATGAAGGAGCCGAGGAACACGACGATCGCGATCGGGATCACGAGCGGGAAACCACCGTAGAACAGCCCCAGGATGAAGGCGCCGAGCCCGATGCCGACGGCGTCGATGAAGGCCACGAGCACCTGCACGCGCACGAAGGTCGAGAGGGTGATCCAGCCGGCCTCACCCCCGCCGACGAGCGCGGCGCGGGCGTTGCGCGGGAAGAGCCGCACGATCCAGTTCCAGATGCCGCGGCCGTCGATGAGGATGAACAGGGTCGCGAAGAGCACGAGCAGCAGCCCGGCCAGGAAGTGGCCGAGCCCCGAGCCGAAGGCGAGCGCGCTCGACCAGAGGGCGCTCGTGTCGGCACGCAGGCTCTCGAGGAAGCCCTCCGCCCAGGCGTTGATGTCGTCGGCGGAGAGGTGCAGGGGCGAATCGAGGAGGAACTGCTTGAGATCCTCCCAGCGCAGCAGCGTCTGGTCGACGAGCGCCGGGTAGCCGCTGATGATGGTGCGCACCGTGAGCCAGATGAGGCCCGTGAGGATCGCGAGGATGCCGACCTCGCTCACGGCGATCGCGAGCCACCTCGGCCAGCGGTGCCGCTGCAGCCAGTTCGAGAACGGCACGAGCAGCGCCGCGAGCAGCATCGCCACCAGGAGGGGCACGACGATGTAGCGCAACTGCACGACGAGGAACAGCACGAGCGCCACGACCCCGGCCACGACGAGCACGCGCCACGACCAGGCGGCGGCGATCCGCATCCCGGGCGCCACGGAGTCGGCGACGTGGGCGTCGACCTGGCGGCGCGCCTCCTCGTCGCGAGCACGATCGCTGCGGAATCCGAAGGCCACGGAACCAGTGTAGGCGCGGGCGTATTCCGCGAAGGGGACACCCGCTGGTCACCGCGACAGCATGCGCTGTTCACCCCGGCCGGGCGTTTCCGTCACCGGGCGTGCATACGGTCGCGTTCGTCGCGTCACCCGCGACCCGCGCCGCGGCGCGAACCCACCGAGAGGAACAGCATCCCCATGACAACCCTTCTCCGCACCCCCCGCCTGGGCGCCGGCCTCGCCGTCGTCGCGGCGGCGACCCTCGCGCTCACCGCGTGCGCGGGCGACGCCCCCGCCGCCGGCGACAGCAAGGCGGCGACCGCGACGAGCGTCGCCGACTTCGGCACCTTCGCCGACCTCGAGGCCGCCGCCAAGAAGGAGGGCGCGCTCAACGTCATCGCGCTCCCCCGCGACTGGGCCAACTACGGCGCGGTCATCGACGCCTTCAAGGCCAAGTACCCCGAGATCACGGTCAACGAGTCCTCGCCCGACATCTCCAGCGCCGAAGAGATCCAGGCCGCCAAGACCAACGAGGGGCTCGACACCGCCCCCGACGTCTTCGACCTCGGCCTCACCGTCGCCCTGCAGAACACCGACGTGTTCGCGCCCTACAAGGTGCAGACCTGGGACGACATCCCCGACGCGCTGAAGGAGTCGACGGGACTGTTCGTCGGCGACTACGGCGGGTACATGTCGATCGGCTACGACTCGTCCAAGTTCCCGGAGCCGGAGAGCCTCGACGACCTGCTCGGATCGGACTACAAGGCCTCGGTCGCCATCAACGGCGACCCGACCCAGGCCGGCGCGGCCTTCGCGGCCGTCGGGCTCGCGACCGTGCAGTCGGGCGGAGACCTCGACGACTTCCAGCCCGGCATCGACTTCTTCAGCGAGCTCAACAAGGCCGGCAACATGCTGAAGCTCGACGTGACGAGCGCCACCATCGCGAGCGGCGAGACCCCCGTCGTCTTCGACTGGGACTACCTCAACGCGACGCACGTCGCCGACAACAAGGCATGGAAGGTGCGGGTGTTCCCCGGCACCGGCTACGCGGGCTACTACAACCAGGCCGTCAACAAGAACGCCCCGCACCCGGCTGCCGCACGGCTCTGGCAGGAGTTCCTGTACAGCGACGAGGGTCAGAACCTGTGGCTCAAGGGCGGCGCCCGCCCCGCGCGCATGGAGGCCATGACCGCCGCCGGGACGATCGACGCGGACGCCGCGGCAGCGCTCCCCGCCGCACCGACGACCGTCGTCGTGCCGTCCGAGGCGCAGTCCACGGCCGCCGGCACCCTGCTCGGCGAGAAGTGGGCGGCCGCGGTTCAGTGAACAACGCGACCGTGGTGAGCGATCCGCAACCGGATCGAACCGCAACCCTCGACGGGGTGGAGCCGACCGCTCCGCCCCGTCGGGGCGCGTCGCGCCTGCTCGCGTGGCTGGGGCTCGTGCCGTTCGCCGCCTACGTGGTCGTGTTCCTCGCCCTCCCCACGGTGCTCGCGCTCGCCTCCGGCCTGTTCGACGCGGACGGCGCCTTCACCCTCGACAACCTCGGCGCGCTCGGCGACCCGGTGATCCTCGCCACCTTCTGGAGCTCCACCTGGCTGTCGCTGCTGACGGCCGTGCTCGGCGCGGTGTTCGGAGCCCTCGTCTGCTACGCGATGCTCGGACTCTCGGAGACGGGCGGCATCCGCACGGCCGTCGACGCCGCCGCCGGGGTGTTCGCCCAGTTCGGCGGGGTCATGCTCGCCTTCGCCTTCATCGCCACGATCGGGCTGAAGGGCGTCGTCACGCAGCTGCTGCTCGGCGCCGGCATCGACATCTTCGCCGACGGCCCCTGGATCTACGAGCTGCCGGGACTCATCCTCCCCTACGTCTTCTTCCAGATCCCGCTCATGGTCATCACCTTCATGCCGGCGCTCTCGGCGCTCAAGCCCCAGTGGGCCGAAGCCAACCTGACCCTCGGCGGCACGCGATCCTCGTTCTGGCTGCGGATCGGGTTCCCGGTGCTCGCGCCCTCGTTCCTCGCCTGCACCCTCCTGCTGTTCGCGAACGCCTTCTCGTCGTACGCGACCGCCGCTGCGCTCGCGAGCCAGGGCTCGCAGATCGTTCCGCTGCAGATCCGCACGGCCTTGACGAGCGAGACCGTGCTCGGCCGGGAGAACCTCGCCGGGGCACTCGCCCTCGGCATGATCGTCGTCGTGGGGGTCGTCATGTGGCTCTACTCGCTCATCCAGCGCCGAGCCGCGAGGTGGCAGGCATGAACGGCCTCGCCCCCTCGCGCCTCACCCGCTGGATCATCGGCATCGTCGTCGGGGCGTTCTTCGCGATCCCGCTGCTGTCGACCTTCCTCTACACGCTGCGCGACGACGACGGCTTCTCCCTCGTGCACTGGACGAACCTGTTCGACCCGGCCAAGGCGTCCACCTACGCACCCATCTGGGTGGGTCTCGGGAACTCGATCGTGCTCTCGGTGGTGACCGTGGCGATCGTGCTGTTCGTGCTGGCGCCGACCATGATCCTCGTGCACCTGCGGTTCCCGAAGCTGCGCTCCGGGTTCGAGTTCCTCGTGCTGCTGCCCATCTCGATCCCCGCGATCGTGCTCGTCGTGGGTCTGGCGCCCATCTACCTGCAGATCGGGCGGGCGCTCGGCACGGGCGCCTGGACGCTCGCCTTCGCCTACGGCATCACCGTGCTGCCGTTCGCCTACCGCGCCATCCAGGCCTCCATCGACGCCGTCGACGTCCGCACCCTCGCCGAGGCCGCGCGGTCGCTGGGCTCCGGCTGGGGCACCGTCGTGCTGCGCGTCATCGCCCCCAATCTGCGGACCGGCCTGCTGGCCGCTTCCCTCATCTCGGTCGCGGTCGTGCTCGGCGAGTTCACGATCGCGTCGCTGCTGAACCGCCAGGTCTTCCAGACGGCGCTCGTGGTCGTGAAGAACACCGACGGGTACGCGGCCGCCGTGTTCACCCTCCTCGCGCTGGCTCTCGCCTTCGCGCTGCTCATCGTCATCGGACTCGCGGGACGCGCCCGCACCGGAAAGGCCGGATCGTGACCTCGCCCAGCTCCGTACGCCCCCTGCCCTCCACCTCGGAGAACTCCCTGCTCGCGGACGCCGGCAGCGGCACGCGCGTGCAGTTCCGCGGCATCGTCAAGGACTACGGGTCCACCCGCGTGCTGCACGGTCTCGACCTCGACATCGCACCCGGCGAGTTCGTCTCGCTGCTCGGCCCCTCGGGATGCGGCAAGACGACCGCCCTGCGGGTGCTCGCCGGGCTCGAGCAGGCGAACGGCGGTGCGGTGCTGCTCGGCGGCACCGACGTCTCGGGGGTGCCCACCAACAAGCGCGACATCGGCATGGTGTTCCAGTCGTATTCGCTGTTCCCGCACCTGCGGGTGATCGACAACACGGCCTTCGGACTGCTGCGTCGCAAGGTGGCGCGCGCCGAGGCGCAACGGCGGGCGTCCGACGCCCTCGCCCTCGTCGGACTCGACCACCTGGCGGACCGTTTCCCGCATCAGCTCTCGGGCGGACAGCAGCAGCGGGTGGCGCTCGCCCGCGCGCTCGTCACCGAGCCGCGCGTGCTGCTGCTCGACGAGCCGCTCTCGGCACTCGACGCGAAGGTGCGCGTGCAGCTGCGGGACGAGATCCGCCGCATCCAGCTGCGTCTCGGCATCACCACGGTGTTCGTCACCCACGATCAGGAGGAGGCACTCGCCGTCTCCGACCGGATCGCGGTCATGAATGCGGGCCGGATCGAGCAGATCGGCACTCCCGAAGAGCTCTACCTGCGCCCCGCGACGCCGGGTGTGGCCGCGTTTGTGGGCCTCTCGAGCCTCGTCGCGGGGGTCGGCGAGGGCGCGACGGTGCGCGTCTGGGATGTCGCGCTCCCCGTGGCCGGAGCCCCGGTCACCGGCCAGGTGGAGGTGTTCATCCGGCCCGAGAACGTGAGGATCGTGGCGTCCGGGGGGATCGAGGCGAGCGTGCAGGAGAGCACCTTCCTCGGAAGCTTCCGCCGCACCCTCGTGCGCACCGCGGACGGCACCATGGTGCGGCTGCAGCATCCGGCCTCGGAGCGGGTCGAATACGACGACCGGGTGCGCATCACGATCGACCCGGAGCCCGTGTCGGTGCGGCCGTCGGCCTGACGCTCCCCGTCGTCTGTGGCGGGCAGTAGGGTCACTCGGGTGGCCGACACCATCTCCCCCGCCGCCGCCCGCCGCATCGCGCTCGCGGCACAGGGCTTCGGGCGACCGCGGCCGGATGCGGTGGGAACCCGGCAGCTAAACCTGCTGCTCGAGCGCCTGGGGCTGCTGCAGCTCGACTCGGTCAATGTGCTCGAGCGCAGCCACTACCTGCCGGTGTTCGCGCGGCTCGGCTCCTACGACAAGGCGCTCCTCGACAGGCTCACCTTCGCCCGCCGCGGCCCCTACCGGGAGTACTGGGCGCACGAGGCGGCGCTCATCCCCACGAGCGATTGGCCGCTGTTCCGGTGGCGGATGGACGACTACCGGGCGTACTTCGCCGGCGACGGCGACCCGTGGCTGGCCGCCCACGCCGACACCCTCGCCTGGCTGCGCGCCGAGCTCGCCGAGAAGGGGCCGCTGCCGGCGTCCGCGATCGAGCGGGATGCGAACGCGCCCCGCCGCGGCAGCTGGTGGGAGTGGGACGAGGTGAAGCGCGGGCTCGAGCGGATGTTCCGGGTCGGCGAGGTGGTGTCGGGCGGCCGCACCCGTTTCGAGCGCATCTACGCGCTGCCCGAGCAGGTGCTCGATCCGGCCGTCCACACCCGCGAGGTGCCGCGCGCGGAGGCTGTGCACGCCCTCATGGAGCGTTCGGCGCGCGCGCACGGCATCGGCACGCTCTCCGATCTCGCCGACTACTACCGCCTCAAGACGGTCGACGCGAAGCCGGCGCTGCAACGGCTCGTCGACGAGGGGGTCGTGCACGAGGTGACGGTGCCGGGCTGGAGGAAGCCGGCCTACCTGCACCGCGACGCGCGCATCCCGCGCCGCATCGAGGCGGCCGCGCTGCTCTCGCCGTTCGACCCCGTGGTGTGGGAGCGCGAGCGGGCGCTGCGGATGTTCGGGTTCCACTACCGCATCGAGATCTACACCCCCGCACCGAAGCGCCGGTACGGCTACTACACGCTGCCCGTGCTCGTCGACGAGGCGCTCGTGGGGCGCATCGACCTCAAGAACGACCGCCAGCGCGGCGTGCTGCGGGTGCAGTCCGCCTGGCGCGAGGACGGGGTGCCGGATGCGGTGGCCGAGCGCGTCGTGCCCGCGCTGCGGGAGCTCGCCGCGTGGCAGAACCTCGGCGGGCTCGAGGTGGTGGACCGCGGCACCCTCGCCCGCTCCCTCGCCGCCGAGTTCAACACCCCGCCCCTTCCGCTCTGACCATCCCGCGAGATGTCAGAAGTTGCAGGAAATCGGCCCAAAAAGTGCAGCAGCTGACATCTCGCGGGATCAGAAGCGGGTGGCGTTGTTGCGCAGGCGCGCGATGCGGTCGTCGAGCGGCGGGTGCGTCGCGAAGAGGCGCTGCATGAACCCGGGCTTGCTGGGATCCGCGATCCACAGGTGCGACATCGAGGAGTTGTTGCGAGCGACCGGGCGACCGTAGACCTTGAGCTTCTCGAGCGCCCGCGCGAGCGCCTCCGGGTGGCGCGTCGTCATGGCGCCCGTCGCATCCGCGAGGTACTCGCGCTGGCGGGACACGGCCGCCTGCACGACGGCGGCGATGATCGGCGCGAGGATCGCCGCCGCGAGCCCGATCACGAGCAGCACGAGCGCGGCGGGGCCGCCGTTGTTGCTGTTCGACCGCCCGCGTCCCCCGCCGAAGATCGAGATGCGCAACACGATGTCGGCGATGAGGCCGACCGCGATGACGAGCCCGAACACCACGAGCGAGACCCGGATGTCGTAGTTCTTGACGTGCCCCAGCTCGTGGGCCATGACACCCTCGAGCTCGGCGTCATCCATGATCTCGAGGATGCCGGTCGTCGCCGCGACCACCGCGTGCTGCGGGTCGCGCCCGGTCGCGAAGGCGTTGGGCGCCGGGTCGTTGATGATGTACACCTTCGGCATCGGCAGGCCCTCGGTGATCGCGAGGTTCTCGACGATCCGATACAGCCGCGGGTTGTCGACCTTCCGGATCTCCCGCGCACCCGTGAGCGCGAGGGTCTCGGCGGTCGCCGCGAAGTACTGGATGAGGGCGTACACCGCCGCGATCACGATCGTGACGATGGCGATCGTCCAGTTGTTCGCGATGTACGCGGACAGCGCGCCGAGCGCACCGATGATGATCAGGAACAGCGCGATGATGAAGACGGTGTTGCGCTTGTTCTTGGCGATTGCGGAATACAGAAGGCGTTCCTCAGAACTGGACGCGCGGCGGTTCAGCGATCGCGGCCGGCTCGTCGACCTCGAAGAACTCGCGCTCGGTGAAGCCGAGGCCGCGCACGAAGAGCGTGTTGGGGAAGATCTTGATCTTGGTGTTCAGCTCGCGGACGCCGCCGTTGTAGAACCGGCGCGAGGCCTGGATCTTGTCCTCGGTGTCGACGAGCTCGGCCTGCAGCTGCAGGAAGTTCTGGCTGGCCTGCAGCTGGGGATAGGCCTCGGCGACCGCGAAGATCGACTTGAGGGCCGACTGCAGGTGGTTCTCGGCGACCGACGCCTCGCCGGGGGTCTGCGCGCTGAGGGTCTCGGCGCGTGCCTTCGTGACGGCCTCGAAGACGCCCTTCTCGTGCGCCGCGTAGCCCTTGACGGTCTCGATGAGGTTGGGGATCAGGTCGGCGCGGCGCTTCAGCTGCACCGTGATGTCGCTCCAGGCCTCGTCGACGCGCACGTTGAGCCTGACGAGTCCGTTGTACGTCGACCACAGGTAGATGCCGATGATGACGACGAGCAGGACGATGATTCCGAGGATGATCCACAACTCCATACCCCGCATCATAGGGTGAGCGCACATCCGTGAAGCCGTGAGTTCGCTCTAGGCTGCGAGCCATGACGTCTCGTGCGGATGCGATCGTCGCCGACGGACTCACGGTGCGCCGCGGGCGAACGCAGATCCTGCACGGGATCGAGCTGCGCATCCCCGCCGGCCAGGTGGTGGGCCTGCTCGGCCCGAGCGGCTCGGGCAAGACGACGCTCATGCGGGCCGTCATCGGCGCCCAGCGCACCGCCGCCGGAACCGTGCAGGTGCTCGGGCGGCCCGCCGGTCATCGCGCCCTCCGCCGCGAGATCGGCTACATGGCGCAGTCGGCCGCCATCTACGACGACCTCACCGTCGAGCAGAACCTCGACTACTTCCGTCGGGTGCTCGGCGCGCCGGCATCCGATCTCGACCGCGTCGCCGCGGAGCTCGGGCTCGACTCGGTGCGCCGAACGCTCGCGTCGCGGCTCTCCGGCGGGCAGCGCAGCCGGGTCTCGCTCGGGATCGCGCTGCTCGGCACCCCGAAGCTGCTCGTGCTCGACGAACCCACCGTGGGCCTCGACCCGCTGCTGCGCAAGGAACTGTGGGCGCTGTTCGGGCGACTCGCGGCATCCGGGACGACCCTGCTCGTCTCGAGTCACGTCATGGACGAGGCCCGCCGCTGCGACCGTCTCGTGCTCGTGCGGGAGGGTCGGGTGATCGCCGACGACACCCCCGACGGGCTGCTCGCGGCCACCGGGACCCTCGACCACGACGAGGCCTTCCTCGTGCTGCTCGAGCGCGCCGCCGCCCAGGAGCGCGCGGCGTGACCCCGCGGCTCACCCTCGCGACCGCCGGCCGTGTGCTCACCCAGATCCGGCACGACCCCCGCACCATCGGGATGCTGCTCGTCGTGCCCGCCCTGCTCATCGGCCTGCTCGCCTGGATCTTCGACGACACCCCCGTGTTCGGCCAGGTGGGGCCGGCGATGCTGGGGCTGTTCCCGTTCATCGTGATGTTCCTCGTGACGAGCATCACCACCCTCCGCGAGCGCCGCTCCGGCACCCTCGAGCGGCTGCTCGTGATGCCGCTCGGCAAAGGCGACCTGATCGGCGGCTACGCGATCGCCTTCGGGGCGATCGCCATCCTGCAGGCGCTCGTCGCGGTCGCCTGGGCGGTGTGGGTGTGCGGGCTCGACGTGGCGGGCGGCGTGTGGCTGCTCGTGCTCGTGGCCGCCGTCAACGGGCTGCTCGGCACGATGCTCGGGCTGCTCGCGAGCGCCTTCGCCGCCACGGAGTTCCAGGTGGTGCAGTTCATGCCCGTCATCGTGGCGCCGCAGGTGCTGCTCGGCGGCATCTTCCTGCCGCGCGAGGCGATGCCGGATGCGCTGCAGGCGATCTCCGACTGGCTGCCGCTGTCGTACTCCATCGACGCGCTCACCCGGGTGAGCGCGGAGGCGGATGCCACGGGAGACGTGCTCGGCGACGTGCTCGTGGTGGCGGCCTTCGCCCTCGGCGCGCTCGTGCTGGCGGCCCTCACCCTCCGCCGCCGCACGCGGTAGTCACCGCCCGCGTCCACCCGCCCGCATACTCATCCGCACCCGCACGCCCGCACCGGCATCCGCCCTCACCCCCATCCGCGCGCCCGTCTCCGCCCCAGAAATGCAGGAGCGGCACCCCAGAAATGCAGGAGAATCTGGCGAGAGCCCCCGGACCTTCGGCGTTCCGTGCACCCGTGTGCGGTTTTCTCCTGCATTTCTGAGGCACCTCTGCGCGAGACTCCTGCATTTCTGGGGCGGAGACGGGCGCTTGGATGCGGAGAAGGGGATGCGGAGACGGGGATGCGGAGACGGGGATGCGGAGACGGGGATGCGGAGACGGGGATGGGGAGCCGGGGTGGGCCGCAGGGGGCCTCGGCGAGGGCTATCGCCCGAGGACGCGCTCCAGGTACGGATTCTGGAAGACCCGGTCGGGATCCAGCCGGTTGCGCACGCCGAGGAAGTCGCCGAAGCGCGGGTAGCGCGCCGCGAACTCCTCGTGGTCGAGGTAGTGCATCTTGCCCCAGTGCGGTCGACCGCCGTGGGCCAGGAAGATCTGCTCGGCCGCGCGGAAGTAGCGCTCCGGGTCGTCCCGCACGTAGCGGTGCACCGCGATGTAGCCGGTCTCGCGGCCGTAGGCGGTCGACATCCAGTTGTCGTCCGCGGCGGCGGCCCGCACCTCGACGGGGAACGAGATGCGCCACCCGGAGTCCTCGATCATGGCCCGCAGTTCGCGCAGCGCCGCCGGCACCGCCTCGAGCGGCAGCGCGTACTCCATCTCGCGGAACCGCGTGTTGCGGGGCGCCGTGAACACCTCGTAGGAGTGGTCGACGTATTCGCGGTCGCCGTAGACGCGGGTCGCGAAGCGGTTGATGGCGGGGGTCGCCGCCGGCAGCACATGCCCGATGTTGCACATGAGCGAGAGCGCGCCGTTCGACATGAGGCGCTCCTCCACCCAGTTCGCGACCGGACCGACCGGGGCGCGCCCCGCCTCGAGCGGCAGCCGGGTGTTGGTCTTCGTCATCACGCGGTCGGTGTGCGGCCACCAGTACAGCTCGAAGTGGTCGGCCGTCTCCACGCGGGCCGCGAACTCGTCGATGACCGCGAAGGGCTCGGGATGCTCGACCGCGCGCAGCAGGTACGCGGGCACGCACTGGATGGTGAGCTCGACGAGCACCCCGAGCGCGCCGAGACCGAGCCGCACGGCGGGCAGCAGGGAGGCGTTGGTGGCGGCGTCGAGCTCGAGGATCGAGCCGTCGCCGGTGACGATGACGGCCCCCGTGATCGTCGTCGCGAGTCCGCCGAATCGGCCGCCCGTGCCGTGGGTCCCGGTGGAGGTGGCGCCGGCGATCGACTGCCGGTCGATGTCGCCCATGTTCTGCAGGGCGAGGCCGTACGGCGCGAGCAGCTCGGGCAGCTGGTGCAGCCGCGTGCCCGCGGCGAGGGTCACCCGCCCGGTCGCGGCATCGACGGCGCGCACCCCCTGCATCCGGTCGAGGTCCACGAGGATGCCGTCGGTCGCGGCGATCGAGGTGAAGCTGTGGCCGGCGCCCACCACCTTGAGCGGCAGACCCCGCTCCCGCGCGAGGCGCACGAGCGCCTGGACCTCGGCCGTGCTCGTGGGGGATGCGCGGAACGTGGGGCGGGACGACTCGGTGCGGCCCCAGTTGCGCCAGGGGCCGGAGGCGCGCAGACGCGCCTCGGTGGTCCGATCGGATGCCGTCGCGGTCACAGGAACGCCTTGCCCTCTCCCCGGTAGGTGGGCACGCGGTCGATGATGCGGTCGCCCTCGACGAGCAGGAACTCGTTGAGATGCTCGGAGAGCTCCCCCGCCTTCACGTGGCGGAACCACACCCGGTCGCCGATGCGCAGCTCGCGTGCGGCGTCGCCCTGTACGGGCGTCTGCACCTCGCCCGCGGCCTCGCGAGCCACGTATTTGAGGCCTTCGGGCCAGACGGGGCGCGGCAGGCGATCCTCGCCCGGGGGGCCCGACGCGATCCATCCGCCGCCAAGCACGGTGGCGATGTCGGCGGTGGGGCGGCGCACGACGCTCATCGCGAAGGAGGCGGCGGGCGCGGGCTGGAAGTGCTCGTAGCCGTCGAACAGCAGGGGGCCGAAGAGCCCCGAGCCTGCCGCGATCTCGGTGACGGCGGGATCGTCGTGGGTCGACTCGAGCGAGCCCGTGCCTCCCCCGTTCACGAACTCGAGCTCGGCCACCTTGCGCACCGCCTCGACGGCGGCACCGCGGCGCTCGCGCAGCTCGCTCGCGGAGGCCTTCTGCATCGCACGGATGGCGACGTTGCCGAGCCCCGCATTGCCGACGCCCGCGATCTGCGCCTCGTAGGCCATCATCCCGACGAGGCGGAAGCCGGGCCGCTGGGCGATCGCGGCGGCGAGCGACCCGGCCTCGACGGGCTCGTGCACGGGCGAGCGGCGCACCCCGACGTGCCCGAGGACGGGGTTGCGGTAGGAGGCATCGAGTTCGAGGCACAGCCGGATGGTGGCGCGCTGCGACGGCGGCGCGATGCTGTCGACGAGGTCGAGATGCTTGAGCGAGTCGACCATGAGGGTGACGCGGGAGGCGAGCTTCTCGTCGGAGGCGAGCTTGGCGATCGAGAGGTGGTCGGCGGTCGGGTAGCCGACCACGACGTCCTCGTGCGTCTCCGCGAGCCACAGCGCCTCCGAGAGCGTGTAGGCGAGGATGCCGCGGTAGCCGGGCAGGGCGAGCACGGCATCCAGCACCGACCGCACGCGCACCGACTTGCTCGCGACGCGGATCGTGGTGCCTTGGGCGCGCTCGAGCATGGCATGCGCGTTGGCGGCGAGCGCCTCGACGGCGATGACGCCGTAGGGCGGTTCGACACCGGCCGTGGCCGACGCCAGGCGCGGCCACCACTCCGCGGGCGTCTGCCACGGCCGGTTGCTCTGGGGTGCGAGGGTGAAGCTCATGCGGGGTTCCTGATCACTGCGGGCCGGTCACTTGACGTCGCGCACGAGGCCCACGACGGCTGCGCCGATCGCGGCGGCCAGGGCGGCGAGCATGAAGAGCCCGCGGAAGCCCTCGAGCGACACCACCACGAGGGCGCCGAGCAGCGGCGCAAGGGCCTGCGGCACCTGGAAGGCGATGTTCATGATGCCGAGGTCCTTGCCGCGGTCGTGCGGGTCGGGCAGCACCTGGGTGGCGAGCGCCTGGTCGACGGCGAGGAAGGCGCCGTAGCCGAGGCCGAGCAGCGCGCCGGCCACGAAGGTGGCCTCGTAGCTCGTCACGAAGACGAGCACGAAGGCGGCGACGGCCTGCGAGAGGGCGCCCCAGATGACGAAGATCTTGCGGCGGGCGAGACGGTCGGAGAGGTAGCCCACGATGAGCGCGGAGATGACGACGCCGATCAGGTACACGACGATGAGCGGCAGCAGCGCCTCCTCGGCGTCGTCGATGCCGATCTCGAGGCCGTAGGCCAGGTAGTACAGCAGCAGGCCGGTGCCGAGCGCGTTGCCGGTGTTGACGAGCACGCGGCTGGTCAGGGTCCAGGCGAAGTCGGGGTGCTTCCGCGGCGAGATCCACATGCCGCGCAGCATCCCGAGGAAGGAGAAGCGCTGACGGTGCGCCTTCTCGAGCGGGATCTCCTTCGCGACGGCCAGGATCGGCAGCTGCAGCGCGAGCAGCAGCACGGCGAGGGCGGTGTAGCCGTAGAAGCGCTCGGTGAAGATGCCGGTGACGAGCGGGCCGAGCACGCTCACGACGAGCACCTCGGTGACCAGCAGCACGCCGAGGATGATGCCGACCGCCTGCGGCGCCGACATCCAGCCCGACACGAAGCCGCGCTGGCGCACCGGCACCTGGTCGGAGATGAGGGCGGTGAGCGCCGAGGCGAGGATGCAGAAGCCCGTGATCACGAGCGACCAGAAGACGCCGACGCCCACGATCGAGGTCTGGAAGCTCAGCGCCACGAGCGAGACGGCGAACAGCACGGCGCCGCCGATCACCCAGGGGCGGCGACGGCCGAGCCTCGAGGTGGTGCGGTCGGAGAGCGCGCCCGTGACCGGGAAGGCGATGATGGCGCAGATGCCGGCGATGCCGGAGATGATGCCGAAGGCCATGACCGACTCGGTCCAGTGCTCGCTCGCGGTCGGCAGCACCTCCTCCACCTGCACGGGAAGCAGCACCTGGAAGGGGCCGAGCTGCGCCATCCAGACCCCGAGCCAGGCGGCGGCGAAGGCGGCGATCCAGGCGCCGGTGACGGCGCGCTGCGGCTCGGCGAAGGCGGCGGAGCTCGCCTTCGCGGTGATCTCGGACGTGGTCATCTGGTCTCCTGTGGTGGGGATCGGCGCGATCAGGGGGCGGGCTGGGCGAAGGGCGCGAGGGCGTCGGTCGCGAGGTCGATGGTGTTCTCGGCTGCGGCGTCGTCGCGGTCGGCGAGCCAGGCGAGGGTGATGCCGTCGGTGAGGGTCACGATGAGGCGGGCGAGTGCGGCGACGGGGACGACCCACCGGATGCCGAGGTGGGCCTCGGCGGCGGTGAGCAGGGTCGCGGCGGTCGCGTGGTAGCGGCCGTACTGCTCGGCCGGCAGGTCGGCGAGCTCGGGGGTGCGCAGTGCGTATTGGGTGAGCTCGAACATGGCCTGCTCTCGGCCCGGGGCGAGCCGCACGTGGTCGAGGTAGGCGGTGAGGGTGCGGCGGATGGCGTCGCGCACGTCGACGGCCTCGGCGAGCAGGCCCGCGAGGGCGGCATCCGACTCGTCGTCGACGACGAGCTCGACGACGTCGCGCAGCAGCTCGTCGCGGGAGGGGACGGCGTAGTGGAAGCTCGCGAGGGGCATGGCCGCCTCGGCGACGATCGCGCGGGTCGTGGCGGCGTGTACGCCGTCACGGTCGACGACCACGAGTGCGGCTCGCGCGAGCGCGGCACGTCGTTCGGTCGCGGGCATGCGCGTCATTCCGACCCCCTTCTCGTCGACGAGTCCCCCGGAGTGGGTCAAGTGTCCCAGACGCGCGACTCAGACACCAATCCCCCCGTTGAGGTGGGGCGATCCAGGCAGAATGGGCGCACGCCCTCGTAGCCCAATCGGCAGAGGCAGGCGACTTAAAATCGCCTCAGTCTGGGTTCGAGTCCCAGCGAGGGCACGAGCAACTTAAGTTGCGTAATCGCGAATTAGCAACTAATGTTGCGTGCATGAACCCGCGCGCCATCGATCCCGATGACCCGATCGCCGACGACCTCGCCGCCGTCGTGGCCCTCCGCGCCCTCGCCGACCAGCTCGAAGACTCCGCCGTCGAACGCGCCCTGCGCGCCGGCTGGGGCTGGGGCCAGATCGCCGAAGGCCTGGGCGTCACCCGCCAGGCGGTGCACAAGAAGCACCTGCAGCGCGTCGCATCGATCGACCTCGAACTCCGGAGGAGAAGGAATGTCTGACGCCACCCGCAGCGCCCACCACGGCGACCCGCGTCACGAACTCGGCGGCGATCCGATCGTCCGTGCCGACTTCGGCGCGCTCTTCGGGGTCGCCTCCCTCGAAGCCACCAACCGCGGCGCCCCCAACGTCGAGGCCGAGCACCTGCTGCTCGCCTTCCTCTTCGACCGGCGCGGCAAGGCCACCACCCTGCTCGGACCACTCGGGCTCAACTACGAGGCCTTCACGGATGCGCTCGCCAAGGAACGCGAGCACACCCTCGCCGCCGTCGGCGTCCGACTGCCCGAACCGGCCCGGCTGACCGCCGCCCCCCGGGTGCGCGGCGGACGCCCGCGCTTCGGATCCTCCGCGAAGGACGCCTGGGAGCGCGCCTCCCGCAACGCGCGCGCCTCCCGCGGCGGACGCCCGCGCACCATGGACCTCGAACTCGTGCGCGGCATCCTCTCCGCCGAGCTCGGCACCGTGCCGCGCGCCCTCGTCCGCGGCGGATTCGACCGTCACGAACTTCTTGCCGCGCTCGACGCGGCGCTCACCTCCCCACGAAAGGACAACACCCAGTGACCACCCTCGCATCGCGTGAGTACGCGATCGACGCCGAAGGACTCGTCAAGGTCTTCGGCAGCAACCGCGCCGTCGACGGCGTCGACCTGCGCGTCGAGCCCGGCATCGTGTACGGCGTGCTCGGCCCCAACGGCGCCGGCAAGACGACCACGATCTCCATGCTCGCCACCCTGCTCACCCCCGACGCCGGCACCGCCCGCATCTTCGGGCACGACGTCGTGGCGGAACCCAACGTCGTGCGCCAGCTCATCGGCGTCACCGGCCAGTACGCCTCCGTCGACGAGAAGGTCTCGGGACTCGAGAACATGATCGTCTTCGGCCGCCTGCTCGGCCTCGGACACCGCGAAGCCAAGCGCAAGGGCCTCGAACTGCTCGAATCGTTCGGCCTCGCCGAAGCCGCCAGACGCCCCGTCGGCAAGTACTCCGGCGGCATGCGCCGGCGCCTCGACCTCGCCTCGAGCCTCATCTCGCAGCCGCCGCTCATCTTCCTCGACGAGCCCACCACGGGCCTCGACCCGCGCACCCGCGGGCAGATGTGGGATGTCATCCGCGACCTCGTTGCGAACGGCTCCACCGTGCTGCTCACCACCCAGTACCTCGACGAGGCCGACCAGCTCGCCAACCGGATCGCCGTCATCGACAGCGGCAAGGTGGTCGCCGAAGGCACCGCCGACCACCTCAAGGGCCTCGTCGGCACCGCCTCCCTGCAGTTGCGCCTCGACGAAGGCTCGCAGCCCGAGGCCGCCCTCGCCACGATCGAGCGCGTGCTCGGCGTGCATGGCACCCTCACCCCCGAGCAGGCGCGCATCACGGCCCCCATGGCCGACCCCGAACGGGTCACCGACCTGCTCATCGCCTTCCGCGAGCAGGGCATCCGCCTCACCGAGGTGAGCGTCGAGAAGCCCACGCTCGACGAGGTGTTCCTCACCATCACCGGCCACGACGCGTCCGAACGCGACGAGACCCCCATCCCCGAGGAGGTGGCGGCGTGACCGCCCTCATCCAGACCAAGCCCGCCGTCTTCCCGACGACCCTCACCAAGCACGTCGGCGTCCGCGAGACCATCTCGCAGACCTTCACGATGGCCTACCGCGCGCTCATCCGGCTGCGCCGCACGCCCGAGCAGTGGGCGGATGTGCTGCTCGTGCCGTTCATCTTCACCTTCATGTTCGCGTTCCTGTTCGGCGGTGCGATCGCCGGCGGTGTCACGGCCTACCTGCCCATGCTGATCCCCGCGATCGTCGTGCAGGGCGTCGTGCAGGCCTCCGTCGTGACGGGCACGCAGCTGCGGGAGGACATGGACACGGGCGTCTTCGACCGCTTCCGCTCACTGCCGATGGCGCGCATCGCCCCGCTCGCGGGCGCGCTGCTCACCGACACCATCCGCTACGCGGTGATCACCGGGCTCACGATGTTCGTCGGCTTCCTCATCGGCTGGCGTCCCGGCGGCGGATGGGGCCTGCTCGTGGCCGCAGTGCTCGTGATCGTCACCGCATGGGCGGTCAGCTGGATCTGGGCGCTGCTCGGCGTGAAGGCCCGCACCGCGGGCACCGTGCAGGGCATCGCGATGCTCATCATGATGCCGCTGACGTTCTTCTCGAACGCCTTCGTGCCCACCAGCACCCTGCCCGACTGGCTGCGGCCGGTGGCCGAGATGAACCCCGTCTCCCACCTCATCACGGCGTTCCGCGGGCTCGCGAACGACGGCACCTGGACGGTCGACGTCTGGTGGACGCTGCTCGGCGCCGCCGTCATCGTCGCGGTGTTCGCGCCGCTCGCCGTGCGCGCCTACATGCGCAAGGCGTAGCGGACCCCGCCGATCGAGTAGCCGCGCAGCGGCACACCCCGCTGATCGAGTAGCCGCGCAGCGGCACACCCCGCTGATCGAGTAGCCGCGCAGCAGCACACCCGATCAGCGGGGTTTGCCGCGGCACTCGATCAGCGGGGGTGCGCGGTGCGGGTCGACTACGCCTTGGGGCGCGAGGCGAAGGTCTCGAAGGCCTCGCGCGGCACATCGCGCGCCGGGATGCCGACGAGGTCGCGACGGAACAGGAAGTTGATGATCCAGTTGCTGAACACGCGCGCCTTGCGCTCCCACATGGGGATCGCGAGGCCGTGGTAGCCACGGTGCATGAGCCACGCGATGAAGCCCTTGATCGAGATCTTCCCGCTCTGGAACACGCCGTGGTACAGGCCGATGCCGGCCACCGCGCCCGCGTTCTTGTGGATGTACTCGCGCGGGCTCTCGCCGCGCAGCTCCGCCACCAGGTTCTTCGCGAGGAGCTTGCCCTGGCGCACCGCGTGCTGGGCGTTGGGCACGCAGAAGCCGCCCACGCCGCCACCCGTGAGGTCGGGGACCGCGGCGACGTCGCCCGCGGTCCAGGCCTCGGGCACGAACTCGCCGTTCTCGTCCACGATGCGCAGGTCGGCGCGCGCCCGGATGCGGCCGCGCTCCTCGATCGGCAGGTCGGTCGTGCGCACCACCGGGTTCGCCATGACGCCGGCGGTCCAGATGATGAGATCCGACTCGAAGCTCTCGCCCGTCGAGAGCTGGATGACACCGCCCGTGGCGCTCGACAGCTGGGTGTCGAGGTGCACGTTGTCACCGCGCTCCGCGAGGTTCTTGAGCACCCAGTGGCTCGTCTTGAGCGACACCTCGGGCATGATGCGCCCCATCGCCTCGATGAGGTGGAAGTGGGTGTCCTCGAACGAGAGGTTCTCGTACTGGCCGACGAGCGAGCTCGCGAAGCTACGCAGCTCGCCGAGCACCTCGATGCCGGCGAAGCCGCCGCCCACGACGACCACCGTCAGCAGCCGATCGCGCTCCGGGCCGGCGGGCAGGTTGGACGCCTTCACGAAGTTCTGGGTGAGACGGTCGCGGATGGCGATCGCCTCCTCGATGTTCTTGAGGCCGATCGCCTCATCCGCGACGCCCGGGATGGGGAAGGTGCGCGAGACGGCACCGGCGGTCAGCACGAGGGTGTCGTACTCGACCGTCCACGGCTCGCCCACCGACGGCGTGATGACGGCCGTCTTGGTGGCGTGGTCCACCCGGGTGACCTTCGCCGTGACGACGTGGGTGCGCTTCAGGTGACGGCGGTGCGGCACGACCGCGTGACGCGGCTCGATGCCGCCGGCGGCGACCTCCGGGAGGAACGGCTGGTAGGTCATGTACGGCAGCGGGTCGACCATGGTGACCTCCGCCTCGCCGCGACGCAGATGCTTCTCGAGCTTCTTGGCGGTGTAGAAGCCGGCGTAGCCGCCGCCGACGATCAGGATCTTGCGCACCGTGGGGGTTCTCCTCGCTGGGGGAAAAAGTCGAGTCCAATCTACCGCCTGCGGGCGGCCGGTCCGTACGCTCTGACCGCTCCCCAGACCACCCCGCCCACGAGGAACACGATCACCAGGAGGGCGAGCAGCGGCGCCCCCACCTGGCGCAGCAGCAACGCGCTCGGCAGCAGGGTGCCGATCGGATCGTTCGGGGCGGGCGGCACGGGCGGACGCTCGACCGGCGCAGGGCCGGGCGCCACCTGCGGTGTCGAGGCGTCCTGGCGACGGTTCACCCGGATCCACTCCGCAAGATCCCCCATCGGGTTGGCGTCGACCGCGGCCACGGGCGCCGTCACGGCGGCGTAGGCGTCAAGCAGCCCGAAGCCGTACGACACATCGGGGCCGGCCGGGCCGGCGTCCCGCGCGGTCGAGGTGATCCGGTTGATGATGTTGGCGGCGTCGAGCTCGGGATGGGCGGCCTTCACGAGCGCCACGACGCCCGCCACGATGGGGGTGGCGCCGCTCGTGCCGTTCCAGCGCACATGGCTGCCGTCCGGCATCGCACCGACCAGATCCTCGCTGGGGGCCGCGACGCCGATCGTCACGCCCTGCGCGGACGCGTCGTGGCTCGTCGTGCCGCCGCGGTCGACGCCGGCCACCGTGAGCACGCCGGGCATCGTCGCGGGGGCACCCACCTCGGTCGTCCCCGACCCGCGATTGCCGGCCGCGGCGAGCACGACCACATCGTGCGCGTTGGCGTAGCCGAAGGCGTCGTCCCAGCTCTCCGGCCAGTCGAGGGTGTTGCGGGTGAGCGACATGTTGATCACATCGGCGCCGTGGTCGACCGCCCAGCGCACCGCCCCCGCGATCTGCTCGTCGGAGTCGCCGCCCTCGAAGCCGATCGAGATCGCCAGGATGGACGCCTCCGGCGCGCTGCCGATGACACCCGAGTTCGCGCCCGTGCCGCGCCCCGCCGCGAGCGATGCCACGAGCGTCCCGTGCTCGCCATCCGGACCGACCGGGGTGCGGCCGTCCGCCGAGCCGAGGCCCGAGAAGTCGGTGCCGCCCACGACCGCGCCGCTCAGTTCCGGCGGCGAGCCGACCCCGGTGTCGATCACGGCGATCGTCACGCCCGCGCCCCGCGTCACCGACCACGCGGAGCGGATGCCGTACGCGTCGAGCCAGTACTGCGCCTCCCGCACCACGTCGGAACCCGCGGCCGTCGCGGGGGCGACCCCGCCGGCGAGCACCGTCGCCCCGACGAGCACTCCCGCGACCGCGAGCGAGGCGCGCCGCACCGTCAGGCCCCGCGTGCCGCGCCGGGCTCCGCGCAGCTGCACCGCTCAGGCGACCACGAGGAGCGCGCGAGGGCCTCGTCGCCGATCGGGTTCACCCCGGGTCCGGCAGCGAGCGCGTGCGCCGCGAGCGCGTGCAGGCACTTCACCCGGTCGGGCATCCCGCCCGCCGAGAAGCCCGCGATCTCGGGGACCGCCTCGATGCTCTCCCGGTCGGCCAGGTAGGAGAGGTGGGCGGCGCGGTAGGCGTCCGCCACCTCATCCACGAGCAGCTCCGCGAGCTCGGGCATCACCCCCGTGGCCTCGAGCGTCGACATCGCGGCCGTCGCCCCCGGATGCGAGAGGTAGTAGAGGGTCGGGAACGGGGTGCCGTCGGGCAGCCGCGGCTGCGTCGCCACGACCGTCGGGTTGCCGCACACGCACCGCGCGGCGATCCCGATCACCCCGCGTGCGGGGCGCCCCAGCTGCCGGGAGACCACGGCGATCTCGGCCTCCGTCGGCGGATCGAACGGCGGGCGCGTCATCCGGCGGCCCCCTCGGAGGGGCTCGGGATGAGCGGATCGTCGGCGGGGGGCGGCGCCTCGGTGAGCCCCGCCGAGTACACCGACGACAGGAACGCGGTCATCCAGTCCACACGGGTGGACTGGATGGTGTCGCTGATCGGCAGGCTCTCGTCGGCGGAGGTCGCGACCGCGGAGTCGTCGATCACGAGGTAGCTGTCATCGCCCGGGAACACGTAGTACAGCCGGTCGCGCGCCTGCGACTCCACGTACGCGGGGTCGCTCCACCGCGCCACCTCGCCGTCCAGCTCGTCGAGCCGATCCTGCGCATCCTTCACCGCCTGCTCGGCCTGCGCGATCTGCTGCCGCTGCTCCACGAGCGTCTTCAGCTGCGGGGCCAGCACCAGGAGCGCGGCCACGATGAGCAGCAGCACCGTCAACGCGAAACCCGACAACCGGAAGTTGCGCAGCCAGGCCGCCCCGCGCGAGGGCTCCGCCATGATGACGGGCACGCGCTCGGTGCGGGGCTGACGGGGCATGGATCCAGGCTAAGCGGGCCCGACGTCCGAAAGGGTCAGCGCGCGCGAGGGAACGCGGAACGACCGGCGAAGACCGCGGCGTCGCCGAGCTCCTCCTCGATGCGCAGCAGCTGGTTGTACTTGGCGACGCGCTCCGAGCGGGCGGGGGCACCGGTCTTGATCTGGCCGGCATCCGTCGCGACCGCGAGGTCGGCGATCGTGGTGTCCTCGGTCTCGCCCGAACGGTGCGACAGGATCGCGGTGTAGCCCGCGCGCTGGGCGTTCGACACCGCGTCCAGGGTCTCGGTGAGGGTGCCGATCTGGTTCACCTTCACGAGGATCGAGTTGGCGACCCCCAGCTCGAGACCCTTCTGCAGGCGCTTCGGGTTGGTGACGAACAGGTCGTCGCCCACGATCTGCACCTTGCCGCCGAGCTCGGCGGTGAGGGCCTGGTAGCCCTCCCAGTCGTCCTCGGCGAGCGGGTCCTCGATGGTGACGAGCGGGTAGTCGGCCACCAGGGTGGCGAAGTAGGCGGTCAGCTCGGCCGAGCTGAGCTTCTTGCCTTCGAAGCTGTAGGCGCCGTCCTCGAAGAACTCGGTGGACGCCACATCCAGGCCCACCGCGATGTCGGTGCCGGGGGTGAAGCCGGCCTTCTCGATCGCCTCGAGCAGGAAGTCGAGCGCGGCGCGGTTGCTCGCGAGCTCGGGGGCGAAGCCGCCCTCGTCGCCGAGGCCCGTCGCGAGCCCCTTCGCCTTCAGCAGGCCCTTGAGCGTGTGGTAGGTCTCGACACCCCAGCGCAGCGACTCGGAGAAGGTCTCGGCACCGAGCGGCACGAGGAAGAACTCCTGGATGTCGACGTTGGTGTCGGCGTGCGCGCCCCCGTTGATGACGTTGAGCAGCGGCACCGGCAGGGTGTGCGCGTTGGGTCCGCCGAGGTAGCGGAACAGCGGCAGGTCGGCGGAGTCGGCGGCGGCCTTCGCGACCGCGAGCGAGACGCCGAGGATGGCGTTGGCGCCGAGGCGCGACTTGTTCTCGGTGCCGTCCGCGGCGATCAGCTCGGCGTCCACGAGGCGCTGGTCGCTGGCCTCGAAGCCTTCGATGGCGGGGCCGAGCACGTCGAGCACGCCCTCGACGGCCTTCAGCACGCCCTTGCCCAGGTAGCGGTCCTTGTCGCCGTCGCGCAGCTCGTAGGCCTCGAAGGCGCCGGTGGAGGCGCCGGAGGGGACGGCGGCACGGGAGACGGTGCCGTCCTCGAGGAGCACCTCGACCTCGACGGTCGGGTTGCCTCGGGAGTCGAGGATCTCGCGGGCGCCGACGGCCTCGATAGCAGACACGGATACTCCTTAGGGGGAAGTGGTGGGGATCGGGCGGCAGCGCCCAACCGGAATCCTAGCCACTCCGGGTTGCCGCCCCGACCCACGCCACAAATGCAGGAGCTCTCGGCGACGGGTCCCCCATCCGCGCGGCAGCCGCATCCGTCCGACCTGAAACTCCTGCATTTCTGGCACAGCGGGGCGAGGGGGACGGATGCCGGCCGGCCACGCGGGGCCGCCTCAGTCGAGGGGGCGCAGCTCCAGGGCGTCGACGTCGGCGGATGCAGCGGTGCCGACGAACGCGAACGAGGTGAAGCCCTGGCCGGCGAGGTTCTCCAGCTGCAGCTTGGTGTTCTTGGCGCGCCGCACGAGCCGGGCGCGGTCACCGCGCGCGACAAGCCCCGACTGCAGGGCGAGGAGCGTCGCGAGCGGCACCCCCTCGTCGTGCACGAGCGCGACCGCCGCACCCCCCGCCGCGGCGGGCGGCTCGACGAGGTCGACCAGCCTCTCGAAGCCCAGCGAGAAGCCGGCGGCCGGCACCTCGGCGCCGAGGAAGCGCCCGATCATGCCGTCGTAGCGTCCGCCGCCCCCGAGCGAGTACGGCACGCTGGGGTGCGCGACCTCGAAGATCGGGCCCGTGTAGTAGCCCATGCCGCGCACGAGGAAGGGGTCGAACACGAGCGGCGCATCCTGCTGCCCGCGCGCCGCGGCGACCGCCTCACCGATCGCCACGAGGTCGGCGACGACCGCGTCGTCCGCCCCGGCCGGCAGCGCCTTGCGGATGGCGCGCTCCCCGTAAGGCAGGAACTCGAGCGTCTGCGGGCGCACCAAGAAGGCGCGGAACGCGGCCACGGCATCCGCATCCGCCCCGCGCTCGGCGAGCTCGGCGATCACCCCGTCGGGGCCCAGCTTGTCGAGTTTGTCGATCGTGATGAGGGTCGCGTCGTGCTCCTCGACGGGGAAGCCGAAGCCCGCGAGCATGCCGACCAGAAGGCGCCGGTCGTTGATGCGGATGCTCGCGTCGGCGAGGCCGAGCGCGTCGATCGTGGCGAGGGTGGCGACGATGAGCTCGCCCTCCGCCTGGATGCCGGGTTCGCCGATGATGTCGATGTCGCACTGCACGAACTGCCGGTAGCGACCCTTCTGCGGGCGCTCGGCACGCCACACGGGCGCCACCTGGATGCTGCGGAACACGTTCGGCAGCTCCGCGCGGTGGGTGGCGTAGAAGCGGGCGAGCGGCACGGTGAGGTCGAAGCGCAGTCCGAGGTCGGCGAGGTCGAGGGGCTCCTCGGCGGCCTGCAGCTCCTCGCGCGTGAGTCCGCGCTTGAGCACCCCGAAGGCGAGCTTCTCGTTGTCGCCGCCGAGGCCGGAGTGCAGGCGCTCGGAGTCCTCCACGACGGGGGTCTCGATCTCGTCGAAGCCGTGCGCGCGGTACGACTCCCGGATGACGTCGAGGATGCGCTCGCGGCGCGCCTTCTCGGCGGGAAGGAAGTCCCGCATGCCACGGGGAGGGTTCACCTGCGTTGCCACCTGTCGATTCTGTCAGGTGCCGCGGGCGAGGCTGCCGCGGCGGATCGCGGGTCATCCGCCCGGCGGATGCCGACCGACGCATCCGGGGCCTAGTCTCGGCCGCATGAGTACCTCTCAGACTGCGGCTCCGCCGAGCGAGGTGGGCGTCGTCGTCGACGACGTCGCGCGCTCCTTCGGCGCGGTGCACGCCGTGCGCTCCGTGAGCTTCGAAGCCTTTCCCGGGCAGGTGACGGGCCTCGTGGGCCCCAACGGCTCGGGCAAGACCACCCTGCTGCTCATGCTGGCGACGCTCCTCGTGCCCGACCGCGGCACCATCCGGATCGGCGACTACGACCCGGTCGCGCAGAGCCGCGCGGTGCGCGGCCTCCTCGGCTGGATGCCCGACGTGCTCGGCTCGTGGTCGGCGCTCAGCGTGCGCGCGAGCCTCGAGCTGACCGGGCGCCTCTACGGTCTCTCGCGGGCCGCGGCATCCATCCGCGCCGAGGAGCTCATCGCGCTCGCCGACCTCGCCCCGCTCGCGAACCAGGCCACCAAGGTGCTCTCCCGCGGGCAGAAGCAGCGACTGAGCCTCGCCCGCGCGCTCGTGCACGACCCGCGCGTTCTGCTGCTCGACGAACCCGCATCCGGTCTCGATCCCGGCGCCCGGATCGCGTTGCGCGTGCTGCTCAAGCGCCTCGCCGCCGAGGGCCGCACGATCATCGTCTCGAGCCACGTGCTCGCCGAGCTCGACGAGCTGGCGGACCGCGCCGTGTTCCTCGAGGCGGGCTCCTCCGTCAGCGAGGACCGCGTGGAGGCCGCCAAGCGCACCGAGCGCGGGTGGCGCATCCGGGCGCTCGATGCCTCGGGCCTCTACCGGGAGCTCATCGCCTCCGGGATCGACGCCGCGTCGATCGTGCGCGAACCCCAGGGTTTCGTGGTGCCGCTCGCGGGCGAGGACCGCGCGGCGGAGCTGCTCGCGGCGCTCGTGAAGGCGGGGGTGCCGGTGAGCTCGTTCGCCCCATCGGTGGGGGATCTGGAGCACACCTTCCTCGATCTCAACCCCGGGGAGGCGGCGCGATGAACTGGTTCAGCGGAATGTGGACGATCTCCTCGATCGAACTGCGCCAGCGCGTGCGCGGGGCGGCCTGGTACGTGCTGCTCGGCGTGTTCGCCTTCATCGTGCTCATCGTGACGGTGCTCACGACCATCGCGACCTCGAACTCCGACGCACCGGGCGCGGTGCTGTACTCGCTCATCGTGTACTTCGTGCTGCTGCTCGGCACGCTCGTGACGCCCGCGCTGAGCGGCAACGCCATCAACGGGGATCGCGACAACGGCACCCTCGCCACCACCCAGGTGACGCTCGTCACGACGGGGCAGCTCGTGATCGGCAAGCTGCTCGCCGCCTGGATCACGGCACTCGCCTTCCTCGGGGCGGCGCTGCCGTTCCTGCTGTTCGCGCTCGCCCTCGGCGGGGCATCCCCCGATACGGCGATCGTGTCGATCGTCGTGCTCGCGGCGGAGCTCGCGATCGTGTCGGCGATCGGCGTGGGGCTCTCGGGGCTCATCCGCCGTCCGCTGTTCTCGGTCGTGGTGACGTACCTCGTGGTCGCGGCGCTCTCGATCGGCACGCTCATCGCCTTCTCGCTCGGCGGGCTCCTGATGCAGGAGAAGGTGACCGTGGTCAACCAGGTCATGGACTGGGACGGCTCGGGCGAGGTCGATCCCGAGACCGGGCTCCCGGTCGATCCGGAGTGCCATGCCGAGAGCTACGAGTACACGATCCCGCGCTTCGACCGCGTGTGGTGGCTGCTGGCCGCGAACCCGTACGTGATCCTCGCGGATGCAGCCCCCGCTCACCTCTCGCGAGACGGCTACCCGGAGGATCTGTTCGGCAGCATCAAGGTCGGGGTACGACAGGTGCAGTTGCCGCCGACGCCGAGCGAGGGCTACGACGAGTGCGCGATGTACTACGAGGGTGGCGACTACACGACGCCGGCGGAGATCCTGGCGAAGACCGTGCCGAGCTGGGCGGTGGGTCTGGGACTGCACGTGCTGCTCGCGGCCGCCCTCGTGGCCGGTGCGATCCGACGCACTCACGCGCCGTCGAGGCGGCTCGCGGCGGGGAGCCGGGTCGCCTAGGGCCGCGGCGTGACGCCGGTATCCACCGCGGGGACGGGATCGAGCACGGGGACGGGTTCGGGCACGGGGACGGGTTCGGGCAGCGGGGCGGAATCCTGCGGCTGGAGCCGCACGAGCACGATGCCGCCCAGGATGAGCGCCGCGCCGCCGAGGGCCACCGGTCCGAACTCCTCGCCCAGCACGATCCAGCCGATGACACCGGCGAAGATGACCTCCGACAGCCCGAGGAAGCTCGCGACCCGCGTGCCGAGGAACGAGATCGCGGTGATCCCGGCGACGTAGGCGAAGGCCGTCGCGACGACGCCGACGAGCAGCAACGGCACCCACCAGGGCGCCTGCCCGCCGAAGAAGCCGACGTCGCCGAAGCTCGCGCGCAGGGGCAGCACCCCCACGGCACCCGCGGCGGCGAGCACGACCGCGCCGATCACGAAGCCGCTCCAGGCGAGGGTGACGGGCGGGATGTCCTCATCCACCCGGGCGCCGAGCACGTAGTAGAAGGCGACGCCGACCATCGCGATGACCGCGAGCGCGAGTCCCCATGGGTCGAGCGCCCCCGATCCCGACGGGCCGATGACGAGCACGAGGCCGACCACCGACAGCCCCGCGCCGAGGAGCACGACGCGGTGCGGGGTCCGGCGGGTGCGCACCCAGGCGAGCAGCAGCAGCGCGACGGGCGCGAGGTACTCGATGAGCAGCGCGACGCCCACCGGGATGCGCTCGAGCGAGGCGTAGAAGGCGAGCTGGGTGCCGGCGACGGCCAGCACTCCGTAGAGCAGGAGCGTGCGGCGGGCGCGCCAGAGCACGCCGAGGCGTCCGCGGATGGCGAGCAGGGCGGGGATGGCGAGCACGAGTGCCGCGATCGTGACGCGGGCGAGCACCGCGGCGCCGGGGGTCCAGCCGTCGGAGAACAGCGGTTTGATCACGGTGCCGCCCGCACCGAAGGCGAGGGCGGCGGCGAGGCCGAGGGTGACGCCCAGGATGCCGCGGCGCGCGGCCGTGCCTCGTGCGCTCATGGCTTCCCCTCATCCGCGTGTCATGGGCTAAATTGAGTTCAGTCGTGACGCTAGTCG
The DNA here is from genome assembly GCF_008365275.1 of Protaetiibacter larvae. Classification (GTDB taxonomy): domain Bacteria; phylum Actinomycetota; class Actinomycetes; order Actinomycetales; family Microbacteriaceae; genus Homoserinibacter; species Homoserinibacter larvae. The sequence continues at coordinate 1,215,558 of NZ_CP043504.1, read as the reverse complement.
GCGCATCCGTCAGGAGTCAAATGCTTTTCACTCATGACACGGAGCTCGCGCTCGAGTTCATGGTCGCGCTCGCCGACACCGTGCCGACCGCCTCCGAGAGCGGCAGGGACGAGCTGCTCACGACCCCGGAGCTCGTGACCCTGCTCGACCGCTGGCTGTACTCCGGGCGCCGCGACGGCGACGCTCGCGAACTCGCCGAGGTGCAGGCGGCGCGCACCCGCATCCGCGAGGTGTGGGGGGCCGACGATGCCGAGGTCGTCGGCTGGATCAACCACGTGCTGAGCGAGGCGCACGCCACCCCGCGCGTCGTCGACCACGACGGGGTCGGCTGGCACATCCACGCGACCGAGCCCGACGCGCCGCTCGCCGAACGCATCCTGGTCGAAGCCGCGATGGCGCTCGCCGACGTCGTGCGCGCCCGGCGCCTCGACCGCCTGCGCGACTGCGAGGCCGACGACTGCGCGGGCGTCTTCGTGGACCTCTCGAAGAACGGTTCGCGCCGCTTCTGCTCCACCCGCTGCGGCAACCGCATGGCGGTGCGCGCCTACCGCGCCCGAACCCACCTCTGACGCGGGAGTCGTGGCGCGGCTGGAGCTACGACCTCGTGGCGGGAGGCGTTTCCCCCGCCGTCGGGTCACGGCTCCAGCCGCGCCATGATCAGCGAGGGGACGACTCGGCGGCGCGGATGTCGTCCTGCAGTCGGCGAAGGGCGTCGCGGAGGGCGCGCTCGGCGTCGAGGCCCGCGGCGCGCGCGGCCACCACCGTCGCGAGCAGCTCGTCGCCGAGGGCGGCCTCGGAGACGGGGATCGCGGGAGCGGCCTCCGGGGCCAGGCCCACCTTCTCGGCCCGCCCCACGAGCTTCGCCGCGAGCGCGAGCGCGGGCATGCCCTGCGGAATGCCGTCGAGCACACTCGAGCGGCCCGGCTTCTCGACCCGCTTGAGCTCATCCCAGCGGGCCATCACGGCATCCGGGGTGTCGGCGACCGCGTCGCCGAAGACGTGCGGATGCCGCCCCACCATCTTCGCGGTCATGTGCGCCGCGACGTCCTCGAGGCTGAAGCGCCCCTCCTCGGCCGCGATGTCGGAGTGGAAGATCACCTGGTAGAGCACGTCGCCGAGCTCCTCCACGAGCTCCGCGTCATCCCCCGCCTCGATCGCGTCGACGAGCTCGTAGCTCTCCTCGATGAGGTACTGCACGAGCGAGGCGTGCGTCTGCTCGCGGTCCCAGGCGCAGCCGCCGGGCGCGCGCAGGTGCTCGAGCACCGCCACGAGCTCCTCGAGCTTCGGATGCGGGGTGGTGGGCACGACGGGCTCGCTCATGCGCCCATCCTGCCCCGACTCAGCCCAAGCCGGTGATCGGGCCGGTGATGGGCGCGGGCTCCACGGGGGCGGGTGCCGCGTCGGCCCGCCGTTCGCGCGGCATGAGCAGCGTCGCGAGGAACAGCAGCACGGCGACGATCGCCGCCCCGACGAAGACGGCCGTGGATGCCGCGATGATCGTCGCGGGATCGTTCTCGTTGCCGCCGTGAGCCGCGATCACCCCGTTGGCGACCGCGCCGAGCACCGCCGCCCCGATCGACTGCCCGATCGAACGCGCGAACATGTTGGCGCCCGTCACGACGCCGCGCTCCTCCCAGCCGACACTCGCCTGGGCGGCGACCAGCGTCGGCACCGCGGCGAAGCCGAAGCCGAGCCCGATCACGAAGCCCACGATCGCCACCGTCGCGATCGACGGCGCGGGGGCGAGCAGGGCGAGCACCACCGTGCCGAGCACCACGAGCGTCGCCCCGATGAGCGCGGTGGAGCGGAAGCCGATGCGCAGATACAGCCGGCCCGAGAGTGCGGCGGCGATCGGCCAGCCGATCGTCAGCGTCGCGAGCGCGAGCCCCGCCACGAGCGGGGTCACATGCAGGCCGACCACGAGATAGGTGGGCACGAAGGCGGTGAGGCCGATCAGGGCCGCACCGACCGCCAGGCCGACCACCGCGGTGGCCCGCAGCAGAGGCCTCCCCAGCACCCACAGCGGAAGCACCGGTTCCGCGGCCCGGCGCTCCACGAGCACGAACACCACGAGGAGCGCGAGACCGCCGCCGAAGACGCCGAACGAGATGGGCGAGTCCCACGCCCATCCGGCGCCCCCCTCGAGCACCCCGAGCAGCAGCAGCGTGAACGCCGCCGTGAGCAGCGCCGAGCCCGCGAAGTCGATGCGGCGCTCCCGCTTCTCGACCTTCTCGTGGTAGTTGCGGGCCAGCAGCCAGAACGCCACAAGACACAGCGGGATGTTCACGAGGAAGATGCCGCGCCAGAAGTCCCACTGCGCGAAGAGGCCGCCGAGCGCGGGACCGGCGACCGCCGCGATGCCCCAGACGCTCGCCACATACCCTTGCGTGCGGGCGCGCTCCTCGAGCGTGTAGATGTCGCCCACGATCGTGATCGTGATCGGCAGCACGGCACCCGCGCCGATGCCCTGCAGGGCGCGGAAGATGATGAGGCTCGTCATGTCCCAGGCCACCCCGCACAGGATCGAGCCGAGCAGGAACACCGCGATGCCGAACAGGATGACGGGCTTGCGCCCCAGGGTGTCGGCGAGCTTCGCGTACACCGGAACGGTCACCGACTGGGTGAGCAGGTAGATCGAGAACAGCCAGGGGAACTGCGCGAAGCCGCCGATGTCGCCCACGATCGCCGGCACGGCGGTCGCGATGATGGTGGCGTCGATCGCGACGACACCGGTCGCCACCATGACCGCCAGCAGGATGGGACCTCGTTCGGACCGCAGGCCCACGTCGCTCTTCGTCATCATCTGAGTCAAGTCGATCACCGCCGTCCGCATTCCCGCGCGAGGAGTCCGCCCTGAGGAGGAGCCGGACGGATCCACCCGGCTGACACAATGACGGCGTGGATCTCCAGCTGCTCGCCCTGCTGCTCGTCGTCGTCGTGCTGCTCGTCTGGCGGGCGGCCACCCGCGAACGCCGCGAGTACGCCCAGTTCAAGCGGCTGCGCGCCACCGAGGCCCGCCAGAAGGTGCTGCGCAAGTGGCTCATCGAGTCGGTGCTCGTGATGGGCGGACTCGCGGCCGCCGTGCTGCTGGCCGCGTGGGAGCTCGTGCCGAGGGTGCTCGCCGACGTGCAGGCCTGGCCGCCGATCGCCGGCGCCCGGCACGCCTTCGTCGAGAGCGACTTCGGTCCGGGGCTGGCGGTCGGGCTCGGGATCGGGCTGCTCGCGGCGCTGCTCGTGCCCATCCTGCTCATGAGCCGCCAGCAGGAGTCCAACATCCCGGCGCTCGGCGACGTCGGCGCCCTGCTCCCCCGCACGCGTGCGGAGCTGCCCTACGGCGCGGGCCTCAGCATCTCGGCGGGCGTCTTCGAGGAGCTGCTGTTCCGTCTCGGGATGCCGGCGCTGCTGTTCGGGATCATCCCGAACGGACCGCTCGCCTTCCTCATCGCCACCCTCGTGTTCGGGGCGCTGCACCTGTACCAGAAGCTCACCGGGGTGATCACGGCGACCGTGCTCGGCATCATCTTCGCGAGCGTCTACGTGGTGTCGGGGTCGATCGTGCTCGTGATCGTGCTGCACGCGATCATCGATCTCCGCGCCCTCGTGCTGCTGCCGCTCGTCGTCGGCAAGGTGTGGTCGAAGACCGCCTGACGACCGGGTTCAGGCGGCGCCGGCCGGCGCCGGCGGGGCATCGACCGCCGCGGGCTGCGCGGGGGCCGGGATGATCGCGAGCACCTCGGAGGGCACCACCAGGGGCGTGGCCGCCGACGGGGTGGAGGCCGCGGCGCGCGCGGCGACCGCCTTCTGCGCCGCACGACGCGCCGCCTCGATCGCCTCCGCCGCCTCGGCCTCCGCCTGCGCCGCAGCGGCCTCTGCCGCGGCGAGCGCGGCGCGCGCAGCGGCCTCGGCGGCTTTGGCCTTCGCGCCGGCGAGGTTGCCGGCGAGTGCGTCGAGCGGGTCGATCACCCGCTGAGCCGCCACCGGCACCCGGGCGAGCATCCCGCGGCGACGGGTGCCCGTGAAGCTCGCATGCCCCCGCATGGTCACCTCGAACACGTGCCGCGTCGCGCCGCGGGATGTCCCGGCGCCGAGGATCTCGAATCGAAGCGTGTCGCCGTCGGACTCGACATCCGCCGGTGAGCCGCCCACCTCCGGATCGCTGTCGACGACCACGAGCCTGCCCTCCTTCTCGAAGAAGCTGAGGCGCCCGAGGGGCACCGACTCGCCCTTCTGCGACAGGGCGACATCCCATTCGCCGATGATCTCGTGAGCCATGTGCGACAACCTCTCCCCCGACGACCGCGCCGCGGCCCCCGCCGCGGAGTTCCACTCAAGCCGGGCGATGTCAACGGCTTGTTACCGGGAGGTCACCATCCGGAGTCGGCGGTGCCGGACGGCGCGTCAGTCGCTCGGCGTGTCGTCGGCGTGCCGCGCGAGGTGGCGCGCGTAGCGCTCGGTGAGCTGCACCATGAGGTCCGGGGTGCCGCGGTCGAGGCCGAAGACGTAGCCGGGGAAGTCGAGCCCCTGCTGGATCGCCCAGATCTCCTCATGCTTGTCGGGGCTCAGGATGCTCGGCGGATCGCCGACCGCGACCCAGCCGATCGGCACCACCGATTCGGCGGGCAGCACGGTGCGCAGGTGCACGACGGCGTTGATGCGCACCTCGCTGCGGTCGCCGATGCGGGCGCCGTTGAAGATCCGGGAACCGGTGGCGAGGAACACCTCGTCGCCGATCGTCGCCCCCGAGATCGACGCGAGCGGGCCGACGAGCACATGGTCGCCGAGGTGCAGCGGATCGCTCGCGCTCGCCCGCAGCAGGGCGTTCTCCATGACGATGCTCGACTCCCCGATCGTGATCGGACCGCCCTCGGCGCTGATCACGGCACCGTGCAGGATCTGGCATCCGGGGCCGATCGTCACCTCGCCGCTCACCACGGCGGTCGGTGCGATCACCGCGGTGGGGTCGACGCGCGGGCGGTGCCCGAGGTGCTCGAACAGCATGGCACCACGCTACTGCGCCCGTGGTCCCGAGATCAGCCCGCAAGAGCGTCGAGCGCGGCCTGCAACGCGTCGGGCTCGCGCACGGCGCGGCGCGCGGCCCCCACGCGAGCGGCAGGCGGGCGCGGGCCGGCGAGCGCCCGACGGGTGGCGGCGATCCAGCCGGCGGCCCGCGGGCGCCGGGCGCCCGGACGGATGCGCAGCAGCGGCCCGTAGGGCGCCGCCGCCTTGTCGAGGCGCGCGACCGCGGCGGCGAGCTCCGCATCCGAGCCCTCCTGCAGGGCGGCGAGCACCTCGCCGAGCCGCCGACGCAGCACGAGCTCGGTGCGCACCGGCAGCAGGAACCAGGCCGCCGCGAGCGCGAGCACCGTGCCGAGTGCGATCTCCTCGAGCCGCTCCCCCAGCACGAAGCCGCCGCCGGTGAGCTGTTGCAGCACGGCGAGTGCGAGGGTGAAGAACAGCGCCCACCACAGGTAGGCCACCGGCCGCAGCAGCACCGCGAGGAACAGCGCGACCGCGAGCACCGCGACCCCCGCCCCCGGCGAGATCGCGATGCCCGCGCAGCCGACGGCGAGCACCGTGCCGACGGCGGCGCCCGCGACCCGCTGCACGCCCTTCGCGAGCACATCCGCGCGCCCCGCGTTGCCGAGCGCGACCACCACCACGGTGAGCACGATCCACGCCCAGCGATCCGCGAACACCGTGAAGCCGACGACGAAGGCGACCGCGACGGATGCGGCGAGCTGGATCGCGAGCCGCGTCGAGGCGCTCGGGCGCAAGGTCGAGGCACGATCCGCGTCCGATGTCGGGGGCACCGCGGGGGGCAGCATCCGGAGGCCGCGGGCCAGCAGCTGCAGCACGGTCACCCACCCGAAGGCCACGAGCGCGATGATCGCCGGGAACACCGCCCCGACCGCGCCCCAGCCGCTCGGATGCGGCGCGGGGGCGATCAGCACGGCGATGAACGGCAGCGCGAGCAGGGCCCCGATGCGCCGCCAGCGGGCGCCGAAGCGACGCACCCACACGGAGGCGAACATCGCGAGCACATAGACCGCCGCGCCCGCCCAGGGCACCCCGACCAGCAGCGCGCCGGTGCCCGCCGCGGCGAGGCCGATGACCGGCAGGGCGATCGCGGCCTCGACCCGGCCGCGCACGTCGCGCTCGAGCTGGCTGCGCGAGAGGGTCATCGCGAGCATGCCGGCCAAGGTCACCGGGCCGGGTTCCGGGGCGAGCAGCCACGCGGTGCCGGCGGTCGCGGCGACGGCGGCGACGGTGAGGAGCGCCTCGACGAGGGCGCGGCGCCAGCGGGACGGTGGTCGCGAGGCCAACGGTTCAGCCCGTCGCGGCCGTCAGCAGCTGCCCCACCCAGGCGATCAGCTCGGCATCCTCCAGACCCTCCGGCATGGGCACGTTCACCGCACGCTGGGCCGCGAAGAACTTCACCCCCGGGTACATGCGCTGCAACCGCACCTGGATGGAGTCGGGCACCTCCAGCGGCGCGAGCCGCATCCGTCCGCCCATCGCGACCACCTCGCCGAGGCCCGCCTTCTGCGCCTGACGCCGCAAGCGCGACACCGCCACGAGCTGCTGCACGGCCTCCGGCAGCTCGCCGTAGCGGTCGACGAGCTCCTCGATCACCCGGTCGAGCGTCTCGTCGGGCGAGGCGGGCGCCGACGCCGTCGACAGCTTCTGGTACGCCTCCAGCCGCAGCCGCTCCGACTCGATGTAGTGCTCCGGGATGCGGGCATCCACCGGCAGCTCGAGCCGCAGCTCGGTCTGGCCCTCCGCGACATCCCCGCGGAACGCCGAGACCGCCTCGCCGATCATCCGCAGGTACAGGTCAAAGCCGACGCCCGCGATGTGCCCCGACTGCTCGCCGCCCAGCAGGTTGCCGGCGCCGCGGATCTCGAGATCCTTGAGGGCGATCTGCATGCCGCCGCCGAGCTCGTTGTTGGCGGCGATCGTCTCGAGGCGGTCCTGGGCGGTCTCGGTGAGCGGCTTGTCGCCGTCGAACAGGAAGTAGGCGTAGGCGCGCTCGCGACCGCGACCCACCCGCCCGCGGATCTGGTGCAGCTGGCTGAGACCGTACTTGTCGGCCGCGTCGATGATGAGGGTGTTCGCGTTGGCGATGTCGATGCCGGTCTCGATGATCGTCGTCGTCACGAGCACATCGAACTTGCGCTCCCAGAAGTCCACGATCACCTGCTCGAGCACATGCTCCGAGAGCTGCCCGTGGGCGACCGCGATGCGCGCCTCCGGCACGAGCTCGGCGATCTCGGCCGCCACCCGATTGATCGACGACACCCGGTTGTGCACGAAGAACACCTGCCCCTCGCGCAGCAGCTCGCGGCGGATCGCGGCGGTGATCTGCTTGTCGCTCCGCGGCCCCACATAGGTGAGGATCGGGTGCCGGTCCTCGGGCGGGGTCGCGAGGGTCGACATCTCGCGGATGCCGGTGACCGCCATCTCGAGAGTGCGCGGGATGGGGGTGGCGCTCATCGCGAGGATGTCGACATTGGTCTTGAGCTTCTTGAGGGCGTCCTTGTGCTCCACCCCGAAGCGCTGCTCCTCGTCGATGATGACGAGCCCCAGATCCTTGAACCGCACCTGCTCGGAGAGCAGCCGGTGCGTGCCGATCACGACATCCACCTCGCCGCGTTCCAGCCCCTCGATGGTGGCCTTCGACTCCTTCTCGGTCTGGAACCGGCTGAGCGCCCGCAGGTGCACGGGGAACCCTGCGAAGCGTTCCGTGAAGGTCTCGAGGTGCTGGCGCACGAGCAGCGTGGTGGGCACGAGCATCGCCACCTGCTTGCCGTCCTGCACCGCTTTGAAGGCGGCGCGCACCGCGATCTCGGTCTTGCCGTAGCCGACGTCGCCCGAGATGAGGCGATCCATCGGGATGGGCCGCTCCATGTCGGCCTTCACCTCGTCGATGGTCTGCAGCTGGTCGGGGGTCTCGGCAAAAGGGAACGCCTCCTCGAGCTCGCGCTGCCACGGGGTGTCGGGGCCGAAGGCGTGGCCGGCGCTCGCCATCCGCGCGCTGTAGAGCTTGACGAGCTCGACGGCGATGTCGCGCACCGCCTTGCGGGCCTTGCCCTTGGCGGCCGCCCAATCGGATCCGCCCATCTTGCTGAGCGCCGGGTTCTCGCCGCCCACATAGCGGGTGAGCTGGTCGAGCTGATCGGTGGGCACGTACAGCCGGTCGCCCGGCTGCCCGCGCTTCGACGGCGCGTACTCGATCACGAGGTACTCGCGGGTGACCTTCTCGTGCTGGGTGCCGAGCGGGCCGCGCGAGACCCGCCCGCCGCCCGCGACCTCGCGCGTGACGAGCTCGACGAAGCGCCCGATGCCGTGGGTCTCGTGCACGACGTGGTCACCCGCCTTCAACTGCAGCGGGTCCACGACGTTGCGGCGGCGGCTCGCGAGCTTCTTCGGCTGGCGGGAGTCGATGCCGACCGCGCGCCCGTAGAACTCGGCCTCGCTCAGCAGCGCGAGGCGTGCCTCGTCGAGCTCGAAACCGCCCTCGACACCCCCCATGACGAGGTAGGCGACACCCGGTTCCGGGTCGGCGGGCACCGCATCCACGACGCGCGCCGCCATGCCGTGCTCGGCGAGCACCTGGGCGGCTCGGTCGACGAGCCCGTGACCGGCGGCAGCGATCGCGACCGACCATTCGCCCTTCAGCAGGTTCGCGACGTGACCGGCGGCACCGTCCGCCTGGCCGGCAAAGCTCGGGATGGCGCGGGCGTCGATGCGGGCCACCTCGTCGTCGCCCGCATCGAAGGGGCTGATCGTCCACCAGGATCGCGGGCGCGCCTGGAGCTGCAGACCGGAGACGGTGAGGAAGTCGCCCGTGTCGAGGCTGCCCTGCAGGTCGATGGGGGCCGCAGCACCCGCGGTGGCGGCCGACCAGGCCGCCTCCAGGAACTCGCGGTTCGTCTCCGAGAGGCTGAGCGACCGCGTCGCGACCCGCTCGGGCGAGAGCACGGCGACCGCGGCATCGTCCGGCAGGTAGTCGGTGAGCGGCACGAGCCGCCCGACGAGGGCCGGCGTGAGCGACTCCATGCCCTCCACCGGGATGCCTTCGGCGATCTTCGCGAGCATCGGCGCGATGGCGGCGAACTCGTGCTGCAGCTCGCGCGCCCGCTGCTGCACGGCGTCCGTGAGCAGCAGTTCGCGAGCCGGCGGCAGCTCGACCGTCGCCACCTCGCCGGGGAGCGAACGCTGGTCGGCCACCGAGAAGCCGCGCAGCTGCTCGAGCTCGTCGCCGAAGAACTCGGCGCGCACGGGGTGCTCGGCGTCCGGGGGGAAGACGTCGAGGATGCCGCCGCGCACCGCGAATTCGCCGCGACGGGTGACCAGGTCGACGCGGCTGTAGGCGAGCTCGGCGAGGCGGATCGCGAGAGAGGCGAGCTCGTATCCGCGACCGCCCGGGGTGAGGGCGATCGGCTCGAGCACGTCGAGGCCGGGGGCGAGCGGTTGCAGGGCGGCGCGCACCGAGGCGACGAGCACGAGGGGGCGCTCGCGCGGGCCTTCCTGCCAACGGCGCAGCTCGCGCAGGCTCCGCAGTCGTCGGCCGACCGTCTCGGCGGAGGGGCTCAGACGCTCGTGCGGCAGGGTCTCCCAGGCGGGGAACGGCAGCACGAGGGCGTCCGGCGCCCAGGATGCGAAAGCCTCGGCGACCGCCTGCGACTCGCGGCTCGTCGCGGTGATCGCGAGCAGCGCCTGACCGCGGCCGGCGCTCACGCTGCGGCGGGCGAGCAGCCCCGCCAGCAGCGGCACCCGCAGGCCCTCAACGGCCGAGAAGTCGCCGTCGGTGCTCGCGCTCGCAAGCGCGGTGGCGAAGGTATGGGCGCGCGCCAGCACCGGAATCAATGACGCGAGACCCACATCCCGAGCCTACGCCGCACCGGTGACGCCGGTGATCTCGAGACGCGTGCCGCTGCGCGGCGCGCTCCTCGATCACCTCGAGACCCAGGTGATCGAGGAGCGCCGCGAAGCGCCGCGTCTCGAGATCACTCAGACAGACGGCGCTCATCCGGACATGTATCGGATATCGGGCATGATGAGCCCGCGACACGTGAGGATGCCGACGATGCAGCAACTCGATCCCGAGCTCGACCGGATGCTGGCCGCAGCACGCCCCGCGGATCCCGCCCACGACACCGCGGTGCGCATCGAGCTCGACGGGCTCGTCGCCCAGGCGATCCCGCGCGCACGCACTCCCCGCGGACGGCGACGTCTGATGCTCGGCGCGGGCATCGGGGTGCTCTCGCTGCTGAGCTTCGGGGTGGGTACGGCGTTCGCCGACGGGAGCAGCGGCTCCGGCGATCACGACGTGTTCGGGGCGAGCCTCACCGTGGTGTCCGCCGACGACGGTCGAGTGCTGTGCTCGATCGTGTTCGAGGAGGGCACGACCGTGCCGCTCGACGACGCTGAGATCGGACCGCTCGAGAACGGGGAGTCGACGACGTTCAGCGTCCGGATGGACGACTTAGGCGAGGTGAACCCCTCCGATTCGACCCTGAGGGTCTTCGTCGTCGACCCCGCCTCGGGCAAGTCCACGCAGCTGAGTTGCGAGTGAACGCCGACACCGCCGCCCGTGTCCGTGCGCTCGTCGACAGCGCGAGTGGTGATCTGCTCGGCTACCTCGTGCGCCGCGTCAGCCCCGCGGAGGATGCCGCCGACCTGCTCGGCGAGGCGCTGCTTATCGCGTGGCGCCGCCGACGCGAACTGCCCGACGACCCGGAACGGGCCCGGATGTGGCTGTTCGGCGTCGCCCGGCGCGTGCTCGCCAACCACCACCGCGGGGTGCGGCGACGGCTCGCGCTCGCCGAGCGGCTGCACCTGGAGCTGGCGGGCTTCGCGGCAGCACAGTCGGGGGATCCGGCGGATTCCGATGAGGGGCGAGAGGTGCGGGCCGCGGTCGCCGCGCTGCCCGATGAGCTGCGCGAGCTCGTGATGCTCGTGCACTGGGACGGCTTCGGCATCGGCGAGGCGGCCGAGCTGCTGGGGGTGAACGCCTCGACCGCCCGCACCCGGTACCAGCGGGCGCGCGGGCTGCTCGCGGCGGCACTCGTCGGCGAGCCCGCCGTGGGCTGATCGCGGATGAAAACGATATCATCGCCGTATTCGACGGCGAAGGATGGCCATGCACACGACGACCGCGCGCCTCACGGCCGCCCGCATCGTTCCGGTGATCGTCATCGACGACGCCGCACGCGCGAGCGACCTCGCGCACGCCCTCCTCGCGGGCGGCATCACGAGCGCTGAAGTCACCCTGCGCACCCCCGCGGGCCTCGACGCGCTCGCCGCGATGGCGACCGTGCCGGGGCTCACGGTGGGCGCCGGCACGGTGCTCACCCCCGAGCAGGTGCAGCGCTCGGCGGATGCCGGGGCTGCGTTCATCGTGAGCCCCGGTTTCGACGACGACGTCGTCGCCACCACACTCGACCGGGGCCTCGCGGCGCTGCCCGGCATCGCCACCGCCACCGAGGCGATGCGCGCGCTGCGGGCGGGACTCACCGAGGTGAAGTTCTTCCCCGCCGACCGCCTCGGCGGGCTCGCCACGATCGAGGCGCTCGCCGCGCCGCTCCCGCAGCTGCGGTTCATGCCGAGCGGCGGGGTCGGCGCTCACAACGCCGTCGAGTACCTGTCGAGCGCGGCCGTCTTCGCCGTCTCGGGCAGCTGGATGGTGAACCGCGCCGCGATCGCGGCGGGGGACCACGACACCATCCGCTCCGCATCCGCTGCCGCGATCGCCCTGCTCGAGGCGGCATCCGCCGACGGGGCGCTGTGATGTCCGGCCCTCTGATGTCCGGCCCGGTCGTGACCCTCGGCGAGACGATGGCGCTCGTGCTGCCCGCCGAGCTCGGCTCGCTCGAGACGGTGTCGTCGCTGCGCCTCGGGGTCGGCGGCGCGGAGAGCAATGTGGCGATCGGGCTCGCCCGGCTGGGCACGGCGGTCAGCTGGCTCGGCCGGGTGGGCGACGATGCGCTCGGCCGTCGGATCGTGCGCGAACTGCGCGCGGAAGGCGTCGAGGTGCGGGCGATCGTCGATCCCGCCGCCACCGGCCTCATGGTGAAGGAGCGTCGCACCCCCGACGCGACACGCGTGCTCTACTACCGCGCGGGCAGTGCGGGCAGCCGGTTGAGCGTCGCCGACCTCGCCGAACTGGACATCGCAGGCGCCGCGCTGCTGCATGTGACGGGCATCACGGCCGCCATCTCCGGCTCCGCGCTCACCGCCCTCGACGTCGCCGTCGAGCGGGCGGTGGCGGCAGGGGTGCCGGTCTCCTTCGACGTCAACCACCGGGCCTCGCTGTGGGGCGAGCGGGATGCCGGGGCCGTCTACCGCGCGATCGCCGCACGGGCGAGCGTGGTGTTCGCGGGGCTCGACGAGGCGCTGCTGCTCGCGCCGGATGCGCGGGACGCCGAGACCGCGGTGCGCGCCATCGCGGCGCTCGGGCCGCGCGAGGTGATCATCAAGCTCGGCGCGGACGGCTGCCTCGCCCTCATCGACGGCGAGCTGCTGCGGGTGCCGGCGCGCGCCATCCGCCCCGTCGACACCGTGGGGGCCGGCGACGCCTTCGTGGCCGGCTACCTTGCCGAGCGGCACGCCGGGCTGTCGCCCCGGACGCGACTCGAGACGGCCGTCACCGCGGGCGCCTTCGCGTGCCTGCATCCCGGCGACTGGGAGGGTCTCCCCCGCCGCGCCGAGCTGGCCCTGCTCGACTCCCCCGACCCCGTCACCCGCTGATCCCGCGGATCATCCCGCGAGATGTCACCTGTTGCAGATTTCGGGCCGGATTTCTGCAACACCTGACATCTCGCGAGATCAGCGGGGGGCGTGGTGGCGCTGCTGAGCGGCCAGGAGGCCCTCGCGGATGAGGTCCTCGGTGGCGTCGGCTGCGTCGGAGAGCAGCGAGGGCAGCGCCTCGCGTTCGGCCTTCGCGAACGGCGACAGCACGAAGTCGGCGGGGTCCTGACGCCCCGGCGGGCGGCCGATGCCGATCCGAACCCGCGCGAACTCCGGGGTGCCGAAGGCGGCCTGGATGTCACGCAAGCCGTTGTGGCCGCCGTGACCGCCGCCCACCTTGAGCTTCACGGTGTCGAACGGGATGTCGAGCTCGTCGTGCAGCACGATGAGCCGATCCACCCCCAGCCCGAAGAACTTGGCGGCCGAGGACACCGGCCCGCCGGACAGGTTCATGAAGGAGTTGGGCTTCACGAGCACGAGCTTCGCGAGCCCCGGACCCAGCCGCGCCTCGGCGAGCTGCGTGTTGGTCTTGTGGCGCGAGAACCGGGCGCCCAGACGCTCGGCGAGCACGTCGAGCGCCATCTGCCCCACGTTGTGGCGGTGAGCGGCGTAGCCGGGCCCGGGATTCCCGAGCCCGGCTACGAGCCAGACGTCATCAGGCACCGACGTCAACCGTCACAGCGGAGAGCGGGTGCCGGTGCTACTCGGCCTCGGCCTCGGCGGCCTCCGGAGCGGCCTCGGCGGCGGGCGCCTCGGCAGCCTCCTCGGCCTCCTCCGCCTTCGCGGGGCCGGTGATGTTGACCACGAGCACCTCGGGGTCGGACACGAGCGTCACACCCTTCGGCAGCTCGACGGCGCCGGCGAGCACGTGGGTGCCCTCCTCGGCGCCCTCGATGTTCACGACGAGGCGCTCAGGGATGTGCGTGGCCTCCGCCTCGACCGTGAGCGTGGTGGCGTCGAGCGCGACGATGGTGCCCGAGAACGACTCGCCCTCCACGTGCACGGGGACGTCGATGGTGACCTTCTCGCCCTTCTTCACGACGATGAGGTCGATGTGCTCGATGATCTGGCGCACCGGATCCTTCTGCACATCCTTCACGAGGGCGAGCTGGGCCTTGCCGGCGATGTCGAGGTCGAGCACGGCGTTCGCCTTGCGCAGGATGAGGCCCACCTCGTGCGCGGGGAGGGTGACGTGCTGCGGCTCGGTGCCGTGGCCGTAGATCACGGCGGGAACCTTGCCGGCGGCGCGGAGCTTGCGGGCCGCACCCTTGCCGAAGGAGTCGCGGGCTTCCGCGACGAGCTTGTTGTCGTCAGACATGATGTCTCCTTGATGGGGCCGAACCCCGATAGATGTGTGATGTCAACTCGAACGCGCAACAGCGTGAGGAAAGACTCAGGGCCTGCCCACCGCGTCGATCACGGATGCTGTGCTGCTTGCGCGGCACACCATCCCTCGCCGAAGTTCAGGGGCGAGTCTACCCGAACCAGCCTCAGTAGAACTCGCGGGTGTTGACGACGTTGAGAAGGGGTGCGCCCGCGAGGAAGCGACGGGCGTTCTCGGCGAAGAGCTCCGCGATGAGGCGCGGCTCGTGCGGGCTGATGGCCGCGGTGTGCGGGGCGAGCACCACGTTCGGCAGCGTCCACAACGGGTTGTCGGCGGGCAGCGGCTCCACCGCGGTCACGTCGAGCACGGCGAGACCCACCCGGCCGTCCTGCAGCGCCGCGATGAGCGCCGGCTCGTCGACCGTCGTGCCGCGGCCCACATTCACCACCGTCGCCCCCGGCTTGACCGCCGCCAGCACCTCCGCCGACAGCATCCCGCGGGTCTCATCGGTGCCCGGCAGCGCCAGCACGATCGCATCCGCCGTGGATGCGGCGGCCGCGAACTCCTCGACCGGCACGATCCGCTCCACCTCCGCCTCGACCTCGCGGCGGTGCACCCCGACCACCCGGCAGCCGAGCGCGGTCAGCTTCGAGGCGGTCAGCCGCCCGATCGCCCCGAGCCCCACCACGAGCACCGTCGTCTCGGACAGCAGCCCGAGCGGTTCACGCGGCCCCCACTGCCCCGCCCGCTGCATCCCCTGCAGCCAGGGCAGCCGCTTCGCCCCCGCGAGCACCCCGAACACCGCGAACTCGGCCAGCGGGGCCGCATGCACCCCCGCGGAGGTCGTGAACAGCACCCGGGCCAGCTCGGCATCCGACAGTCTCGCCGCCCGCACCTGCTGCCCGCCGCCGGCCGGGATCGTGTGCACCCACCGCAAGCGCGGGTTCGCCGCCACCGTGCGGGCGAGGGCCGCACCCGACTGGTCGGGTACCCCGAAGAGCACCTCCGCCGAATCCAGCAGCGCCTCGTAGCGCGCCTGCTGCTCGGGGGTGCGCTGCAGCGGCCCCACCATCCAGTCGATGAGCGGATCCGCCAGCAGCTCCGGCTCCCACACCACCTCGAGCCGCTCGTCGCGGGCGATCAGCTCCACAAGGGACGCCTCGAGCGGGGTCGCGATGACCACGCGCAGACGGTCGACGGTCACGGTGCCTCCCACCTCAGCAGTGCCGCGCGCACCAGTTCGGCAGGGGTGCGGCCGATCTCCAGCACGAGCGCGCGTTCGTCGTCAGCCGGCCTCTCCAGCGTCGCCAGCTGAGAGTCCAGCAGCGACGCGGGCATGAAATGCCCCCTCCGGCTCTTCAGCCGGCGGGCCAGCAGTTTGCGGTCGCCGCGCAGGTACACGAGCGCCAGCTCGGGCGCGAAACCGCGCAAGCGGTCCCGGTAGGCGCGCCTGAGCGCCGAGCACGCGATCACGACAGGCGGGTCCGCGAGGCGCGCCCCCACGGCGTCCAGCCACGGCGCCCGGTCGGCGTCGTCGAGCGGGATGCCCGCCGCCATCTTCGCCACATTCTCCGGCGGATGCAGGGCGTCACCGTCCACGAACGGCACCCCGAGCGCCTCCGCGAGCAGGGCGCCCACCGTCGACTTGCCGGAACCCGACACCCCCATCACGACCACGGATGCGGGGACGGCGGGGCTCACACCCCCACGCTACCGGGGCGCCCGGCCCCGGCCGGGGAATGCGTGACCCGATAGCCTGAGGGCATCCCCTCAGAGCGTCGGAAGGTGTCGCACGTGTCCCAGGAAGCCCAGGCCAACATCGGAGTCGTCGGACTCGCCGTGATGGGGTCGAACCTCGCCCGCAACCTCGCGAGCCGCGAGGGCAACACGGTCGCGATCTTCAACCGCAGCTACGAGAAGACCCAGACGCTGCTCGACGAGCACCCCGAGGCCGGGTTCCTGCCCGCCGCCAGCTACCGGGAGTTCGCCGACACCCTGCAGAAGCCGCGCACCGCGATCATCATGGTGCAGGCCGGCAAGGGCACGGATGCCGTCATCGACGCGCTCGTGGAGGTGTTCGAGCCGGGCGACATCATCGTCGACGGCGGCAACGCGCTGTTCACCGACACCATCCGTCGCGAGAAGGCGGTGCGCGAGACGGGCATCAACTTCGTCGGCGCCGGCATCTCGGGAGGCGAGGAGGGCGCCCTCAACGGGCCGTCCATCATGCCCGGCGGTTCCGACGAGTCGTGGGTGACCCTCGGACCGATCCTCAAGTCGATCGCCGCCGTCGCGGAAGGCGAGCCGTGCGTCACGCACGTCGGCCACGACGGTGCCGGGCACTTCGTGAAGATGATCCACAACGGCATCGAGTACGCCGACATGCAGCTCATCGCCGAGGCCTACGACCTCATCCGTCGCGGCACCGGCAAGAGCCCCGCCGAGATCGCCGACATCTTCGCCGAATGGAACCGCGGCGAGCTCGAGAGCTACCTCATCGAGATCACCGCCGAGGTGCTGCGGCAGGTGGATGCCGAGACCGGCGCCCCCCTCGTCGACGTGATCCTCGACCAGGCCGGGTCGAAGGGCACCGGCGTCTGGACGGTTCAGACCTCGCTCGACCTCGGCATCCCGGTGTCGGGTATCGCGGAGGCCGTGTTCGCGCGGTCGCTCTCGTCGAAGCCCGCCCAGCGGGCGGCCGCGCGGTCGCTGCCCGGACCGGATGAGGGGCTCGTCGTCGCCGACGCCGACGCCTTCATCGAGGACGTGCGCCAGGCGCTCTACGCGTCGAAGATCATCGCCTACTCGCAGGGTTTCGACGCGATCGTCGCGGGCGCCGAGCAGTACGGCTGGGACATCAAGAAGGGCGACATCGCCGCCATCTGGCGCGGCGGCTGCATCATCCGCGCCCAGTTCCTCAACCGCATCACCGAGGCGTACGCCGCCGACCCCGGTCTCGTGGCGCTCGTCACCGCGCCGTACTTCGCGGACGCCGTGGCGCGTACCCAGCAGGCGTGGCGTCGCGTCGTTGTGGCGGCGGCGCAGGCGGGCATCCCCTCGCCGGCGTTCTCGTCGTCGCTCGCCTACTACGACGGGCTGCGCGCCGACCGGCTGCCGGCCGCGCTCGTGCAGGGGCAGCGGGACTTCTTCGGGGCGCACACCTACAAGCGCGTCGACCGCGACGGCACCTTCCACACCCTCTGGTCGGGCGACCGCACCGAGATCCAGGCGGTCGACGCGCACTGAGGCGGCGCGCGCCTCAACCACCTCGACCCGCCCGCCCCGTTCGTCGAGCGCCGCGGCACGGCCCACCCCGCCGGTCGAGCCCCGCGGGATGGCCCACCCTGTTGGTCGAGTTCCGCGGGAAGGCCCACCCCACTGGTCGAGTTCCGCGGGAAGGCCCACCCCACTGGTTGGATTCCGCGGCGCGGCCCACCCCGTTGGTTGAGTAGCCGCGCAGCGGCGTATCGAAACCACCCGACCGCAAACCCCCTCCCGCGGCCCGCGGGTCTCGATACACCGCGGCTGCGCCGCGGCACTCGACCAGCGGGAGTGCTGCGCTGCGCCAGTCGCTCCACCAGCGGAAGTGCTGCGCGACGCCCGTCGCTCGACCAGCGGGAGTGCCGCGCAACGCCCGTCGCTCGACCAGCGGGGTGCTGCGCGACGCCCGTCGCTCGACGAGCGGGAGTGCTGCGCGACGCCCGTCACTCGGCAACTGAGCGCAGCGGGGTGGGGGCGCGGGTTGCGCGACGCTGGCATCGGGCCGGGCGGGAGCGGGCCGTCCAGGCCCGCGGGGGCATGCGGCGCGCAACCCGCGCCCCCACCCCGCGGAGCGGCCCGCGTGAACACGGCCCGGGGGGTCTCGATACACCGCGGCTACGCCGCGGCACTCGACCAACGGGGTGGCGGCTGCGCCGCGGCACTCGACCAGCGGGGTGGAGGCTGCGCCGCGGCACTCGACCAGCGGGGTGGAGGCTGCGCCGCGGCACTCGACGAACGGGGTGGCGGCTACGCCGCGGCACTCGACCAGCGGGGCCCGCTCCCCGTCACCAGGTGGGGTTATCGCTGCCGAAGGCGCGCGGCGGACGCTCCCACGCGACCCGCACACCGTCGAGCGCGAAGGGGGCGGGCAGCACCCGCACCGGCCCCCACTCGGACTGCAGCAGGGCGCCGTCGGTGAGCTCGGGCGCCGAATAGCGGGTGGCGCGCGGCAGCCCGCGGGCCGCCTCCAGTTCGACGGCGGTGCGGGCGAGCGAGAGCCGCACCTCGGATCCGGTGCCGTCGAGCAGCCGCTGCCGCAGCCCCGCCAGCGCCGCGGCCGCCATGAGGTACCCGGTGGCCTGGTCGAGCGCCTGCACCGGCAGCGGTACGGGATGGTCGGCGACGGCGGCGCGCATCCCGGCATCCGCGATCCCGGATGACATCTGCACGAGACTGTCGAAGCCGCGGCGGGCCGCCCACGGGCCGGTGAAGCCGTAGGCGTCGAGCGACACGTCGACGAGTCCGGGGCGGGTCTCGCGCCGCACCTCGGCGCCGAGGCCGAGGCGTTCGAGTGCGTCGGAACGGTAGCCGTGCACGATCACGTCCGCCTGGGCGAGCAGTCGGGTGAGTCGTGCGAGCCCCGCGGGGTCGTGGGCGTCGAGTCGGGCGGTGCGTTTGCCGAGCGTCATCTCGTGGGCGAGGGCGGGCTCGTCCCAGCCAGTCGGGTCGATGCGCAGTACTTCCGCGCCGAGCCCGGCGAGCACGCGGGTGGCGACGGGTCCGGCGAGCACGCGGGTGAGGTCGAGCACGAGCAGCCCGGCGAGCGGGCGCTCCAGGGTCGGCGCCCAGCGGGACGCCGCCTCGGATGCCCCGGTGGTCTCCCGGGCTACGAGCGGTTCGGCGGCGACGGCGACCCCCTGCGGGTGCCGCGCCCACTCCTCGGGGCGGCGCAGGGTGGCGGCGCAACCGCCCTCCGCGACGACCTCCGCCTCCAGCTGGTCGGCATGCCAGATCGCCACGGCACGCGCCACCGCGTCCCGGTCGGCGTCGACGCCGAGCACGCGCAGGGCCGCCTGACGGTGGGCGGGGGCGTTGGTGTGCAGACGGATCCACCCGTCGGCGGCGCGGTAGTCGCCTGCGATCGGATCCCACGGTGTCGGCGCCACCCAGCCGACCGGGCGCACCCCCGAGGAGAACCAGGCGTCGGCGTGCTCGCGTCGCACCGTCGCGGGCCGCCAACCGAACCCGGCAGCCTCGAGCACCCCGCTCACCCCGGCGCCGACCGCCGCGACGGAGGCGACCGCGAGATCCGACACCGGGTAGGGGGATTCGAGGGTGGCGACGCCCGTGAGGTTCGCCGAGGCGACCTCCAGCCCGAGGGCCGCACCCATCCGCTCCCGCAGTTGAGCGTCGGCCGTCGCCGCCCGCAGCGTTCCCGTCATGCCCGAACGCTACGCGTGCCGGCGTGCCCTCACCAGCGCCCGCGCCAGGAAGGCGGCCACCAACACGGTTGCGGCTGCGAGCAGCGCGAGGGGCGGTGCCCACGCCGCCAGCAGCAGGCAGCCGAGCCCGCCCACCACCGCGACGAGGCGCCCGCCGAGGCCGCCGAGGCGCCAGGCGAGCAGGTGGGCGATCGCGTAGTAGCCGAGCACCGCGCCCGCGGACGCCCCGATCAGCAGCGCCGAGGGGGCGACGAGGGTTGCGATCGCGGCGAGCACCGCGACCACGGCGTCCGCCCGCACCGGGGTCGCCGTGCGCTCGTGCAGCACCCGCAGCCCCCGCGGTAGCTCGCCCGCCGCCGCCATCGCCTGCACGGTGCGGCTGAGCCCCGCGAGCACCCCGAGCGCCGAGCCGACGCAGGCGAGCACGGCGGCGGCGATCACGTAGCTGCGCCAGCCGGGGCCGGCGAGGTCGGCGAGCGGCGAACTGCTCGCCGCGAGCGCCTCCGTGCCCAGCCCGAGCAGCAGGATGAGCGCCGTCGCGGTGGCGAGCACCGCCACGATCCCGATGGCGGCGGTCACCGCGATCGGCAGGGTGCGGCGCGGGTCGCGCACCTCCCCGCCGAGGGTGGCGACGCGGGCGTAGCCGGCGAAGGTGAAGAAGATGATCGTCGCGGCCGGCAGCAGGCCGGCGGGGGCGTCGGGCCAGTCGAGCGGATGCGGTGTGCCGAGGTGCGCGAGACCCACGGCATCCGCGATCACCAGCAGGGTCACGACGCCGGTCGCGGTGGCGCCGCTCACCACCGCCGTGTGGCGCACCCCGCTCGCGTTCACCACCGCGAGCACGGCGAGCAGGGCGACGGCGATCGGGCCGGCGAAGCCCGGGGTGAGGCCGGAGGCGAGGTACTCCCCCGCGACCCGGGCGATGGCGGCCGCGGAGGCCACCTTGCCCACCAGGAACAGGGCGCCGGCGGCGAAGCCGAGCCGCGGGGCGCCGAGCCCACGGGCGAAGGCGTAGACGCCGCCGGAGTCGGGGAACGCCCGCGCGAGACGTGTCGTGCTCGTCGCGTTGAGGGCGGCGATCAGCACGGCGATCCCGAGGGCGACGAGCAGCCCCGCCCCTGCGAGGCCCGCCGCCGGAGCCCACACGGCGAACACGCCGGCGCCCAACATGGCGGCGACGCCGACCCCGGTCGCGGTCGGGACGCCGATCACCCGCCGCAACTCCACCCGCGCATGCTAGCGGCACAGGATGTCCCGGCGGATGCGAAACTGACGGTTGTGGAGAGAGACGACGAGATCCCTCCGGAGCTCGCCTTCTCGGAGCCCGGCGAGGTGAGCGCGCTGCGCGGGCCGCGGATGCAGCGGGTGGCGCGCGTCGTGGTGGTGCTGACGCTCGCAGCGCTCATCCTGCCGGGGGTGCTCATCGGGGTGACGACCGCCGCACGCACCGCCGAGCTCGCGTGCCGCGTGGTGGCGTCGACGGAGGCGCCCGACGCGTCGGCGACGGTGGCCCGGTTCGAGCTCTCCGGGGGCGAAGGCCCGGGCTGGTACTGCTCCGTGAGCGACTTCGGCGGCCGCGAGACGCAGCTGCGGTTCCTGGGGTTCATCCCCGAGGTGCGCGTCGCCCGCTGAGCGGGTGATCTCGATACACCGCGCTCCGCGCGGCACTCGATCAGCGGGGTCTGCTGTGTTGCGGTGTGTGACAGCCGGCGTGCGGCGGGGCGGGCGCGGTGCTTACGCTTGCCGAACCAGCCGCATCCGGCGGCCCGACCCGAGACGAGGTGACCCATGGACGAGACGCGCGTTCACCCGGAGGTCGGCCTCGAGATGTGCGCCGAGCACTGCACCGGCGAGGGCCACCGACTGCACCCGATCCAGCGGGCGGTCGCGGCCTCGTCGCCCAGCAGCTGGGTCGACGGCTTCGCCTTCCCGAGCGGGCACGGCATCGCGTTCCATGGTCTCGACGGCTCGGTGCGTTCGCTGTGGCACCACGTGGTGCGGGACCTCGCCGAGGGCGAGCCCGTCGCGTTCCACCCGGTCGCGGGTGTGCTCTCGGTGCGCGGGGCGCTGCTGAACGTCAGCAACCGCTGACCGCCCGCTCAGGCGGCCCACGCCATCCGGTGCGACCGGGTGGAGCGCCGGAGGATCAGGCCATCGCCGCCATGAGCTTCATGCACTCGGCCTTCATGTTCTCGCAGGCCATCATGCAGACGCGGCAGCACTCGTTCATGTCGGCGTGCATGGCGCACTCGTCCATGCAGGCCTGACACATGGCCATGCTGGCCTCGAGCATCGCCTTCATGGACATCATGTCGTGACCCATGGGGCGCAGCATCATGCGCATCATCGTGGTGGCGACGTCGGCCATGTTCATGCACATCGACGAGCAACGGCCCATGCCGGCCGCCATGTCGGAGTCGGCGCACATGGTGGCGGCCATCGCGCAGGCGTCGCAGGCTTCGATGCAGGCCTGCATCGACATCATGTCCATGCCCATGGTCGATGCGGGCATCGACTCCATCATCTTGTTCATCATCATCATGTCCATGCGGTGGTCTCCTCGAGCTCGGTGAGGCGCCTGATCCAGCGCTCCTGGGGCCACCCTAGCGAAGGTTACGTTGTGTTACGAGAGCACTGGAGCTGAAAGCGCAGGCCATTTCCGGCCTTCGCCGCGACGCGGCTACTCGATCGGCGCGGGTGCGCACTCAGGCGATCGAGGAGCGCCGCGCGAGCGCGACGCATCTCGAGATCACCGGATCCGGGCCTACGCGGCGCCGTCGAACATGGAGGTGACCGAGCCGTCGTCGAAGACCTCGCGGATGGCGCGGGCGATGAGCGGTGCGATCGGCAGCACCGTGAGGCGATCCCAGCGCTTCTCGGGGGCGATCGGCAGGGTGTCGGTGACCACCACCTGGTCGATGAAGTCGCTCTGCAGGATCTCGGTGGCCGGGTCGGAGAACACCGCGTGCGTGGCGCCGACGATCACATTGGTGGCCCCGTGCGCTTTGAGCGCTTCGGCGGCCTTCACGATGGTGCGCCCGGTGTCGATCAGGTCGTCGACGATGAGGCAGGTGCGCCCCTCCACCTCGCCGACGATCTCGTGCACGCTCACCTGGTTGGGCACGCGCGGGTCGCGACGCTTGTGGATGATCGCGAGCGGGGCGCCGAGCTTGTCGCTCCAGATGTCGGCGACACGCACCCGACCCATGTCGGGGCTGACCACGGTGAGGGTCTTCGGGTCGAGGCCCTTGAAGTGGTCGAGCAGCACGGGCATCGCGAACAGGTGGTCGACCGGTCCGTCGAAGAAGCCCTGGATCTGGGCGGCGTGCAGGTCGACGCTCATGATGCGGTTGGCGCCGGCCGCCTTGAACAGGTCGGCGACGAGGCGCGCCGAGATGGGTTCGCGTCCGCGGCCCTTCTTGTCCTGTCGGGCGTAGGGGTAGAACGGCGCGACGACGGTGATGCGCTTGGCGCTCGCACGCTTGGCGGCGTCCACCATGATCAGCTGCTCCATGAGCCACTCGTTGATGGGGGCGCAGTGGGACTGGATGACGAACACGTCGGTGCCGCGGATGGACTCCCCGTAGCGGGCGTAGATCTCACCGTTCGCGAAGGTACGGGCGTCGGTCTCGATCAGCTCGGTGCCGAGTTCGGCGGCGACCGCGGAGGCGAGTTCGGGGTGGGCGCGTCCGGAGACGACGACGAGTTGCTTCTCTCCGCTGATCTTGATGCCGGACACTGTGCCTGTTACCCGCTTCCCTGCCGCCTGCGTCGAGTCTAGCGACGAGGGGGGTCTCGATACGCCGCTACGCGGCTACTCGACCAGCGGGGTGGCGCGCCTCGCGGCTACTCGACCGGCGGGGTGGCGCGCTACGCGGTTACTCGACCGGCGGGGCGGTGCGCCTCGCGGCTACTCGACCGGCGGGGTGGCGGCTGCCGCATCCGCTGCCGCGGCCGCTGCCGCCGTGCCGGGGCGGTTGGCCGCCACCCAGCGCTCGATGTTGCGCTGCGGGGCCACGTTGACGGCGAGTGCACCGGCGGGCACATCCTTGCGGACGACGGTGCCTGCACCCGTGTAGACGCCGTCGCCGATGGTGACGGGTGCCACGAACACGTTGTGCGATCCGGTGCGCACGTGCGACCCGACCGTGGTGCGGTGCTTCTGCACGCCGTCATAGTTGGCGGTGATGGTGCCGGCGCCGATGTTGGAGCCTTCGCCCACCTCGGTGTCGCCGATGTAGGAGAGGTGCGGCACCTTGGATCCGCGGCCGATTCTCGCGTTCTTGGTCTCGACGAAGGTGCCGATCTTGCCGCCGCCGTCGAGTTCGGTGCCGGGGCGCAGGTAGGCGAACGGGCCGACCTCGGCGTAGGCGCGGATGACGGCGAGGGTGGCGTCGGTGCGCTTGATGACGGCGCCTTCGCCCACCTCGCAGTCGACGAGGGTGGTGTCGGGGCCGATGACGGCGTCGCGGTCGATCGTGGTGGCGCCGGCGAGGCGGGTGTTCGGCCACAGCACGGTGTCTTGCCCGATCGAGACGGTGAGGTCGATCCAGGTGCTCGCGGGGTCGTGGATGGTCACCCCGGCCAGCTGATGTCCGCGCACGATGAGCGCGTTGAGGCGGGCGGCCTGTTCGGAGAGCTGGGCACGGTCGTTGACGCCGGCGACGCGCCAGCTGTCGGCGACCGGTACGGCGGCGACCGTGGCGGAGCTCTCGCGCAGCAGTGCCACGACATCGGTCAGGTACTTCTCGCCTTGCGCGTTGGCGCTGCCGATGCGCGGCAGCAGTTCGCGCAACGCTGCAGCGTTGAACACGTAGCTGCCGGAGTTGACCTCGGTGATGGCGAGGAGCTCCTCGGTGGCGTCCTTGTGCTCGACGATGCGGGTGACGCCGCCTGCCGCGTCGCGCACGATGCGGCCGTAACCGGTGGCGTCGGCGAGCACAGCGCTCAGGATGGTGGCGGATGCCGCCGCCGCGCGATGCTCGGCGACGAGCGCGGCGAGGGTGGCGGTGTCGAGCAGCGGCACATCCCCCGAGACGACGACGACCTCGCCGTCGAAGTCGGCAGGCAAGGCTTCGACGGCGAGCTCGACGGCACGGCCCGTGCCGGGCAGCTCGTCCTGGTCGACCACGATCGCGTCCGGCAGGTACTCGCCGACGGCTGCCGCGACGTCGTCGCGCTGGTGGCGCACGACCACCTCGACGTAGGCGGGCTCGAGGTGGCTGGCGGTCGTCAGCACGTGCGCGATCATCGGCAGCCCCGCGATCGGGTGCAGCACCTTCGCCCGCCGGGACCGCATCCGGGTGCCCTCCCCCGCGGCGAGGACGATGACGGCGAGGCGCTGATCGGTCATGCAGCCATTCTGGCAGGGGCACCGCAGGGCGCGGCGGTGGCGCTCTGGCAGACTTGTCGGGCGCCGGATGGCGCATTCCGCTGTGGTGTAACGGCAGCACGTCGGCCTTTGGAGCCGTACAGTCCAGGTTCGAATCCTGGCGGCGGAGCGCCGAGGGAAAGGGCGAGCGATGAGCAGCCGACAGCAGACCGTGCACCGCTACCTGGATGGCTTCCGGCGCAGCGACCACGATGCGATCCTCGCCCTGCTCACCGACGACGTCGTCTGGCGGATCCACGGGGTGCGCACGACCCACGGCAAGACCGAGTTCGACAGCGAGATCGAGAATCCCGACTTCGAGGGCAGCCCGGAGCTCGAGGTGTCGCGCACCCTCGAGGCGGACGACGTGGTCGTCGTCACCGGGACCGGGCGCGGGCGCCACCGCGAGGCGGGGGCGTTCCGGTTCGCCTACAGCGACCTGTTCACCTTCCGTGGCGAGCTGATCGCCGAGGTCGACTCGTACGTCGTCCCCCTCGGCTGATCCGGCCCGAGGCGAGCGGCGGGGTCGGCCGACCATCCGCGGCACGACGCTTCCGCGCTCGCGGCCTGTCTCGACCTGGAGGGGGCGCCGACGATGTCGGCGCGCGGCATCGAGTCGGTGGGTCGTGCCCGGATAATGGGGGGATGCCCGAAAACGACGAGGTGGACCGGATCGTCGCCGCATGGCAGCGCACGCATCCGCAGCTCGACTTCTCGCCGCTGCAGGTGCTGTCGCGGGTGGCCCGGCTGTCGAAGCATCTCGACCGGGCGCGGCGGGACGCGTTCGCGAGTTCCGGCCTGGAGCCGTGGGAGTTCGATGTGCTCGCCGCGCTGAGACGCGAAGGGGCCCCGTACCAGTCGAGTCCGAAAGCACTGCTGCAGCAGACGCTCGTCTCCAGCGGCACCATGACGAACCGCATCGACCGGCTTGTGGAGCGCGGGCTCGTGGAGCGTCGCACCGACCCGCACGACGGGCGCGGAGTGCTGGTGGCGATGACGTCGCGGGGACGTGAGGCGGTGGACACCGCGATCCGGGAGCTGGTGGCGCGGGAGGCGGAGCTGCTGGGTGCGCTGTCGCTCGCCGACCAGGAGCGGCTGGCGGGGCTGCTGCGGAAGCTGAGCCTCGACTTCGACTGAGGGAGCGGGTGCGGGGGCGGGCGCGGGGTTTCGATACGCCCGCTGCGCGGGCTACTCAACCAGCGGGGGTGGCACTGCGCGGGCTACTCAACCAGCGGGAGTGGCGCTGGGCGGGCTACTCAACCAGCGGGGGTGCGGCTGGGCGGGCTACTCAACCTGCGGGAGTGGCGCTGTGCGGGCTACTCAACCAGCGGGACGGCGGCCACTTCGCTGATCGAGTGCCGCGGCGCAGCCGCGGTGTATCGAGATCTGCCGCACCGCAGGTGGTCGAGGAGCGCCCGCGCAGCGGACGCGTCTCGAGGCCACCGGGCAGGGACGGGCCAGGAACCCGGGGTCAGGGGGCGCCGGCGACGGAGAGCGCGCGACGATACACGGGTGACTTGCTGCGGAGCGGGATGGGTCGCCGTGCGGGGTCGACGCCGGCCGGCGGGATGAGCCGATAGTCGGTGCCGCCGCGGTGTTCGATCTCCCACCCGGCGTCGTGCATGAGCATGTGGTGGTGTCGGCAGAGCAGGATGCCGTTGTCGATGTCGGTCTTGCCGCGGTCGCGAAGCCAGTGCTTGATGTGGTGGGCCTCGGTCATGACGGGCGGTCGCTCGCACCCGGGGAACATGCATCCGCCGTCTCGTGCCGCGAGTGCCCGACGCTGCCTCCGGCTGAAGAGTCGCCTGCGGCGCCCCAGGTCGAGGGGGCGATGCTGGGCGTCGAGGATGAGGTCTTCGGTGCCCGCCTCGCAGAGCTGGCGCTCGACGGTGCGAAGCGAGACCGGCACGCTCTGACCTTCGATGAACCCGATTCCGACGCCCGCGTGGAGGTCGGTGTGGGTGACGAGCACGCGCACCGCCGGAACCTCGTCGCCGGGCACGAGGGTGGGGTCGGCCGTGTATCCGGCGCGCAGCAGGTCGAGCATGGTGTCGGAGGCGTACTGCTCGGCCGTGCGGGGGTCGGCGAGCACCTGTTCGGCGCGGGCCAGCTCGTCGGGGTGCACGAAGCGGGGACCGCCGAGCTTGGGCGAGGTGACCCGCTGGTGGATCTCGGACACGATGGCCGCCGTCTCCGGGTCCATGAGCCAGACCGCGCGCGTCATGCCGTCGGGTTGCGTGAACACCCGGAACGAGCGCGCGTCGCGTCGGCGGCGCTCGCGCACGGCGACACCCGCCAGGTCGAGTTCGTCGCGCAGCTCCATCGCGCGCTTGAGCAGGCGATCGGCGTCGAGCGAGGGGGCTTCGCCGGCGAGCGTCGCGGCCGCGGCGGTGAGGGTCTCGGTGGTGATGCGGCCGGCATCCTGCTCGGGGTCGCCGGTGAACGGGTCGGGCTTGCCGAGGCCGCGGCGGATGGCGTCAGCCTTCTCGACCGAGATCGTGCCGGAGCGCACCGCGTGGGCGACGGGCACCATCCACGGGACGGTGGGGCGGGTCTGGGTGACCTCGCCCGTGACCGGATCGGCGGCGGGGACGGCGTCGGCATCCGCCGCCTCCACCAGGAGTGTGCCAACCTGCACGGTGCGCTTCGCATCGGAGAGCGTGGAGCCCGTGGTGACCCGCACCAGCTCTTCGGCTGTGCGGTGGCCCAGCTTGCGCGCGAGGCCGCCGAAGCCCAGTTCGGGTCGCGAACGGCGGGCGATCTCGCCGGCCACGAGCGCCGACTGCGCCCGCACCTGACGCTCCTGCGCGGCGAACACCTCCGCGAACTGCAGCAGCTCGGCGTCGTCGGCATGACGCAAGGTGTCGGCATCGACCTCCGCGGTCGACAGCAGCCCCCACAGCCCCCACTGCTCGAGCACCGACGGCGGCAACGCGGGAACCGAGTCGTCGGGGTCGGGGAACGGTGCCCACGACGCATCGTCGAGGAGCTCGGGATCCTCGAACACAGGTGCGATGTTGGGCATGCCGATAGTCTACCCGAGTTCGCATTGATGTTCTAGTACTGGGCGGGGACTTGTGGAGAAGTTCGAACGAGAGTTCGGGGGCGAGACTCGGCGGTGGGGTGGTCTCGAGACGCGTCCGCGGCGCGGGCGCTCCTCGACCACCGGGATCGCCCACCGGGATCGACCTCCGGGATCGACCACCGCGGCGCGCCGAGCGGCGCCCCTACCGCAGGTACAGGATCGCCAGGCCGAGCGCGTTGAACACCCCGTGCGCCAGGATGGCCGCGCCGAGGCGCCGTGTGATGGCGGCGAGCAGTCCGAAGCCGAGGCCGGAGATGCCGGTGACGACCGCCACGCCGCCCCAGTTCGCCGGCGCCGCGAGCGCGAGGTGCAGCAGCACGAACAGGGGTGTGCTCACGAGCACCGCCACGATGATCCGCGCCGAACGTCCCCCGCGCACGAGCCCGGATGCGGAGCGCTGCAGCAGCCCCCGGAAGAACAGCTCCTCCACGAGCGGGGCCACGAGCACGCCGCCCACCACGAGCACGAGCAGCTCGGGCACGGGCGGGAGGGCGGGGGCGGTGGTGCCGTCGAGGGCCGGGGCGCCGGTGCTGCTCGGTGCGATCCATTCCGCGAGGAGGCGCAGCACGAGCCCGGCGAGCAACCCGATGCCGAGGTCGATGACGCGCAGCCGCAGCCCCGTGTCGGTACGGGCGGATCCGGTGCCGTAGCGTCGCCCGGCGGCGTATACGGCGATCAGCAGCGGCAGCCAGATGAGCACGAAGGTGAGCAGCTGATCGATCCAGCTGGGCAGTCCGAGCACGCCGATGCGCGGGACGACAACGAGCGCGAGCAGCAGGCAGGCGAGGTAGGCGACGGCGGCGACCGTGAGGGCTGACAGCGGATCGCGGTAGTGCGATTTGCGTGATCTCGCGTGCCGTTCGACGTCGCTCATGTGTGCCACCGTATCGATCCGGGCCGGGATACGACGAAGGCCCCGCCTCTCGGCGGGGCCTTCGCGACGGTTGGGTTCAGCTCTGGGCTGCGACCGCGACCTGGCGGGTGCGACGCGAGGCCGAGACCGCGATGAGCGCGATCACGCCGAGGCCGACAGCGCCGACGGCACCCCAGATGAGCCACGCGGGCACGTCGGCGCCGGTGGCCGCGGTGGTGGCGGCGATGTTGGTGGTGAGGGTGAGGCCGCTGGTGCCGCCGACGCCCGTGAGGGTGTAGTTGCCGGTGGCGTTGGCGGGAAGCGTGACGGTGACGGATGCCGCACCACCGCTGGCGGTCTTGGTGACCGAGGTGGAGGTGACGGCGGCCTTCACACCGGCGGCGGACAGGTTGCCCGCGCCGACGCCTTCACCGGTGAGGGTGAAGGTGACCTGCTCGGTGGCGTCCCAGCCGGTGGTGTTGACCACACCGGAGCCGCCGGGAACGATGGTGGCGGGGCTGCCGGGGGCCACGGCCGGCGGGTAGGGGGCGGCGAATGCGGCGGTGGCAGCGCCACCAACAGTCAGGGCGAAAGCCACGGCCAGGGTTGCGATGGTCTTCTTCATGGTTTTACGCCGAAGCGCGCCTCTCTCGGGAATGTCACCCACGACCGAGTTCCCCCTCAGTCGCGCAAGTTACTTGTGAATAATACACAGACGTCAGCAGACGAGCGACCGGTGCTGTGTTTCGGTGTCGTTAAGAGTCGGGGTGACGGCGACGCTCAGCGGCCCGCGCGTGCCGGCTTCTCCGTTGAAGTCGACGCTGAACACGGCGGTTTCGCCCGGTGCGAGCAGGGTTTGCACCAGGAACACGGGCCGCCCACGGTCGATGGCGCCGACGCCGAACGCTTCTTCCCCATTAAGGGTGGCACCCTGCACGATGCCCCCCACTGGGCCGTAGGCGGCGAGCAGGGTCTTCACCTTGCCGGGTTCGACGCCGAAGGCGCCATCCCCCGTGACGTACCCCGGTAGGGAGGTGGCGGCGTCCGCGGGGGCGTTGTTGGTGAAGGTGCCGGTGACCCGGTAGCTGGGGATGCCGTCCGCCCGACAGACGCCGCCTGCCACCTCGACCTTGAGGTCGGTGTAGTAGTTCATCTTGGCGCCGGTGCCGTCGTTGAGGAAGAAGCCGAGCTCGGGGCCGGCGCTGTTGTCCGCGGGCTGCACTCCCGAGAGCGTGGTGCCGTCGACGAAGCGCTGCTCGTCGGGGCGGGAGTTCCAAATGCGGATGCGACGCTCATCCCCGCCGCGCACGAGGGCTTCGACGATGCCGGCGGGCTTGACGTCGGGTGCGGTGAGCGCCGCGAAGACGCCTTGTGCGGCGGCGGCGAAGAAGGCGTCTTGGTCGTCCGGATTCCAGTAACGCGCGTAGGTCTCACTGAGCAGGATGGAGACGGCGTTGTCGCTCGTGAGGATGATGTCGCCCACCTGCACGGGCCCGGTGGCGTCGAGCAGGTACGACAGCAGCACGGGGTCGACGGCGACGACGGCATCGACGGTGCCGCCCTTGCGCTCTTCCCACATGGCTTTCGCCAGCTGGGCGCTGGTGTCGAACCAGGGGGTGAGGTTGACGTCTTGGATGAATTTGCCGGTGATCTCCCCGTAGAGGGTGCGGGTGGCGTCGTCGAGGGGCAGGATGCTGCTCTCGCGCTCGGGGAAGTCGCGGGTGGATGCCTGCTCACCGAACTCGATGGCGCCGTGGTCGCCGGTGACGAGGGCGAGCGCGCCGCTGATGCCGCCGGAGGAGCGCAGCTCGGCGTTGTTCTGGATGAGCACGAGCGTGGTGCGCGGCCCGTCGTTGCCGAGCATGGCGGGCAGCAGGTGGGCGGTGCGGTCGAGGGCGTCGACGGATCCGGTGACCTCGCCCACGAGCGTGAGCAGCTGGGTGACGGCGTCCCGTACCGGGCCGATGGTGGCGTCGACGTCGATCGCGTCGGCCTGCGCGGCAGCGGCGCTCATGGCGTCGTTGGCGGCGGCGACGTCGGGCTGGATGGCAATGATCGGCGCGAGGTCGATGTGGCCGTCGGTGATGGCGAAGGCGTCGGGGTCGAAACTGGCGGCGGCCGAGATGAGCGGATCGATGCCGGTGTCGCTGAGGGTCTGCACGATCTCGGTGACCTGCCGCACGGCGGTGAGGTTGGGCCCGATCCAGGGGATGAACTCGGTGACGCGCCAGACGGGGTCGTGCGTCATGGATGCGGCGGTGGCGGCGCGCTGCTTGAGCTCGGCGACGAGCGCGTCGACGTGGCCCTCATCGCCACCGACCACCGTGTCGCGCAGCTCGTGCGCGACAGGCACAGCCGAGGTGAGCTGGTCGCGGGCGATGAGGCCGCGCACGACGATCCAGCCGGTCCAGACGAGCACGAGCGCGACGCCGGCCAGCACAACCCAACGCACCCAGGTGGGGCGGCGGCGTGCGCCGCGGTGCGCCTGTGACATCTAGTCCATCCCTGGAGTTCTCTCGGCCGAGACCCGCGCAGGGGTTCCGCATCACCTATCGTGCGGCCGGAGGTGCTCCATGCCGCATCCAGTATCGGACACGCGAGCCACCCGCGCGTGCAACGCTCAAGCAACAGACCCGATGGACTCCGACCATTTCAGAGCTTGCGCGCACCTGATCGGGCAGCCCGCCTACGACCTAGAGTTAATTCTTTCGTCGTGTCTCCCGCTCGCCGTTGTGGTGGGTCTCTGTGACAACAGGCGCGGCTTGCCGCACCGTCGAGTTCGGTGAGGTGTCTCTGGCCAAGTAGACACACGCCCCGACGACGGTCCCTTCACCGATACACACTCCCCCAGCCACAACCGAGTTTGCGAAGAGAGTCACTCCCCGTTCGATCCTCGGGTACTCACCCCCGCGCCCGGCACCGAGAGTGACCGACTGGTATATCGCGACTTCGTCTCCGACCTCAACCCCTTGGCCCAGCACGATCCCGACAGGATGGGGGAGATAGACGCTCCCCGTGATGCGGCACCCGCAGAAACATCGCACGCGAACCGTCTCATTAAACGCCGTCTCGCAAGGGTGGGCACTAGGCAGCGACCTGAAGCGAGCCTGAAGAGAAACCCCGCACGAATGCTGCGCGCGCTGATGTACGCCAAGACCCGCCCGCGACTTCTGCGCCCAAGCCGAGACTCGAGGAGCCGCTGGTCGAGGTCAATACCCCGCAATGCGATGGCCCACGTCTCGGCCAACTTGCCTTGAGAGCGCACCCTCAATCTCTCCACTCCCCATTGCGATCTCGAGCACGGTCTGTTCGTGCTGAACAACGTAGCGGCATGGTCCTACGACGAAGATCGCCTCCTGAGCAGCAACACGAAGAAAACAAGGTTCGCCCACGTGACGGCCGCCAATAGAAGTGCTGCGACTTCCGCACCCCCGAACGCAGCTCCCACGCTTGCAGCAATGAGCAAGATCGGCACGAAGAGTAGGGCGTTTCTGGCGACCTTGACTTCGAGGCGCCGAGCGATCGCGACTGCGACGAGTAGCGGCAGCGCGACGGCCACAAGAAGCCTCGCGAGGAAGGCGATCAGCACTGCTCCCTCCCCTGCGTACTCGCCACCAAAGACGAGCTCCATGAGCCATCCGGAGATGGGAGCCAGCAACAGCAGTGGCACTGTTCCTGCGATTGCTACGGCGAACACCTTGGCGACGAGAGGCCGCAGACGTTCATCACTCGCGACCGCGGCCCGCGGGACAACGACTGAACTCATCGACCCTGCCACGATCCCCATGGGAGTGAGTACCTTGCTGGCTGCCGAGTACGCCGCCCCCGCTGCCGCGCCGCCGAACACCGTGACCGCGACGACATCGAGAAAGCGCAGAGCATTGATCGCATCGCTGACGCCAACGGGCACCAATCGGCGCAGCGTCACCGCTAGAGGGCTCACTGGGGCGATCGGTGACTTGATCATGGCAAGCGTGACGATCGCCGACAGGGCGCTTCCTGCAAGTCGAGAGAGGCCAAACGCGAGAAGAGCATTTTGACCTACCGCGACCAACGCCAGATACAACCCCACATTGACGGAAGCGCGCACCCAGAACGCGAGCGAAGTTGCAAAGTACTCGCGCCGCGCAGCATCGATCGCGAGCCTCCCCTCGATTCCCTTTTCGATCGAAAGCGCCACTCCATGCAGCGCAAGGCCCACCACGAGTCCGTCGCTACCGGGGAAGAACAGGGCTCCCCCTCCCACGACTATCAAAAGCAGAACGGCAGACGCCATGTTGATCCGCAGCGCAGCTTTCACAGCCGAAAGGTCACCCAGTGCGTACTCACGACCGACGAACGTCGGCACCCCGAAAGTAGTCGCGAGCGCTACCGTAATCTGGGCCGAGATGACGGCCGAGAATATCCCGAACTCATGGATCGAGACAGCTCGAGCGACGAGCACAAGCACGATGGCCTGTACAAGAGAGTTGAGCCCGCGAGAACCGGCCACCGCGGAAAGATGCCGCTTCACGAGAATCCCCTCAGCGACATCGACACGGTGGGATCTCTTCGATGGTCCAACCTGTGCTCAAGCCACGCAACAATCAGAATCGAGAACACCACCCAGGTCACGCCAAGGCGGAATCCATTTGCCGACAAGTACTGCAACGTCATCACCGTCGCGAGCCCTAGAGGTGTCAAGTTAGATCGCGCCATCCTGAGCCCGGTATACGCGAACCCCGCGGCGACCAGGCCGATCAATGCCAATCCGATGACACCGAGGTCATACAGATTCGTCAGGAAGAGGTTTGTTGAGCCACGACCGGCGTTCAGTTCTCCGCTGCCCAGGTATGTTGCGACGTTGGAGGCGTCTACTGCCGCCTGGGCGAGAGACCCGCCGCCGTGCCCCAAGAGGGGCGCATCCACCCACTTGTCGAGGATGAGTCGATAGATACCAAGACGCGAGTCCAGCGAGCCTTGGTCGACGCTCACCCGATCCTCGCCTAGGGCCGCGGAGATATCGAACCGTTGGAGGAGCCCGCTGGGCAGCACTTGGAGTGCAATCGGGACCAACGCTGCCGCTCCGGCGACCACCACGAGCGCCCCGGCAACGGCTTTCGAAAACTGTGAACTGCTGAGATGCCGAATTCGAAGCGCGCCCATGAGCGCGACGGCCACCAACGTGGCCAACAACGCCGCACGCGAGAATGCGAGAACCAACACGACTGAGAAAAGCACCAGGAGCGTGATGCGCCTGCGCTGCTGCCGCCAATTCGATACCACGATCACCAAGCCAAGGCTTGCGTTCAAACCGGCCCACACGGGTTCAGCGGTCAGCCCGTTGGGTCTGACCCATGGAGCGTTCACGATCGTCGCCCACACTCCAAGGTTCAGCCCAACGGAGTAGTAGAGAACCACCTGCAGCACCGCGATGCCGGCGGAACCGACCAGCCCGACAAGGAACCATCGAAGAAGGTCGTTCGAGCCGAAGAAGTTCTGACCCGCGTTGCGGACCAACGCCCAAAGACCCAGCATCAAGAAGACCTGACCAAGCGCGACCTGGAAAGTATCGGCAAACGTGGAGGTCCACGACAACGAGAGGAGGATGAGCACGGTGTGCACGGCGAGAAGCTGAAGGATCCAGCTGGGTCGGCGGCGGTCGACGCCGGTGAAGAGGCTAAAGAGAATGAGCCCCCCGAGCGGCAGCATGTACAGCCGCAGCGGGAAACCTCCAACGCTCATGGCAATCGCATCCAACGGCACGAGAACGCAGCTTGCTGCCGCTAGTCGCCGCGCTATACGTCTTCGGCGCAGGTGCTGAGCTTCCCCGAGGCTCAACCAACCACGGTCAGAGGCGGACACCGATTTCCTCGTAGATCTCCTTGAGCTGCTGCCGAGTTCTCTCCCGCGTGAACGGATTGACGAAACCCGAACTCACGACCTTCCGCGAAGACGTCGCTGCCCTGACAGCCGCCGCGATTGACTCAATACTCGTTGGGTCGAAATACGTGACATGCTCGGCTCCTACCTCGCGAAAGACCGGGATATCTGAGCAGAAGACTTCTGCTCCCGCCACGAGCGCCTCGATGACCGGGTACCCAAATCCCTCATACAGTGACGGGACAAACACACCCAGCGACCCGGCAATCAACCTCGCAAGTTCACCATCCGAGACGCGGCCCAGATATTGAACGCCCGCCGGGGCGGCGCCCCACGCCGCCCGACCAACGACGACCAAATCGATGTCGCCTGCAACTCCCGACCGCAGATACCCCTCCGACAGCCGGACGAAGTTCTTCCGAGGCTCCTGCGAACCCACGGCAAGGATGTACGGCCTGTCATGCCCTACCGTGGGCGCCGCCCCCCGCGGCAGTGCTGGCGCAGGGAGCTGAGGCTCCACGAATGGATTGACGATGCGCACGTTGGCACCCGGCCAACGCGCCAGTATCTCCGATTGAACCGTCTCCGAGATGGTGAGCACGAGACGCCCGCTCATTGCCCTTTCTGCAAGTGGACGGTAGTAGTTGCGCCCTAGACGGGTCGCAGTCTCCGGGTACGACCACCACGTCATGTCGTAGAGCGTGTAGATCGTCTTCGAGAGCGGAACGGCAGGGGAGGGTGGATAGCTCAGGAAGTGGACGAAGTCGAGCTTTCGCGACGCGGCGGGGATCCCCAAGAGATCACCGACGAACCGACCTGGTCCGGTCGGATCAGTGGCCCTGAGGACGATGCTCTCAGACTCGACGACCAATCCGACCAAGGATCGCGTATATCGCTCCCAGCCTGTCATTCGTAGGCTGCCCGCGGAACGGGCGTCGAACAGGAGCGTCCGCTCTGTCTTATCCACGGCGGCGCTCGAGCCCGGCGCGCGATGCGAAGAACTCCCTCGCAACAACCACCAGGAAGTACGGCGCCGATCGAAGGTAGCGCGCCGCCAGCTTGCGAGGCTCTCGGATCACTCGGTGAAGCCATTCAAGCCCGACGCGACGCATCCACCGCGGCGCGCGCCTGTCAGTGCCTGCGGTGAACTCGATAGCAGCCCCAACGCAAGCGACCACCCCGCGCGGCAGGACGTCCATCAGTTCAAGAGCGAGCGCTTCTTGTCGGGGGACCCCGAGTCCAATCAACACGACGTCGGCGTCACTCGAGCAGATGCGATCGACGAGCCGACGCCTGGCGTCCAAATCGTCGAGCTCCTCGCGAGGCGCCTGCTCCACCAGTGCTATTGTCGCCCTCCCGGCACTCGCAAGAGTCGCTGCTGCGAGCTGTGCACTCTCCCCCTTCCCCCCGACGACGGCGATCCGCAGAGACTCGCGGCCGAGAGCAGGGACCAGGTCGGCCCCCGTGACCCGCTCAACCCGATGTCGATTCCGACCAAGAAGGCGGATGGCTGCGACCACCGGCCACCCGTCCGCTGTTGCCACCGTTGAACGAGAGTACGCCGCGCGAAGATCCGGCTCGGCGCGAGCCTGCCACACGTGCGCAATGTTCACAGTGACCACGAGATGCGGTCGATCGTCGACCACAAGGCGAAGCACCTCAGCGAGCGTCTTCGACCACGTGATTGGGGTGCAATGAATCGACCCCAGCTTGACCCGTGTCAAGAGCGCCTCGTCGCGACGGCGGGAAGTCTCGCTCATCTCGGCGCTCCCACTTCTGGCGCTGGTACATGTGCAAACGCGGACACAAGCGGTGGCGGCTCTCTCCCAGCCAGAACAGCCCGAGTGAGGTGGACGTGACGCCGTACGTAGTCAACAGCCAGCAATCCGCGCTCGCGCGCAAACGCCTCGCCCCCCTTCGGGGCAAGCGCGCGGGGCAGCGACGACAGTTCCCCGAGCCTGCGAACCAGAGCGTCGACATCGCCCACGGGAAAGTACGCCACGCCCGCATCTGGCAAGTACGCGCGGAGACCGCCCACATCCGAAGTCACGAGCGGCACATTCTCGAGCACTGCCTCCATCGCGACCGTCACACCTGACGCATGAGTATTGGGAGCGAGCGGAAGCACCACAGCATCAGCGCCACGGTAGAGGGCTTTGAGCTCTGACATCCGCTTCACTCGCCCTACACTGACGTTCTCGGGGATCCCGACCCGCGGGAACTTAGCGGGATCACACGCCACACGGAATTCCGTCGCAGGGAGCATCCGCGCTGCCGTGACCAAAGTAGCCCAGTCGCGATGTCGGTCGTTCCCCACGCTGAGCACGTAGCGCGCCCCCCGTTGTTCAGTATCGTGACCGCCGTGGTCATCACGTTCGGTGCTCGCCGAGTACGAAGACCCAAACGGTAGGCGGACAACCACCCTGCTCGCATCGATAGCCCGTGCCCGCTCAACACCTTCGTCCGTATGCAGTGTCTCAGCCGCAAGTTGAGACAACAGCTTCCGATAGGCCGCGCGGCGGAGCCGACCGTACGACGACCATTCGTCGTACAACCAAACGGACTGCGCGATGATGACCGGGAACGGAGGCCGCGAGATCAACTTGAGGAGGGCCACTGCCAGGTGTTCCCGCTCGGTGTGAGCCCACACGACCTGAGCACTGCGTATCAGCCCTCGATTCCTGAGGACGTGCACGAGGTCGAATCCGACGACCCGCCGCAGCGCCTTCCTGCAGAAGCGTCCGATGCGTGATTCAGGATGGTCTACCGAGAAATCGACCTCGAACCACTCGCGCGCCAACCCGTATCTCCAAGGGGATTCCTCGTGCCTCATATCGTTCTCATACAACTCACGCCACGCAACATCAGACATTCCGTGATCTAGAACGATGCAGAGTCGAACCTTGCCAGACGACAATTCATCCACCGACTCCAACCGGCTCACATTGATTCCCCTCAGACGATCCGCTCCGCGAGAACCCCGTCGTCCGCTAAGACCGCAACGCGCATTGCCCTGAGTCCGCCACCGAGAGCGTCGTTTCAATCATGACATTGATCCGGCGGGCTTCTGCGCCGCTTGGCGGCGAGCGCGAGATCACCGCGGACGGAACGGCGGCCGCATCCTTGTCTGTCACCAAATGCCAGCTGACTCACCGGTGGCGGGCTGCGTCAATACGCGCCGTCGCGCCCGACCACCGCCTTCGCCGTCCGCCACAGGATGATCAGATCCCCGGTCACCGACCAGTTCTCGACGTAGTAGAGGTCCAGCCGCACGGTATCTTCCCACGACAGGGACGAGCGACCGCTCACCTGCCAGAGTCCCGTAATGCCCGGCTTCACCAGGAACCGTCGGTGCACATGGCTCTCGTAGAGTTCCACCTCGCGGGGAAGCGGCGGGCGGGGGCCGACGATCGACATCTGGCCGACGAACACGTTGAACAGCTGCGGCAGCTCGTCGAGCGAATAGCGACGCAGCCACTTTCCGACCGGGGTCACCCGCGGATCGTCCTTCAGCTTGAACATCACGTCGTTGCCGGCATCGCGGTCGTTGCCCTGGAGCTCAGAGAGGCGGTCCTCCGCGTCGACCACCATCGAGCGGAACTTGAGCATCGGGAACAGCTTGCCCGCGCGGCCTACGCGCGGCTGCCTGAACAGCACGGGCCCGTGCGACGAGAAGCGCACCACCAGCGCAATGGCGAGCAATAGAGGCGACAGCAGCAGGATCAACACCGTGGTGACGGCCAAGTCGAAGGCGCGCTTGGTGACGCGCTTCAAACCCTCGTACCGAGGCGTCTCCACGTGCATGAGCGGCAAGCCCACTACGGGTCTCATACGAATACGCGGTCCACCGACGTCCGTCAGGCTCGGCGCAACCACCAGGTGCTGCCTGCCCGGCTCGAGCGCCCAGCTCAGCTCGCGGATCTTGCCCGGGGGCAGTTGATCACTGCTTGTGATGATGAGGGTCTCGGCGCCCTTCGCATCCATGAGCGTCGGGATTTCGGCCAGATCGTGTGTCACCGGCACCGTCGTTCCCGGAAGCCGGGCACTCTTCGGCGCATCGGGCACTACCGCCGACACCACCTCGTATCCCGCGGCGGGGAAACGTGCGAGATCCCGCGCAATCGCCACCACCGAGGCGAGAGAGCCGACGAGCAGCACCCGATAGCTGAAGCCGCCCCTCCTGCGCTGAGAGTGCAGCCACTGTCGCCAGATCCACCGAGTGAGCAGCAAAGCTGTGAGACCCGCGGGGAGCGCGATGAGGATGTAGCTGCGCGCGATGTCGATCTTGAAGAGGAACACGAAGATCGCGCCGACGCCGAACAAGCGAATCGTCGCATCGACGATCAAGCGGTACTCGGCGAAACCGATGCCGGCAACACGCGCGTCGCGGGTGCCGAATGCACTCAGCACCGCCATCCACCCCAGGATGAGCACGAGCGAGACGAGCGTGTAGCTCAACCCCAGGTCCAAGTCGCGCGAGATGGTCGCCTGTTCGTCGGTCGAGAGCCCGAAGCGCAAGATCTGTGCACCGAGCACAGCCCACACGATCACCAGGAAGTCGGTGGTCGCCAGCACTCGCGCGTAGCGCTGCCCCCAGGTGACCGCGCGCCTAGGCCACGTGCCGTTCTCCCGTCCGACGGCGAGGGGTGTGGTGCGCCGCGGGCCGGATGACTCGCCCACGACAACCTCCGACCTTTGCACGACATGTCAACGTTAGCCGACCTCGTGAAGCCTTTCGCACCAGAACCGGCGTCCGATGAGCATCCTCGCCTCTGAAAGAATGAAAGCCTCAGCACCAGGAGGCACGGTGAAACTCTCCGTCATCGGTTGCGGCTACCTAGGCGCCGTCCACGCGGCGGCTATGGCGTCGATCGGGCACGACGTGGTCGGCATCGACGTCGACGCGCGCAAGATCGAGTCGCTGTCGAAGGGTGAGGCGCCGTTCTTCGAGCCGGGGCTGCAAGAGATCCTGAGCGACGGCATCGCCTCGGGACGGCTGCGGTTCAGCACCTCGATGGCCGACGCGGCGGGGGCGCAGGTGCACTTCATCGGGGTGGGCACGCCTCAGCAGAAAGACGGCTACGCGGCCGACCTCACATACGTGAATGCGGCGGTCGACGGGCTGCTGCCGCACCTGTCGCCCGGCGACATCGTGGCGGGGAAGTCGACCGTCCCCGTGGGGACGGCGGCGCGGCTTGCGGAGGTGGTGGAGCCGACGGGGGCGACACTCGTATGGAACCCGGAGTTCCTGCGGGAAGGGTTCGCGGTGCAGGACACCGTGGCACCCGACCGGCTGGTGGCGGGCGTGCCGGACGGCGCCGAGGGGGAACGGGCGGCCGCGATCCTGCGGGCGGTGTACCACACGGCCATCGCCAACGAGACGCCGTTCATCGTCACCGACTACGCCACCGCCGAGCTCGTCAAGGTGGCGGCCAACGCGTTCCTCGCCACCAAGATCTCGTTCATCAACGCCATGGCCGAGATCGCCGAAGTGACCGGCGCCGACGTGACCCAGCTCGCCGACGCCATCGGGCACGACGCTCGCATCGGGCGACGCTTCCTGGGGGCCGGCATCGGCTTCGGCGGCGGATGCCTGCCGAAAGATATCCGGGCGTTCTCGGCGCGCGCCGAAGAGCTCGGGCGCGGCGAATCGGTGGCCTTCCTGCGGGAGGTGGACGCCATCAACCTGCGGCGCCGCGAACGCGCCGTGCAGCTCGTGGTCGAAGGACTCGGCGGCTCGGTATACGGCAAGCGCGTCGCCGTGCTCGGCGCCGCCTTCAAACCGCACAGCGACGACATCCGCGACTCCCCCGCCCTCGACGCCGCCGTGCGCCTGCACGGACTCGGCGCCGATGTGGTGGTCACCGATCCGGCGGCCATCGAGAACGCGCGGCGTGTGCATCCGCAGCTCCGCTACGAGCAGGAACTCGACGCGGCGCTGCAGGGCGCGGACGCGGTGCTGGTGGTGACCGAATGGGACGAGTACCGCCGGGAGCTCACGCCCGAGCACGCGGCCGCGCTCGCCGGCGGGCGGGTCGTCGTGGACGGGCGCAACTGTCTGGATGCCGGCGCCTGGCGCGCGGCAGGGTGGGAGTACTCCGGGATGGGGCGACCGTAAGCATGAAGGCACTGGTCACCGGCGCTGCCGGGTTCATCGGAAGCGCCCTCTCGGAGCGGCTGCTCGCCGACGGGCACGACGTCGTGGGCGTCGACAACCTCACCGAGTACTACGCGGCCGCGCTCAAGCGCGACAACCTGGCGCGGCTTCGATCCGAACGCTTCGAGCTCGTGGAGGCCGATCTGAACGATCTCGACCTGCCCGCGCTGCTCAGCGACATCGAGGTGGTGTTCCACCAGGCCGGTCAGCCGGGCGTGCGCGGCTCATGGGGAGCCGGGTTCGCTCCCTACGTGGCCCGGAACATCGTCGCCACGCAGGCCCTGCTGGAGGCGGCACGGAGCGCACCCCGGCTCACGCGGCTCGTCGCCGCGTCGTCATCGTCGGTGTACGGCGACGCCGAGAGCTACCCCAC
This sequence comes from Protaetiibacter larvae, assembly GCF_008365275.1. Classification (GTDB taxonomy): domain Bacteria; phylum Actinomycetota; class Actinomycetes; order Actinomycetales; family Microbacteriaceae; genus Homoserinibacter; species Homoserinibacter larvae. Next base: position 1,174,357 of record NZ_CP043504.1, on the reverse strand, counting down.
CCACGAGACGGATCGTCCTCAGCCGGTGTCGCCGTACGGGGTGACGAAACTGGCGGCCGAGAACCTGACCACCCTCTACGGCCGCAACTTCGGCGTACCCACGACCTCGCTTCGGTACTTCACCGTCTACGGACCGCGGCAGCGGCCCGACATGGCGTTCACCCGCTTCTCCCGGGCGGCGGCCCGCGGCGACACGATTCGGGTGTTCGGCAACGGCGAGCAGGTGCGGGACTTCACCTTCATCGACGACATCGTCGAAGCCAACATGCTCGCCGCCACCGTGCAGCACGACGCCGGATCCGTGTTCAACATCGCCGGCGGCAGCCAGGTGTCGGTGAACGAGGTGCTCGAGACGCTCGCCGAAATCGCCGGACGCGAGGTGCGCGTCGAGCGCATGGGGGCTGCAGCCGGCGACGTCTCACGGACGAGCGGCTCGACCGCGCGTGTCGAGGAAGCGCTGGGCTGGACGGCGAAGACCGCCCTCGAGAGCGGGTTGCGCGCGCAGTACGAGTGGGTTGCGGGTGCGCTGTCTTCGCTGGATCGGGCGGGGATCGACTGGAGCTGAGCGGGGTCGGTGCATCCGACAGGCTCAATCCGACGGATCGCGGTGGCTGGTCCGTTCTCCGCGGCTGCGCGGCGCTCCTCGATCAGCCCAGGAGCTAGAGGGCGCCGAAGAAGTCGCCGGCCCAGACGACCGTGCGGCCATCGATCGCGACCGCCACCGTGGCGCCGGGCACAGCCGCCGTGGGGGCGCAGACGCGCGGGGCGAGCTCGCCCACCTCGTCGCGGAGGCCGAGAGCCAGCGGGCAGTCCTCCGGGCCCGAGAAGACCACCTCGGGCGCCGCGCCCTCCGCCACGAGCGCGACCGCGCCCGGCTGCGGCGCCTGCGGCGTCCACTCGCCGTCCGCGCGGCCGAACAGCGAGCCGTCGCCGCACAGCACGAACACCGACTCGGCGGCCGGCACCGCCTGCACGGCGTCCGGGCACGGCGCCGCCACCGCCTCGCCGTCGACGAGCACATCGCCGGGGGCGTCCAGGTCGAGGGCGACCGTGTCGGTGAGCGCGCCCTCCGACTCCTCCCAGAAACGGCCGCCCGTGAAGCTGCGGATGCCGGCCAGGCGGCAGTCGTCGCCGATGCGCACCACCGCCTCGCCGTAGTTCACGTCCCGCACCCACAGCACCAGGATCTGGCGCACGTCGTAGCTGGCGAGCGACCGATCCGTCCAGGTGGCGCCGGCATCGGACGAGGTCTGCAACGCCGGCGCGACGCCGCCCGTGCAGGAGCCCGCCGAAGCCCGCCACACGGCCGACTCCCCCGCACCGGCCAGCACCCGCCCCACCGGCAGCCCCACCACGGGCGGGGTGGTGGGGGTCGGCGTGATCGACGGCTGCGGCGGGATGTTCGGCTCGAGGTAGACCGTCGACGACTCGACCCCGCGGGAGGCGTTGATCGCCGCCAGCACGAGCACCGCATCCACCGCGAGGAACGCCACGATCGCGGCGATCGCGAGACCCACCCGCCCGCTGAACTCTCCACGGGACCTCCGTGCGCGCTTCGCGGCCATCGGATGCCTACCCGCGCGAATCCGGCCGGGACAGCTCGCTCAACACCTCGACGACGGTCGCCACCGCGGATGCCACCTGCCGCGCCGAACGCGCGTACACCTCGTCGGAGCGGCCGTACGGGTCCTCCACCTCGTCGTGCTCCGCCTCCACCGGCAGCGAGAGGCCGCGGCCCGCCGCCACCTCCGGCACGAGAGCCCGCAGCCGCTGCGACAGCGGCAGGGCGGCGTCCGTCGGCGGGGCCTCCCCCGAGGCGCGCAGGTCGAGGGCGAGTCGCGCGAACTCGGGCAATGTGAACGCGAAACGGTTCGCCCGCGGCACCATGCGCACCACGGCGGCGCGGTGGGCGCGCTCCATCGTGAGCACCAGGTCGGCCTCCTCGATGAGCGGCTCCACGAGCTGCTTCGCCGCATGCCCGGTCGGGTTGCCGCCGTAGCCGATCGTCTGCGCGGCCGCCTGCGCGGGCATCGGCTGTCCGACGAGCGCCGCCACCCCCGCGCTCGACACCCGCACATCGCCCGCCCAGCCGAGCCGCAGCACCTCCGCCTGCAGCAGCCGCTCCGCCTGCGGCGAGCGGCAGATGTTGCCGGTGCAGACCACCAGCACGGTGAACGGGATCTCAGAACGCGTGGACAAGCGGAGTTCCCCTTCAGCGCTTCTTAGCCGACGTTTCCTGGGTGTAGCCGTAACCGTATCCGTACGCACCGTAGCCGTACGCGTCCGGGCCCTTCGTGGGCATCATGGTCAGCACGATGCCGTGCACCTTCGCATCGACGCTCGCCAGCGACTTGAGGGCCGCCTCGAGCTGGTTGCGCTGGGTGCGCCCGGCCGCCGTGATGACGATGGCGCCGGAGGTCTGCCTGGAGAGGATCGCGCCGTCGGTCACCGGCAGCAGCGGCGGCGCGTCGACCAGCACGAGGTGGAACTGGGATTCGAGCTCGCGCAGCAGCTTCGCCATCGCGGCGGAGCCGAGCAGCTCGCTCGGGTTCGGGGGGATCTGCCCGGCCGGCAGTACGAACAGGTTGTTGCGACCCCAGCGCTGCAGGGCGTCCGACAGCTCGGCGCGGCCGATGAGCACATCGGTGAGACCGACGGCGCCCTCGAGGCCCAGGTAGTCGACGAGCTTCGGACGCCGCAGGTCGCCCTCGATCACGCACACGTTCATGCCCGAGTCGCGCAACGCGATCGCCAGGTTCGCGGTCGTGGTGCTCTTGCCCTCCGACTCGATCGACGAGGTCACCACGAAGCTGCGGCGCTCGGTGCCCATGTCGACGAACTGCAGGTTGGTGCGCAACGACCGGAACGACTCGGCCCGCGGGCTGAGCGGGTCGGCGTGCACGATGAGCGGGCGATCCTTCGCCTTCGGGTCGTAGGCGATCGCACCCAGGATGGGCCGGTCGGTGATGAGCTCCACGTCGCGCTGACCGCGGATGCGCTGGTCGAGCACGCTGCGCAGCACGGCGATGCCGATCGCGAGCGCGAGACCCACGAGCGCCCCCAGCGCCACGTTGAGGCTCACCCGCGGCGACACCGGGTCGGCAGGCACGAGGGCGGACTGGGCGACGGTGATCTTCACGGGGGCCACGCCGTCGGCGTTCGGCGGGGTGAGATCCGGCACCGCCTCGATGAGGTTCTCGGCGATCGTGTTGGCGATGTTGGCCGCCTGCACCGGGTCGGGGTCGGCGACCGTGATGTCGACGATCACCGTGTTGAGGGTGGCGGTCGCGGTGACGCGGGCGGCCAGATCCTTCACGCTGTCGTCGAGGCCCAGCTCGGAGATCACCGGGTCGAGCACGAGCCCGGTGGTGACCACCTCGGCGTAGCTGCGCACGATCTGCTGGGTGAAGCTGTTGCCCGCGTTGAGCTCCGAGACCGAGCTCGCCCCGGTGGCCGAGACGAACACCTTCGTCGTGGCCTCGTAGCTGGGGGTCTGCAGCAGCGAGAACGCGGCACCGCCCGCCACGCCCGCGAGCGTGATGACGATGATGAGGATCCAGTTGCGGCGCAGGATACGCAGGTAATCGCGCAACTCCACGTCGTGGACTCCTTCAGGGTGGCCGGGCGCTTCGACGAGCGCGTCCCGCCAGCCTAGCCGACCCGCGCGGCAGGCTCAGTCGGCCGAGGTCACCAGCGCTCCGCCCCGTGGAGCGAGGTGGGGCCCGGGCGGTAGCCGAGCCGCTCGCGCGCCGCCGTCAGCTCGAGGGTGCGCTCGAGCCCCAGCTGGCTGACCGCGTAGCGGGTGAGCCGCGCGCGCCCGCCCCGGATGCGGGCGAGACGCTCGGCGGCGCCCGCCAGACCGAACGCCACCGGGTACGGCAGCGAGCGGATGCGCGCCGCCACCCCGCGGCGGCGCAGGAACTCCTTGAGCAGTTCGGCGAGCAGCACGGGCTCCGCGTCGGCGATGTTGTAGACGCCCGCCGGCGCCCGGAGCGCGAGCCGCACGGCGTCGACGAGGTGGTCGATCCGGGTGAGCGAGTGGAGCACGCGCGCCCCCTCCGGCAGCACGAGCCGCCCGCCCCGCACCGCCTCGAGCACACGCGGCAGCAGCGTCGTGTCGCCGGGGCCGTAGACGGCGTGCGGGCGCAGGATCACCGCATCCGCCCCGCTCACCTCGAACTCGGCGAAGGTCTTCGACTCGGCGTAGCTCGACAGGAATCGGTTCACGGGCGCCGCATCCTCGCGGGCGAGAACCGTCGGGGTGAAGGCGTCGTACACGGAGGCGGTCGACAGGTGCACGATGCGGGCGCCCGGGAAGCTCGCGACGACGTGGCGGGTGCCGGTGCGGTTCACCCGCATCGCCTGCGTGAGCGGGGCCGCGTCGTCGGCGAGTGCCGCGCAGTGCACGACCGCCTCGAAGTCGCGATCGCCGCGGAGCGGGCCCGCTGCGATGTCCCACACGCGGTATCCGGCGTGCGGATGCGCCCAGCCGTGCGGCGTGCGACCGAAGCCGACGACCTCGTGGTGCTCCCGGGCGAGCGCCGAGGCGACCGCGCCACCGATGAAGCCGCTCGCCCCCGTGACCGCGATCCTCATCCGCCCCGCGCTCCCCCGCCGGCCACGAACGGCGCCACGATCCCCGCGAGCGCGGCCCGGTCGAGCTTGCGGGCGCGCCCGGAGCGCGGCAGCGCCGGGAGGGCGACCACGGCGTCCGGCAGCACGCCCGCGTCGATGAGCCCGGGCAACCGGCGCGCCACCTCGGCGACGAGCGGATGCGCGCTCGTCGCGCTCGTCGGCGGGTCGGCGGCGGGCACGACGGCGACCACGATGCGGTCGTCGCCGATGGCATCCGGCACGCCCGCCATCGCCGCGTCGAGCACCCCCGGCAGGCCCGCGATGATCGGCTCGTAGAGGCCCGGGTAGACGTTCTGGGTGCCGCGGATGAACATGTCTTTCGCGCGGCCGCGCAACACGAGCTCGTCGCCGTCGATCGTCGCCCGGTCGCCGGTGCGCAGTTCGGCGAGCGGATGCTCGGGCAGTTCGGCGAGGTAGCCGAGCGCGAGGCCGGGCCCGGCGAGCAGCAGCTCGTCGTCGACGATGCGGGCGGTCACGCTCGGCACGAGCCGCCCCACGCGGTCGCCCTCCTTCCCCGCGGCGGCGAGCTTCCGCGCGCCGTCGGCGATCGCCACGGGCAGGATCTCGGTCATCCCGTACACCGCGCGGATGCGCACCCCGGGGAAGCGCGCGAAGGCTCGGCGCAGCAGCGGCGGCAGCACGGGGGCGCCGCCGAGCACGATCGTCTCGAGCGCGGGGGTCAGCTCGGGGCGTGCGTCGAGGGCTCGGAGGATCGTGTCGAGGGCCGCCGGGGCGGCGAACAGCAGCTCGGCGTCGGCCAGGTGCTCGAGGTACGCCTCGGGGCGGGCGCCGGGGTCGAGGCCCTGGTCGGGCATCGTCCAGTGGGCGCCGCCGATGAGCGCAGGGATGCCCACCATGAGCTGGTCGCTCAGCACCCGCAGACCGGGACGGATGCCGACGCCGTCGGCGAAGTCGGCGAGGCCCGCACCGAGCGAGCCTCGCGTGTGCACGACGGCCTTGGGGGCGCCCGTGGTGCCGCTCGTGAACACGACGAGTGCGCGGTGGAGCTCGAGTGCGCGGTGGAGCTCAGAGCGGAGGCCATTTCTGGCCTCCGCCGCGACCCCAGCGCCGACGGCCGTCCCGGCCGTCGGGCCGCCCCGCTGGTCCCCACCCCGCTGCCCCGCTCTCCGCCGCCCCCCGCGCATGAGCCGCCCCAACGACAGCGCCCGGCGCGGCACCCCCGGCAGCCACGGCCCCGCCCGGAGGTACCGCGCATCCGCCACGAGCGTCGCGTAGGGCGCCAGTTCGAGTCCACGCCGCCGAGCGAGCGGGCGCAACGGCCCCGAGGAGGCCAGATACAGCAGCGACTCGGCGGCCACCCAGCGCGGGTCGGCGAGCCCCGCGCGAGCGCGGAACAGCGCCTCGCCGGCACCCGGGTCCGCGAAGACCACCACCCCTCCCGCGTCGACGATGCCGAGCGCCAGCACCACGGCGTCCGGGCCCGGCCGCACCGAGAACAGCACGGGGTCGCCGAGTTCGAGGCCCTCCGCCCGCAACCCTGCCGACACCGCACGGATGCGGCGGGCCAGCTCGCGATAGCTCCAGCTGCGCCCGCGCGCCGTCAGCGCGGGGGCGTCCGGGGTGCGGTCGGCGGAGGCGAGCACCGCCTCCACGAGATCGGTCACGCGCGCACCACCAGCTCGGCGTAGGCGGGGATGAGCACCCCGCGCGCGGCCCGGCGGCGCATGATCCGCAGCCCCGGGTGTGCCAGCAATGCCTCGAAGGTCTGCCGGATCTGCGCCATCGCGAGAGGTGCGCCGATGCAGAAGTGCACGCCCGCCCCGAACCACAGCTGCTTGAGGGAGGCCGCCGGGTGTGCGTCCGGGTCGAAGGCGCCGAGCGCCGTGTCGGCCCAGTAGGTGCCGAGGATCACGCGGTCCCCCGCGCGCACCGGCACCTCGCCGATCGTGGTCGGTGCGAGCGTCGAGCGCAGCATCACGGGGGTCGGGGTCGTGACGCGCAGGCCTTCGGCGATCGCCGCATCCGCGAGGGCGCGGTCGGATGCGACCCGGGCGAGCCAGCCGGAGTCGATCAGCAGCGCCGCGAGCCGTGGCAGGTACGACACGATCGTCTCGGTGCCCGCGAGCACGAAGGCCCCGACCGCGCCGATCGCCTCGCGCTCGTCGAGGCCCAGCGCGCGCATCCGCCCCGGCACGGTCGACTCGTCGCCCGCGTAGGCGCGGGCCGCGTGCGTGCTGAGCTCGGCGAAGACGGCGCGCGCCTCGGCGAGCGGGCGCGGGCGCAACCGCGGGCGGGCGAGGGTGACGGTGCCGATGATCGTGGAGATCCGGGCGAAGCTCGCGTCGTCGAAGTCGCCCTCGTCGAGGCCAACAAGTCGCGAGACCACCCGGCTCGCCGCGCGGCGGGCGTGAGCGACGAGGTCGACCTCCTCCCCTGCCGCGAGTGCCGACGCGAGCGAGGCGGTGAGAGCACCCAGGCTCTCGGCGACGAAGCCGTCGACGAAGCTCGGCGCGAATAGCGGCGCCAGCTGGCGGCGCAGCGCCAGATGCTCCGGGCCGTGCATGTTGACGAGCACGCGCGGGCCGAGCACGGGCGTCCACAGCTCGCTCGAGGCGCCCTTGCCGGTCTTCGAGAAGTGCTCCCCGTCCATGAGCACCCCGCGCAGCAGCGCGGCATCCTTCACGACCACTCCGAGCCCCGGCACCCGGCGCACCGGGCCGGGGATGGCGGAGACGAGCGGGAACGCCACCGGATGCGCCGCGCGCACCACCGCCGCGTCGCGCCGCGTCGCGGTGTCGTCCGCCGCCCGACGGCTCACCGGATGTCCACCACCTCGGGCCGGTAGGCGTGGTCCTTGTACCAGAGCAGCGTGCGTCGCAGCCCCCAGGCCTGCACCCGCCGGCTGGAGCCGTAGACGACGATGTCGCCGCGACGGGCGTAGTCGCGCGTGATGCGGCGCACCGCGTTCACGAGGGCGCGATCCTCGTGGAGGTCCTCGATCCTGGTGCGCGGGAAGCCACCGCATGCCTCGTACAGTTCGGCCGTGATGCCCACGTTGCAGCCCGCGGCCATGAAGTAGGGGCCGAGGTAGCCGGGGTCGCGGTTGCCGGGACGGATGCGGCCGAAGGCCTCCGCGAGATGCACGGCGCCGCGCAGCACCGCCCGCGGCCACCAGCCGAGGCCCTCGTCGCGGCGCGCCAGCAGCTCCCCGCCGACCAGGCGGAAGCCGAGGCCGCCCTCCGCGCGCGGGGTGAGGGCGCGGCGGATGGACGCCGTCCAGTCGTCCCGCGGGATGCAGTCGGCATCCGTGCGCGCGAGCAGCACCGCGCCCGCCGCGATCGCGGCGCGCATCCCCGTGTCGGCGGCCGCACCGGTGCCCTTCTGCGGCTCCACGATCACCCGCCAGCGGTGCAGGCCGTGCTCGGCGGCGAAGGCCCGCACGACATCCCCGGATCCGTCGGTGGAGCCGTTGTCGACGAACACCACCTCGAAGTCGGCGTCGCGCTGCGCGGCGAGCGCCTCGAGCGTGGCCGTCACCCCGGCAGCCTCCTGGAACATCGGCACGACGACCGCGAGCGGTGCGCTCACCAGATCACCTCCGCGAGCCCGAGCGAGATGCCGCCCGCGAGACCGATCAGCAGCGCCCGCGACCCCTCGCGCAGCATCCCGCGCTCGCGCGCGAGCTGCAGTTGCAGCGGCAGCGTCGCCGAGGCGAGATTGCCGTGGTCGCGCACCGTCACCACGGTGCGGTCGTCGGGCACGCCCAGCCGCTCGAAGACGGGCGGCAGGTAGGGCAGCGCCACCTGGTGGATGGCCACGAGGTCGAAATCCTCCCAGACGAGCCCGCGGTCGCGCAGCAGGCCGAGCACCGGCTCCGGCCCGAGTTCGAGGAAGGCGCGCTGCAGGCCGTGGCCGTCCATGTCGAAGTAGCCGGCGTCGACGTCGTGCGGGCGCATGGTGCCGCCGCCCGGCAGGGTGCCGATCCCCCAATGCTTCGACACGGCGAGGAAGCGCGTGGCACGGATGCCGGCGCCCTCGTCGTCGGAGGCCTCCAGCACGAGCGCGGCGCCGCCGTCGCTCATCGTGTAGCCGGGGAAGCTGCGGATGAACTGCTCGTGCGAGTCCACCTCCCAGCGCACCGCCACGGTCGGCGCCTCGCCGCTCGCGATGAGCACCCGCCCGTACTGGCCGGTTCGGATGAGCGCGTCGGCCACCTGCAGGGCGTTGACGACCGAGTTGCAGGCGTTCTTGACGTCCATCACGGGCGAGCTGAGGCCGAGCTTCGCGGCCACGATGTGGCTCGTGGCGGGCTCGACCAGGTCCTGGCTCGCGCTCGCGAACAGCACGAGGTCCACCTCGCCGGGCGATTCGGCGAGCGCCACGCGGGCGGCCGCCACCGCCAGATCGGAGGCGTCCCACCCGTCCGGGCGCAGGTGCACCGACTCCACGCCCGTCATCCGGCGGATGAGGCCCGTCGGCAGGTGCTGCCGCGGGTTCCGGCGGCGCAACTCGGCCTCCGTCTCGCCGGTCGTGCGGGTGCGTTCGGGCAGGTGGACGCCGAGACCCGAGATGCGAGACGAGATCGGCGCCGACACGGTCGAGAGCCTAGCGACGGCGCATGCCGCGACCGACGTGGACGACACCGGCCGACGCACGAAGGCGGCCGGCGCACGAAAGCGGGCGAGGACCGCCGTCCCCGCCCGCCCCGTGTGTGCGCCGTCTAGCCTTCGGTCACCCCGAGAGCCGTGAGCGCATCGCCGATGCGCTTCGACTCGGAGGTCACGAAGTCCGAGAACTCATCGCCCGCGAGGAAGGTGTCCGACCAGTTGTACTGGGTCAGCAGCTGCTTCCACTCCGGCGTCGCCTGCATCTGGGTGATGAGGTCGACGAGCTTGTCGCGATCCTCGTCGCTGATGCCGGGGCCGGCCACCACACCGCGCCAGTTCGCCGTGACGAGGTCCGCGCTGAAACCCTCCTCCTCGAAGGTGGGGGCGTCGACGCCGTCGATGCGCTCCGGGCTCGTCACGACGAGGGCCCGCATGGAGCCGTCATCGATCTGCGCCTGCGTCTCCGACAGACCCGTCACCGAGACGTCCGCGTCGCCCGAGAGCACCGCGGTGGTCTGCTCGCTCGCGTTCTCGTAGGCGACGTACTTGATCGCCTTCGGGTCCAACCCGATCGACTCCGCGAACAGGCCCATGAGGATCTGCTCGAGGCTGCCCGTGACGCTGCCCGCGATGCTCACGCTTCCCGGGTCGGCCTTGAGCTTGTCGGCCAGGTCGCCGAGCGACTGGATGTCGGAGTCCGCCTTCGCGACGATCGTGAGGTAGCTCGACCCGAGCCGGGCGATCGGCGTCGTGTCGTTCTCGACCCGCACGTCGAGGTCCGAGGTCTTCTCGGCCCCCAGCAGCACCACACCCATCGAGAGCAGCTGGAACGGGTCGCCCTGAGCGTCCTGCGAGAACTCGTTGAGACCCAGGACGCCACCGGCGCCCGGGTTGTTGAACACCGTGATGTTGCTCGTGACGAGCCCCGACTTGGTGAGGGCCTGCTGGACGGCACGACCCATCTGGTCGTAGCCGCCGCCCGGGGCGGCCGGCACCACGATCGTGAACGGCTTGGACGGGAAGGGCGCCTCTTCTCCGCCGCCCGACGGGGCGCAGGCCGCGAGGCCTGCCCCCATCGAGACGGCTGCGAGCCCCGCGATCAGGCTGCGACGGATGGAGCGGTTTCGGAGAGTGCGTGTTGCTGGCATGTACTTCCTCCTTTGGATGATTGCCATGGATCACTCGTCAGTTCCGGCGCCACCAACGGCGCCGCGCCGGAGCCCCCACGCCGACCGATGCGGTCGACTCGGACGCATCCGTCGTCTCGTCCTGGTGCTCCCCGCCCTCGATGAGGCCGGAGATGTCGCCCTCCTCGACCGCATCCTTCGCCTTGCTGAAGCGACGGCTCACGATCGGCAGCACGATGACCGCGGTGGCCAGCGCCAACACGATCGCGCTGAACGGACGGTCGATGAACACCAGGAAGTTGCCATCCCCGAGCTCCAGCGAACGCCGGAACTGCGTCTCGACCAGCGGGCCGAGAATCGCTCCGAGGATCGCGGGGGCGATGGGGAAGTCGTACCTGCGCATCAGCAGACCGACGATGCCGATGATGTACACGACGATCAGGTCGGTGAAGCTGTTGCTGATGCTGTAGACACCGAGCGTGGCGAACACGAGGATGCCGGCGAACAGGAACGGGGTCGGGATCTTCAGGATCTTCACCCAGAGCCGGATGAGCGGCAGGTTGATCAGGAACAACATGATGTTGCCGATGTAGAAGCTCGCGATGAGCGGCCACACGATCGTCCCGCTGGACTCGAACAGGCGGGGTCCGGGCTGGATGTTGTAGATCTGGAACGCCGACAGCAGGATCGCCGCGGTCGCCGAGGTGGGGATGCCGAGCGTCAGCAGCGGCACCATCACGCCCGAGAAGGACGCGCTCGCCGCCGCCTCGGGTCCGGCCATGCCCTCCGGGGCACCCTTGCCGAACTCGTGCTTGTGCTTCGACAGACGCTTCTCGATGCCGTAGCTGAGGAACGTCGGGATCTCCGCACCACCCGTGGGCAGGGCTCCGAACAGGAACCCGAGCCCCGAGCCGCGCAGCCACGGCTTCCAGACGCGCTTGACCTCGCTCCGGTTCGGCCAGAACCGCCCGTTGAGCGGAACGACCGTCTCGCCGCCCGCCATCGCGCGCGCCGAACCGTAGAGGGCCTCGCCCACCGCGAACAGACCGATCACGATCAGCACCTCGTTGATGCCGTCGGCGAGCTGCGGAACCCCGAAGGTGAACCGCGAGTCGCCCGACACGAAGTCGATGCCGATGAGACCCACCCAGAGCCCGATGAACAGGCTCAGCATGCCCCGCACGATCGACTTGCCGACGAGCGCCGTGACGCTCGCGAAGGCGAAGATCATGAGTGCGAAGTAGTCGGTGGCCCGCAGGCTCGTGGCGATCCCCGCGATCACCGGGCTGAGGAAGGTCAGTCCGAGGGTCGCGATGGTGCCGGCGATGACGGCTCCGATGATCGAGATCGACAGGGCGACCCCGGCTCGACCGGATTTCGCCATCGCATGGCCTTCTATCGCGGTGACCACCGCCGAGGACTCCCCTGGCGTGTTCATGAGGATCGAGGTGATCGATCCGCCGTAGAGCGCGCCGAAGTAGATGCCTCCGAAGAGGAGGAAGGCCCCGGTGGGTTCGAGCGAGTAGGTCAGCGGCAGCAGGAGCGCGATCGTGAGCGGCGGGCCGACTCCCGGGAGCACACCCACGAAGGTGCCGAGGAGAACACCCAGCGCCGCGTACAGCAGGTACTGCGGCTGCAGGATGGTGAGGAACCCGTTGAACAGGTTCAGCAGTGCGTCGTCCATGTATCAGATGAATCCGAGGAAGCCGGCCGGGAGTCGAACCCCCAGCAGGAGGGTGAAGCCGAAGTACACGGCGGCCGCCATGGCCACCCCGACTCCGACGTTGAGGAACCAGCGCTTCTCGCCCAGGAGGCGGGAGACGCCGACGAACAGTGCCGCGGTCGCGATCGTGTACCCGATCAGCGCCACGAGCGCCGCGTAGGCGACGAGGACCAGCACGACCCAGACCACGACCCGCATCCGGGTGCGCTGCTTCTCGCCCTCCATGTGCTCCTCGAGGTAGCCCTCGTCGCGGGGACGGATGGACTGCACGAGGAAGAGGATGCTGAACAGCAGCAGACCGGCGCCGACGATGAGGGGGAACATGCCCGAGCTGTCGGGCTCGAAGTTCCGTCGCGCGGCGAGCTGGATCGACATGACGCCGATCAGCACCGAGAACGCGACGAGAACCACGCCCACGATGACGAGCTCTCGGCGGATCCCCCGCCGACGCCTCTCGGCGTCGGCGGGGTTCTCCGTCGGCTGGACATCAGCCATCGATCAGACCGAGACCCTTCATGGCGTTGCCGATCCGGTCGGACTCCGACTTCAGGTAGGCGTCGAAGTCGGCGCCCCCGATGAAGGTGTCCGCCCACGACTTGGCCGTGAGGATCTCCTTCCACTGATCCGTCTCGCGCATCTTCGCGATGAGGTCGACGACCTGGTCGCGCTGGGCGTCGGACAGTCCCGGAGGGCCGACGATGCCGCGCCAGTTGGCCATCGTGAGGTCGGCCGGCAGGCCCGCCTCCTCGAAGGTGGGGGCGTCGACCCCGTCGAGCCGCTCGGGGCTGGAGACGACGAGCGGAATCGCCGAGCCGTCCTGCAGCTGCGAGAGGATCTCCGAGATGCCCATGACGGAGACATCCGCGTCGCCCGAGAGGAGCGCCGTGACCTGCTCGCTCGCGTTCTCGTACGGCACGTAGTTGATGTCGGCCGGGTCGATGTCCTGCGACTGCGCGAGCAGACCGATGAGCACCTGCTCGAGGCTTCCGGCGACCGAGCCGACGATGTTGACGCTGCCCGGATCCTTCTTGAGCTTGTCGACGAGGCCCTTCAGATCCTTGATGCCCGAGTCGGGGCGGGTGACGATCGTCAGGTACTCGGAGGCGAGCGCCGCGATCGGCGTGGTGTCGCCCTCGACCGTGACCTTGATGTCGGAGGTCTTCTCGGCGCCGAGCAGCACCGCGCTGACCGCGAGCAGCTGGTACTGCTCGCCCTCCTCCTCGCGGACGAACTGGTTGAGGCCGAGCATCGAGCCGGCGCCCGGGTTGTTGAACACCTGGATGTTGCCCGACACGAGACCCGACTCGGTGAGCGCGAGCTGCACCGAGCGTCCGAGCTGGTCGAGGCCGCCGCCCGGACCCGAGGGGACCGTGATGGTGAACGGCTGCGAGGGGAAGTCGGCGTCCGCTGCACCGGCGTCGGCCGGCTTGGCCTGACATCCGGTGAGCGCGAGTGCCGCGAGCGCGATGCCGGCGACGACGCCGACCCGCGTCCGATGGGTTCTGGTGAACATGTTGGCGAATCCTCCTTTGGAATGCCTCTTGGTGGGGGTTGGTGACAGGCCTTTACAGACCCAACTGCCGAGCGAGGTCGACCATGTCGTTGGCGACCACGTCGAAGTCGTCGTCGATCGTGAGATCGACCTGGAACTCGGGGCCGTGCTCGAGCGGGCGCATGACGAACGCGGTGCGGAAGCCGAGCTCCGCGGCGGCGCGCAGGTCGTACTGGTGCGCGGCGACCATCATGATCTCCTGCGGCTCGAGCGACAGGTAGTCGACGGCCGACTGGTACATCCGGCGGTCCGGCTTGTAGGCGCGCACCAGCTCGGAGCTGAGCACCATGTCCCAGGGGAGCTTCGCGTGGCGCGCGAGGTCCACGAGCAGGCGCACGTTGCCGTTCGACAGCGTCGCCAGGATGAAGCGCTTGCGCAGCCGCTCCAGGCCCAGCACCGAGTCGCCCCACGGCTCCAGGCGGTGCCAGATGAGGTTGAACTCGGCGAGCTCCTCCTCGCTCAGCCAGTCGATGCCGAACTTCTCGATGAGCATGTCGAGCGCGCGGCGATAGATGTTGTCGACGTTGATCCAGGTCTCGCTGCCGGCCGTCACGCGATCCATCGCGGGACGGTATTCGGCGCGCCACTGGTCGGCGAAGGCCGGCCAGTCGACCGGCGCGTCGCCGTGCAGCGCCGAGAGCCGGCGGCCTTCGGCGATGATGCTGCTGCGGAAGTCGACGACGGTGCCGAAGACGTCGAAGGTGAGAGCTTTGACCTGGGCGAGAGGCCCGCTCGGTCGTGGGGACATGTATTCCTCTTCCTTGGGTGGTGCGATGGGTGTCGTCGTGCTCATGCGGGCTCCTCCTGGACCAGCTCGAGGCGGACATCGGACGGAACGCCGCTCGGGAAGGAGCACAGGCGCCCCTTCCCGCCGACGAACGGCTGGGTGCTCTCGTCGCCGAGGGCGCGGGTGGTCGCGGCGACGTCGTCGACGGCGAAGCACACATGGTGCAGGCCTTCGCCGTGCTCGGCGAGGTAGCGGCCGATGGGGCCGTCGGCGAACGGCGCGAGCAGTTGCAGGGCGGTGGCGCCGGGGGCGGCGTCCGCGCCCGGCACGAGGAAGACGAGGCGCACGTTGTGCGCGTCGCCGTGGATGAGCTCGTCGCTGTCGACGACGAAGCCGAAGGAGTCGGCGTACCAGTCGATCGCGGCCTGCGCGTCGCGGACCACGATGCCCACGTGGTCGACGCGCCGGGCGATGCGGGCCTCGGCGGCGCTCACGCGAGGGCTCCGATCACGGCGGCGGTGAACTCGGCGCTCGTCGCGGTGCCGCGCAGGTCGGGGGTGCGCACCTGGCCCGCGGCGAGCACGCGCACGACCGCGTCGTCGATCACCCGGCCGAGCTCCACGGCATCCGCGTCGTCGTGCTGACGGCCGAGCCAGTCGAGCATCATGGCGGCCGAGAGGATGGTCGCGGTGGGGTTGGCGATGCCGCGCCCGGCGATGTCGGGGGCGGAACCGTGGCTCGGCTGGAACATGCCGTGCGCGTCGCCGACGTCGCCCGAGGCGGCGAGCCCGAGGCCGCCGACGGTGGCGGGGCCGAGGTCGGAGAGGATGTCGCCGAACATGTTCTCGGTGACGACCACGTCGAAGCGCTGCGGGTCGAGCACCTGGTAGGCGGTCATCGCGTCGACGTAGATGTGGTCGGGGGTGATGTCGGGGTGGCGGGCGGCCACCTGGTCGAACACCTCGCGGAAGAAGGCGTAGGCGGCGACGGCGTTCGACTTGTCGACGCAGGCGACGCGGCGCTTGCCGGCGCGGCGCTCGGCGAGCCGGAACGCCAGCTCGCTCACCTTGGTGGTGCCGGTCGCGGTGATGACGAGGTTGTCGATGGCGACCTCGTCGCGGATGCGGGTGACGCTCGAGGCGAGCAGGCCTTCGACGTTCTCCCGCACGATCACGTAGTCGATGGGCTCGTCGGAGCGCAGCGCCGTGGCGACGTTCGGGAAGGAGCGCACCGGGCGGATGCCGCCGTAGAGGTCGAGCTCGAACCGCAGGCGCAGGATGACGTCGCCGTTGACCTCGCGCCCGTCGGGGTGGCGCGCGTCGGGCAGGCCGACTGCGCCCATGAGGATGGCGTCGGCTTCCGCCGCGGCGGCGAGCGCCTCATCCGGCAGCGCGACGCCGGTGCGCTTCCAGCGTTCGGCGCTCGCGTCGAGCTGTTCGACCTCGAGGGTGAGCCCGCCGTGCGCCCGCGCTGCCGCCTCGACCACCTCGAGGGCGGAGGCGGTGACTTCGGGGCCGATGCCGTCACCGGGGATGGTGACGATGCGGTAACTGCTCACGGGGATCGCTCTCGGGTCGGGCCGAAGAGCGCTCATTCGTCGTCATCGGCGGTGGGTCTCGACCATCACATCACCGCGGTTGAAAACTGTCAAGCGTTTATTGTTGACAATCTGCACGAGACGACGAACTCATCCCCCGTGGGGGGCCTCAGACCTCCGAGCCGTCCTCCGGAAGGTCCTCGAGCAGGAACGCGTAGGGGCGCTGGATGTGCTCCTCCACGAGGCGGACGGCCTGGTCGGCATTCCCCGCCGCGAGCACATCGCGCAGCACCTTGTGCTCCGGGTAGCCCACATCCAGGAAGTCGTGGTGGTGCGCGTTGCGCGAACGCAGGAACAGCGCGACGTGGCTGCGGATCGACATCCAGGCGCGCCAGAGGCGCTGGTGATCCGCCGCCTCGTAGACGAGATCGTGGAAGGCGAGGCTCAGCTCGACCGCCTGCTCGGGCGTGTAGTCGCCCGGCACGTGCTTCATGAGCTCGAGGGTCGAGTCGAAGCGCGCGAGCATCTCGGGCGTCATGTGGGTCGCGGCGCGCTCCATGGCGAGCCGCTCGAGCGCGAGGCGCAGGCTGTACACCTCGTGCACGTCGCGGCGCGTGAGTTCGGCGACGAATGCACCGCGATGCCGGCGGAGCTCGATGTGCCCCTCGTTGGCCAATTCGGCGAGCGCCTCGCGGACCGGGCCGCGACTGACCCCGAGCGACAGCGCGATCTCGGCCTCCTTGAGGTGCTCGCCCGCGCCGAAGGTGCCGTTGGTGATCATCTCGCGAAGGATGTCCACCACGTTCTTCGAGAGCGCAGGGGATGACGCCAGAGGAGGCGCGAAATCCGAAATGCCCATCGTTCTCCGATTGTTGACAACAAACTCTTGACAGTTGGCTCTCGCCGATCGACCCATGCTACCGCGAGCGCCGTCCGGCCCGGCAGGCGGACCCCGTTGCTCCCGTTGGCGAACGTCCGGCGTGCTCGAGGGAACGGGCATGCTCCCCGGCATGCCCGACGCCCTCAGCCCCGCACGGCGTGTGCCGCGACGAACACCCCGGCCGGGTCGAAGCGCCGAGCCTCGTTCGCCAGACGCTCGGCGCTCGCACCGAACTTCGCCTCGCGTCCATCGCCGTTGCCGTCCGACATCGTCAGCGCGACCGAGCCGGTGCGCCACGGCGCCACGGCGTCCACGACGCCGCGAGCCGCGGCCGTCGCTGGCACGAGCAGTTCGGGCGCGGGGACGGCGCCAAGCGCGTACAGAGCGAAGGCGCCCTCCAGCCGCGAGACGGCGCCGGGCAGCGCCGGGGAGACGCCGAAGGCGCCTCCGAGCTGACGCAGCTCACCCATCATGAGCAGCCCCTTCGCCTCGCACGCGGACACGAAGCGCTCGATCGCGTGATCGCTCAACTCGCCCAGCACGACATGCGCCGACGCCGACGGTGAGGGGTGGTCGGGATCCATGTGCACCTTCAGCAGCCCCTCGGCGGGCATGCGTGCGAAGCTGTCCACCTCCGGGTCCAGCTTCCGCAGCGGAGCGAGGACGGCGGCCGCCCGCTCGTCGCCGTCGAGGATCGCGCCGTCGATCACGACGATCGAGCGCCCCGACAGGAACGGGGGCAGCTCGGGCAGCGGCGGCAGGTGCATGATGCGCAGGGTCGTCGTCACCGACTCGGGCGCGGTGAGAGCCCAGTCGCGCCAGGCCGTGACCACCTCGCGGGCACGGGCGAGATCCCAGAACATGGCCCCGGCGAACACATCCGGGTACGGCAGCAGCTCGAGCTCGATCGCCGTGACGACCCCGAAGGCACCGGAGCCGCCGCGCACGGCCCAGAACAGGGCGGCGTGCTCATCGTGGCTCGCCGTGACGATCTCGCCCGACGCGGTGACGAGCTGCACGGAGCGGATCGCGTTGACCGCGAGCCCGTGGCGGCGGCCGTAGAACGACATCCCGCCCGAGAGCGCGTAGCCGGCGACGGCGACATCGCCCGCGCTGCCGTGCGCGGCCGTCAGCCCGTGCGGCGCGGTCTGGGCGATGACGTCCTGCCACAGGGTGCCGCCGAGCACCCGCGCGGTGCGCGCATCCGGGTCGACGGTGACGCCCGTGAGGCGATCGAGGCGGATGAGGACGGTGTCGGACAGCTCGTGCCGGGCGAGCTCGCCGGCGGCGTGACCGGTGCTCTGCGGCGCGACGCGCAGACCGAGCTCGGCGGCGACCCGCACGATGCGGGCGACCTCCTCGGCGCTGCTCGGGCGCGCGACGGCGGCCGGGCGCTGGTCGATCGCGCTGTTCCAGGCGGCGCGACCCGCGTCGTAGGCGGGGTCGCCGGGCAGCTGGACGAGGTCGCCGAGGCGCTCGGCGAGCGCATCCGCGGCGTGGAGGGCGTTCAGGCTGGTGGACATGAGGACTCCTGGGTGATTCGGCCCGCGACGCGCGGGCGGGGAAGGGTGGCCATCAGGGAGTCTCGCGGGCGGCGCGATGCTGGACCATCCCGGATGGCGGGGGGATCTCGACCCCAGAACTCTGGGATGCCGCGGCCGTGCCGGCGCGGAGGGCTACGACGAGGGGGCGTCGTCGCCGTGGACGGCGTCGCCCGGGTGGTGCATGAGCTGGGCGATGAGCTCGCGGCGCGAGCGGACGCCGACCTTCTCGAAGATCGCCTTGCAGTGGTCCTGCACGGTGTACGGCGAGAGGAACAGCTCCGCGGCGATCGTCTTGGTGTCGGCGCCGCGCAGGATGAGGCGCAGCACCTCGCGCTCCCGGTCGGTGAGCTCGAGCGCGGCCAGCAGCACCCCCGCGACGTCGACCGGTGCGGCGTCCTCGATCATGATCGCGACGGCCCCGGCATCCGCCCCGGAGAGCGGCGACGCCTGGATCAGCAGCCACTCGCCGTCCGCGGTGCGGACCCGCACGCGGGGCGGGGTGGGAAGCTCGCCGCGCCCGTAGCGCCGTGCGGCGCCGGCGAGGGCGGCGATCATGCTCATCGGGTGGGCGCTGCGCTCGTCCGTGAGCAGCTGGGCGAGACGGCGTTCGGCGCCCGGGCTGATCTGCGTGACGGTGTCCGAGCCGTCGACGATCGTCAGACTCACCCCCGCCGACGGGCTGCGGGCATCCGCGACGCTTCCGGCGACGAGACCGGCCCGCACGCCCCGGGCGAGCAGCGGCGCGAGGGACTGCAACCAGCCGACCTCGACCGGGTCGAACGCCGCTTCGTCCGAGCCGCGGAACAGCGACATCGTGCCCCAATAGGTGTCGCCGTCGGCGAAGATCATCCGGGTCTCGTCCCAGAAGTCGTAGTGCGGCCGCATGAGCTGCCCCATGCGCACCGAGCGCTCGATGCCGCCATCGGTCGCGAGCTGCATCGCGACGGCCGTGCGGCCCGTGGCGTACAGGGAGAGGAAGTTCGTCGGATCGTCGCCGCCGTATTCGAGGCGGGCCCAGAGGCCGTCGTGCTCGTTGCGCCCTTCGAGCGCCCCGTACTTGCGGGCGCTCGTGAGGATGTGGGTGGCGGGATCCTGCGTGCTGATGCAGGCGGCGACCCAGGGCACCGCGCGATGGACCGAGTCGACGGCCTCGGTGAGGAAGTCCTCCAGCCCGAGCCCGGCGCGGGAGAGCACGTCGATGTCCCCGCGCGCGCGGGCGGCGGCGACGTCCTTCAGCATGAACCCAGTGTGGCGCGGGCGGTGGGGCGGGCACCATCCCAGATCTCTGGGGCGCTCGGCCCGCTCGCGAGTAGTGCCCGTTGTCGCCTGCGATCGATAGCCTCTCGCATGAGAGAGCAACAACACAGTTCGGAGATGGCATGAGTGAGTCGCCCGCGGTCGACAAGGCCAAGGAAGGCCTCGGCAAGGCCGTCGACAGCATCGGCAAGTTTGCGCGTAGCGCCTCCGCGCAGGCGGTCGAGCAGGTCGGGGATCTCAAGGATGCGGCCGAAGAAACGATCGAGAAACTGACGGCGAAGAAGACGGATCCGTACGAGGACGCCATCATCGACTACAACGCCGCGTTCACCGCCATGAACGACAAGGGGGTCACCCTTCTGCGGCAACGCGAACGATCGACGGATCTCATCGAGCTCGTCGAGCGGCTGGTGAACAGCATCGCCAACACTCCGAAGTCGTTCGAGGCCGAATTCGAGGACATCGACATCCACAGGGCTCAATTCCTGGAGGCGGAAGAATTCGCCCGAATGGATCTCGCGGCTGCGAGAAAGTCGGCCGCGGGGGCAGGCGCGGGGTTCGCCGCTGGCGCGGCGGTCGCGAGCTTGGCGCCAACGGCGGCGCTGTGGGCCGCGACCACCTTCGGTGTCGCATCAACGGGCACCGCGATCTCGACGCTTTCTGGGGCGGCGGCATCGAGCGCGGCCCTGGCCTGGCTCGGAGGAGGGGCTCTTGCCGCGGGGGGCGGCGGTGTGGCGACGGGTGGTGCGCTGCTCGCGCTCGCGGGTCCGATCGGATGGACGGTCGCAGGAGCCACCCTCCTCGTGTCGATCGCGTTGTTCGCCAAGAAGAAGATGGACAACCGCGAGGAGAGGGAGCAGGCACTCACCGCGGTGAAGCAGAACGTCGCACTCGTCAAGGGCATGGATGCTCAAATCGCTGACCTCCTCCAGCGCAGCACCTCCCTCCGCGAGCTGCTCCTGGAGAGCTACAGCAAGGCACTCGAGTTCTTCGGTGCCGACTTCGTCGCGTTGTCCGCCCCGCAACAGTCCCAGCTCGCAGCGCTCGTCAACAACGCGAAGGCGTGCGCGTTGCTGCTCAGCGAGCGCATCGAGCAGGTCGACGACGATGAATGACATCCTGAGGCTCGCGAAGAGCACTCAGGAGCAGGCCGTCGCAGCCTGGGTGAATTATCTCAACCAGGCGCGCCTCGACGGTCTGCTGAACGCCCTTCACCGCCAGGATCTGAATCTCAAGGACGCCATTGCCAGCGTCGATGAAGCGATCCGGAAGATCGACCTCGAAGTGATCGCCACCAACCGTGGAGGCGTGAAGGGGATGCACGGTTTCATCGCCGAGGTGGCCGAGGTGGGCGTTGGAAACGCCCGAAGCCAGATCATCGGCGAGGGTGCCGTCTACCAATGGGTGAACGACAACGGACCCGTGGACCTGATCCGCGGCGGTGTGGATATCCAGCAGAAGTTCGTCCAGGCCGGTGGCCGCCTCGGCCTCGGTGCCATCGCTGAACATCTCACGAAGTACCCCGACTTCGTCAAGAACGGCGGAAAATACCAGCTCCCCAGCGACCACTTCGAGACAATCCAGCGACTGCATGCGCTGCCCCGCGCGGAAGCGAGCAAGCTGCTCACGCGCAGCGGTGACGGCCCCTCGTTCAACGACTGGGAGCGGGTCCAGGCCTTCTTCGAGGAGGGATCAGTAGGCATCGAATCGCTCGAACCCTCAAACCTGGACTACCACGCGGTACAGAAGGGGGTCTACGGCTCGACACTTGAAGCTGAGAAGGAGTCCCTCCGCTTCAGCGACCAGTCCCGCCGGGATGCCGCCTACGTCAGAAGCCGGCCGGGGCTCGCCGAGGGCGCGAAAGCCACATTCGCGGCCGCAGCCGTTGAGGGAGGCACCACCCTCGTGCTGGCCATCGTCGAGAAGCGTCGCCAGGGCACAAGGCTCCGAGATTTCACCAGCAGCGACTGGACCGACATCGTCGACGCGACGGGCTTCGGAGTCGCCAAGGGCGCGATCCGAGGTCTCAGCGTGTACACGCTCACGAACTTCACCGCCACATCCGCTGCGGTCGCGAGCGCGATCGTCACCGCCGCCTTCGGTATCGCCGAGCAGGCGAACAAGCTCCGACGCGGCGAGATCGACGAGTTGGAGTTCATTGAGAACGCGGAACTCGTCTCTCTGGAAGCGGCCGTGAGCGCCCTGTCCTCCTTCATCGGGCAGGCTCTCATCCCCGTCCCCGTCCTTGGGGCGGTGATCGGCAACAGCGTCGGTATGGTCATGTACCGGGCTGCCGCAGCCTCCCTCTCCCAGCGGGAGGCCGAACTCATCGCGCGCTACGTCGAAGAGCAGCGGGTGCTCGACGAGCGACTCGCCGCCGAATACCAGGAACTCATCGACAGACTCGACGAGAGTCTGGCCGACTACTTCGAGATTCTCGAGCGTGCCTTCTCGCCTGATGTGGAGGCCGCACTCGTCGGATCGGCTGAACTCGCACGGGCAGTCGGCGTGCCCGCGGGAGAGGTTCTCGACTCGGAGCAGAAGGTGCGCAGCTACTTTCTCGACTAACCGCTCTCGCTCGGGCCGCTCCCAGATCGGAGGGGCGTTGACATCCTCGCGGTCGCGTCGTAACGTACAACCAAATGGTTGTACGAATGGAGCTCAGCGACGCGGAGGTCGACCGCATCTTCCAGGCGCTCGCCGACGCGACGCGCCGCGACATCCTGCGCCGAACCGCGTCCTCCGACGCGACGGTGAGCGAACTCGCCGCCGCCTACGCGATGTCGTTCGCCGCCGTGCAGAAGCACGTCGCCGTGCTGGAAGGAGCCGGACTCGTGACCAAGGAGCCGAGAGGCCGCACGCGGATCGTGCGCGCCGATCCGGAGACGATCGCGCGGGCGCGGCGCCTGCTCGACGCCTACACCGAACTCTGGCATTCCCGCATCGACCGACTCGACGCGCTGCTCGCCGCCGACGACTGACCGCGCCCGCCCCGAAGAAGGAGAAGAACCGATGCCCGTGACCTCCGTCACCACCGACACCGAAGCGCTCACGCTGACGGTCGTCGCCGACTTCCCGGTGCCGGTCGAGCGCCTTTGGGGCGCCTTCGCCGACCCCCGCAAGCTCGAGCGATTCTGGGGTCCGCCCGGATATCCCGCGACCTTCGACCGCTACGAGCTGCGCCCGGGCGGCATCGCGCACTACTGGATGACGAGCCCCGAAGGCGAACGGTTCTATGGCCGCTGGGACTTCAGCGAGATCGAGGAGCCCGACCGCATCGTCGTGCTCGACTCCTTCGCCGACGCCGAAGGCGAGATCGACACCTCGGTGCCGTCCGGACGGATGACGCTGCTGTTCGAGAGCACCGCGACCGGATCGCGCCTCACCGCGGTGTCGGAATCCCCCACCCTGGAGGCGCTCGAGCAGGTGCTCGCCATGGGTCAGGCCGAGGGAATGCGCGAGGCGTTCGGGCAGCTCGATGTCGTGCTCGCCGAGCTGCGCGAATACGCGCTCGGCAAGGGCACCGTCACCGAGGTGCTCGACGACACACATGTGCGCATCACGCGCGCGTTCGAGGCGCCGCGCCACCTGCTGTGGCGGGCGCACACCGAGCCGGAGCTCATGAGGAAGTGGCTGCTCGGGCCGGGCGGCTGGGAGATGACCGCCTGCGAGAACGACTTCGTCGTGGGTGGCTCGTACCGCAACGCCTGGGCGCCGGTCGGCGACACGGTCGGGGAGCCGTTCGGCTTCGACGGCGAGAACCTCGTCATCGATCCCGAGCGCCGCATCGTGACGACCGAGCGGATGACGGGCGCACCGTTCCCGGCGAACGTCAACGACCTCAGCTTCGACGAGGACGGCGGCATCACCCTGCTCACGCTGATCATCAGCTTCCCCGACGTGGCGCAGCGCGACATGGTGCTCGCGACCGGGATGACCACCGGCATGGAGGCCTCCTACCAGCGGCTCGAGAGCGAGATCCTCGCGAGCGTGTGACCGCGGGGTCGGGTTACTCGAGAAGCTCGCTGAGCTCGAGCCAGCGGGTCTCGAGGTGCCGCTGCTCGGACTCCAGCTCGGCGAGCTGCTGCTGCAGGGCCTGCAGCCCCGCGTAGTCGAACGGGTCGGCGCTCGCGAAGGCGTCATGCTGCGCGGTGATCGCGTCGGCCACCCTCGCCATCCGCCGCTCGACCGCGGCGAGCTCCTTCTCGGCGGTGCGGCGCTCCGCGCCGGTGAGGCCGGGGGCGCCACTCGCCGGTTGAGTAGCCGCCGGAGGCGGCGTATCGAAACCAGCCGACTCGGCGGTAGACAACCGCAGGTACTCCTCCACGCCGCCCGGCAGGTGCCGCAGCCGCCCGTCGAGCACCGCATACTGCTGGTCGGTGACCCGCTCGAGCAGGTAGCGGTCGTGGCTGACCACGAGCAGCGTCCCCGGCCAGGAGTCGAGCAGGTCCTCCATCGCCGCGAGCATGTCGGTGTCGAGGTCGTTGGTCGGCTCGTCCAGGATGAGCACGTTCGGCTCGTCGAGCAGGATGAGCAGCAGCTGCAGCCGCCGCTTCTGGCCGCCCGAGAGGTCCTTCACCGGGGTCGAGAGCTGCGCGCTCGTGAAGCCGAGCCGCTCGAGCAGCTGGCCGGGCGTGAGCTCGGCTCCCCCGCCCACCCGGTAGCTCGCGCGCTGGCGTCCGATCACCTCGGCCACCCGATCCTGGGCGATGTCGTCGAGCTCGGCCAGCCGCTGGTCGAGCACGGCGATCCTCACCGTCTTGCCCTGCTTCACCCGCCCCGAGGTGGGGGCCACCGTGCCCGCCACGAGCCCCAGCAACGTCGACTTGCCGGCGCCGTTCACCCCCAGGATGCCGGTGCGCTCCCCCGGGGCGATGCGCCACTCGATGTCGCGCAGCACCTGCCGTTCGCCGCCCGCGCCGTCCGGGAAGGCGACCGACACATCCAGCAGGTCGACGACGTCCTTGCCGAGCCGCGACACCGCGAGCTTCTCGAGCGCGACGCGGTCGCGCACCGGCGGCACGTCGGAGATGAGCTCGTTCGCGGCGTCGATGCGGAACTTCGGCTTGCTCGTGCGGGCGGGGGCGCCGCGGCGCAGCCAGGCGAGCTCCTTGCGCAGCAGGTTCTGCCGTTTCGACTCGGTGGCCGCCGCCATCCGGTCGCGCTCCACGCGCTGCAGGATGTAGGCGGCGTACCCGCCCTCGAAGGGCTCGATGATGCGGTCGTGCACCTCCCAGGTGTCGGTGGACACCTCGTCGAGGAACCAACGGTCGTGGGTGACGGCGACCAGTGCGCCCTGGTTGGCGGGCCAGCGGGTCTTCAGGTGCGCGGCGAGCCAGGCCACCCCCTCGATGTCGAGGTGGTTGGTGGGTTCGTCGAGGAACAGCACGTCCCAGTCGTGGCTGAGCAGCGCCGCGAGCGCCACCCGGCGCCGCTGGCCGCCCGAGAGCTCGCCGATGCGGGCATCCCAGGGGATGTCGCGCACGAGGCCGCGGATGACGTCGCGCACCTTCGCGTCGCCCGCCCACTCGTGCTCGGCCCGGTCGCCGACGATCGCGTGGCCCACCCGCTCGTCCTCGGGCAGGGTGTCCGACTGGTCGAGCATGCCGACCGTCACCCCGCCGCGGCGCGTCACGCGGCCTGCGTCGGGCGTCGTGCGGCCGGCGAGGATGCGCAGCAGAGTCGACTTGCCGTCACCGTTGCGGCCCACCACGCCGATCCGGTCACCGTCGGAGAGCCCGACGGTCACGTCGTCGAACACGTCTTTGGTGGGGTACGAGAGCGAGATGCTCTCGGCGCCGAGCAGGTGTGCCACCCGTCGAGCCTAGGTGCTCGGGTCCCGCCCAATCGGCCGACGACGGTACGCTCCCCACCCGGCGCCCATCCTGCACGCGGCTCCGTCGATGCCTGGCAGGATCGGCGCGACGACGGCACAATGAGGGGATGCAGCCCGTGAACGACCCGCAGATCTGGACGCTCATCGGCGTCTTCGCGGCCGTCATGCTCGGCGGAATGACGCTCATGACGACGCTGCTGATGCGGTCGACCACCTCCGCGATCGACGGGTTGCGCGACGAGATGAACGCGCGGTTCGAGGCGGTCCACCGCGAGATGAACGCGCGATTCGACACCGTCGAGGTGCGGATCGACCACCTCGACCGCGACGTGTCGGCCATCACCCGCAAGGTGTGGGGCGAGAGCCCCGAGCGGTGACGGTGGTGTCGAGACGCGTCGCTGCGCGGCGCTCCTCAATCAGCTGAGGCGGCGCGCTCGCGCTCGATGTGGCTGCGGGCGTGCGCGAGCGCCGCGGGCAGCTCCGCGAAGAGGTGCTTGTGGTGCCGGAGGGCGCCCAGCACGCCGACCGTGCGGAACAGCACCACGTGCCCCTCCCGCACCCCCTTGATGAGCACCGTCACCCCGCGCGCCTCGAGCCGCCGCACGATCTCGCTCAGCACGTGCGCGCCCGTCGCGTCGACGAGCTCGAGCTGCGACATCCGCAGGATCACCACCGAGACGCCGTCGAGGGCGGTCACCGTGTCGAACACCCGGTCGGCGGCGGCGAAGAACAGCGGCCCGTCGAGGCGGATGATGGCGATGCGCTCATCGCCGGCCACCGCCTCGCCGGGGAGCGGCTCGCGCGCCACCCCGGTCGCCCGCGAGAGGCTGCGGATGGCGAACACCCCGGCGACGAGCATCCCGATCACGACCGCCACGATGAGGTCGACCGAGATGGTGACGATCGCGGTGATCACGAAGGCGAGCGCGTCGGCACGGGTCGAGCGCACGATGGATCGCACGGTCGCGAGGTGCACCATCCGCACGGCGGTCACCATGAGCACCCCGGCGAGCGCCGCGAGCGGGATGAGCCCGACCGGTTGGGCGGCGACGAGCACCACGAGCAGCAGGACGGCCGCGTGCACGACCGCAGCGAGCCGGGTGCGGGCACCCGAGCGCACGTTGACCGCGGTGCGGGCGATGGCGCCCGTGGCGGGCATGCCTCCGAACAGCCCCGCGGCGACCGAGGCGAGACCCTGGCCGACGAGTTCGCGATCCGGATCGTAGGGTCCCGTGTCGGCGAGCGATGCCGCCACCCGCGCGGACAGCAGCGACTCGATGGCGGCGAGCGCCGCCACGGTGAGCGCGGGGAGCGCGAGCTCGCCGAGCGTGCCGGGATCGAAGGCGGGGAAGGTGGGCGCGGGGAGGCTGCGCGGCAGCGCGCCGATCTCGGCGAGCGGGTTGGGCACGAGCGCCGCGAGCACGGTCACGAGCACGATGCCGACGAGCGAGCCGGGGATCGCTCGGTGCAGCTTGGGGAGCAGGATCATGCAGGCCGCGACGACTGCGACCGCGCCGAGCGCCCAGAGCAGGTAGCCGGGATCCGCCGCCAGGAGGGAGGCCACTGCGGCGATCACGACGTTCGTGGAGGATCCGCCGTGCGGCGCGGGTCCGGTGAGCGAGGGCACCTGCTGCAGGAAGATGATGACCGCGATGCCGAGGGTGAAGCCTTCGATGACCGGCCACGGGATGAACGAGACGGCGCGCCCCAGCCGTGCCGCCCCCGCGACGAGCACGATGACACCCGCCAGGATGCTCACGAGCGCGACCGCGCCGACGCCGTGGCTCGCGACGATGGGCGCGAGCACGACCACCATCGCGCCGGTGGGCCCCGACACCTGCACGTTCGATCCGCCGAACACCGCGGCCACGACGCCCGCGACGATGGCCGTGACGATGCCGGCTTCGGCACCCGCGCCGGACGAGATGCCGAAACCGAGGGCGAGCGGCAGCGCCACGATGCCCACCGTGACGCCCGCGAGCAGGTCGCCGCGCCAGCTGCGCCGCAGCAACGCGTAGTCGGCCGCCGCCGGCAGCAGGCCGCGGACCCTGGCGAGCGTGCGGTTCATTCTGCCCAACGCTGCAGCGCTCCTCATCGCGCGCGGGTGATCACGGTAGCGCGGGGAGGAACTCGACCGCGCGAAGCCGCGCGCCGTCCTCGGCGACGAACGTCACGAGCAGCCGCCGGGCCACCGCGAGCAGCTCGGCGACATCAGGATGTGCGAGCCGGTAGTACACGTGACTGGCCCGGCGGTCGGACTCGACCAGGCGGTGTCGGCGCAGCACGGCGAGGTGCTGGGAGAGGTGCGAGGCTTCGAGGCCGGTGGCCGCCTGCAGCTCGGCGACGGTGTGCTCCTCCCCGTCGGCGAGCAGCTCGAGCAGGCGGATGCGGAACGGGTGCGAGAGACCCTTGAACAGGCCCGCCTTCACCTCGTAGAGGGGGCGCTCGGTGTGACTGAACGGCATGATGAAATCATCATATCGCGCGAGCGGGGGCGGTGATCTCGAGACGCGTCGCTTCGCGGCGCTCCTCGATCACCTCGGGTGGAGTCGCTTCGCGGCGCTCCGCGATCACCTCGGGTGGAGTCGCTTCGCGGCGCTCCGCGATCACCCGGGGCGGGCTACCCGAATCGGCCGTTCACATAGTCGAAGGTGCGCGCGTCGATCGGCTCCGAGAACATCGCCTCCGTGTCGCCGTACTCGACGATCGCGCCGGGCGTGCCCTGCGAGGCGAGGAAGAACGCGCACTGCGTCGACACCCGCTGCGCCTGCTGCATGTTGTGGGTGACGATCACGATCGTCACCTCGTGCGCGAGCTCGAGCATCGTCTCTTCGATCACGCGCGTCGAGGTGGGGTCGAGGGCGGAGCACGGCTCGTCCATGAGCAGCACCCGCGGCATCACGGCGAGCGACCGCGCTATGCACAGGCGCTGCTGCTGACCGCCGGAGAGCCCGCCGCCCGGCGAGCGGAGGCGATCCTTCACCTCGTTCCAGAGACCGGCGCGCTGCAACGAGGTCTGCACGAGCTCGTCCTTGCGGTCGCGGTCGGCGCTGATCCCGGTGAGGCGGAGGCCGGCGATGACGTTGTCGTAGATCGACATCGCGGGGAACGGGTTCGGCTTCTGGAACACCATGCCGATGCTCTTGCGGGCGTCCGTCAACGGACGGTCGGCCCGGTAGATGTCGTCGCCGTCGAGCAGCACCTCGCCCGCGAGAGACGCCGAGGGCACGAGTTCGTGCATGCGGTTGAGGATGCGCAGGAAGGTCGACTTGCCGCACCCGGACGGCCCGATGAGCGAGGTGATGACGCCGGCCGGCATCGTGAGCGAAACGCGGTCGAGCACCTGGTGGTCGCCGAACCAGGCGGTGATGCCGCGCGCTTCGAGCGTCGCGAGCTCGCGCGGCGGCGGCGGGGGCGGTGTCGCGGCTGCCGGGACGACCGGAAGCACGGTGGTCGCGCCGGCGCGCTTGGGCCCGTAGCTGCGACGGTGTCCGACGACCGCGAGCGAGCGCGTCACGGCGGATCGCCAGAACGGGGCGCCCGCGTCGGGCGACGGCAGGACGGCCGTGACGGGCTCGAGGGGGGCCACCGGCTCGGGGGCGGCGAGCGGTTCGAGCGGGGCCACCGGCTCGAGGGCGGCGAGCACGCGCTCCTCGTCGAGGACGAGTTCCTCCTCCTCTTCCTCTTCGGGCTCGTCGGTACGGGTGATGTCGGTCATGGTCGATCCGTTCACAGCAGGTTCGGGAGCAGGAGCACGAGTTGGGTGGCGACCCAGAGGCCACCGAGGGTGATGAGCGGCGCGAACACGATCCACGCCTTGCGCGGTCCGATCCGCGGGCGGGTGAGCACGGCCGCCAGCTCGACGGCGATCAGGAACTGCAGGGCGAAGACGAGCGCCCACACCGTCGAGGTGTCGACGCCGAGGGCGAGGTCGGCGTCGGGGAGGCTCGCCACCGTGGTCTGGCGGGCGCCGCGCGCCTGCGCATCGCCGACGAGCTCGGCATCGAGGTACATGACGCCCGAGGGCAGGAACGACACCCCTCGCGCGGTCTGGAGCACGAGCCGGGACTCGCCCGGCTGGACGGCGGGCGGCGTGGGGTCGCCCGCGTAGCGGACGCCGATGGTGCGGAAGGTCTGCTCGCCCTGACCGGTCACCACGGTGAACTCGCTCCCCGGCGGCAGTTCCTGGATCCGGCTGAACGGACCGCCGAACGCCGCCGCGCGACCGAGGATGACGCTGAAGCCCTCCTGCCCCGGGAGCACGGTGTCCCGGCGATGCCCGGGGCCGCTCATGAGGGTGCCCGAATCGGAGCCCTCGACGATCACCTCGCGCAGCCCGATCTCGGGGATCTCGAGGTAGGCGACCGGCACCCCGTCGGCGAGCAGGATGTCGTCGACGTTCCCCTCGCTGACCGGGAGCACGCCTTCCGCGAGCTGCGCGCGGAGCGTGTTGTAGAGCTGCTGCTGCGCGACGGCGTGCTGGAGGTGGCTGACGACCCCGACATCCAGGACGAACGCCAGGAGCACGACCGCGACCATCTGGAAGAGGCCCTGCGCGAGTCGGCGCCCGGTCGACAGCGGCACGTACTGGATGGGCGGGCGTTTCGGCGGGCGGACGACGGCGGGCCGTGCGGCGCGCTCGACGGTCGCGGGCGCGGTCACGTGGCGCTCCGCGCACGAAGCGGACGCACGAGCTGCGGGCGCCGCAGCCAGAGGATGACGGCCGCTGCGGCCGCGAGGACCAGGCCGGCGAGCAGCAGCCAGGGCAGGGTGAGCACCCACGCCTCGCGCGTCATGGGGCCCTGGCCGTCCGCGTCGTCCGGCTCGAAGGTCACCGACACCTGCACCATCGGCCACTGCCCGACCCCGTACAGATCGACCTCGCTCAGCACCGTCTCGCCCGGTTCGATGCGGTCGACGTCTCGCGTGAGGGCGGGGCCGAGCTGCAGGCCGAGCGTCGAACGCAACCGGAAGGTGAGGGTGCCGCTGACCGTCTCGGTCTCGGAACGGTTGGCGACGCTCACGACGGAGTGCACCCAGCCGCGGAGCGGGTTGACCTCCCCGTGTACGGTGTTGTCGAGACCGCTCAGCACGACCCAGGACGGGCCGGGCTCTTCCGCATCCGGCGCCGGCTCGGCGGGCCGCGGCGCGGGTTCGTCACCGCCCCCGCCGCGCGGCCCGGAGGGACCGGAGGACGGGTTGGGCGACGGCTGCGGCGATGCGGTCGCGGAGGGGTCGATCACCGTGACGCCGAGGTTGCTCGACCCGTCGTCACCGCTCGGGTCGAGGAGCAAGGTCGGCAGCGAGGAGATCACCACGAGCCCGAGGAGGCCCAGGGCGCCGAGCATGCTCGCGCTAGGCACCCCTGCTCGTCTCCTTCTCCCGCATCCCCTCGGGCGCGGCGAGAGCCTCCTCGCGGACGCGCTTCTCGGTCTGCTCCATCCACTCGATGGCCCGCGCGTTCTCGCGGCGGCGACGGCGCAGCACGAGGGCGACCACAAGGCCCGCCACGGCGAGGCCGATGAGCACGAGCCACGGCGCCACGAAGAGCGCGGTGTCTCGCGAGGTCGGGGCCGCCGGCACGTAGCTCGACACGTCGTCGCTGTCGACGAAGGGCACGATGCTCACGTAGGGGTTGAGGTAGAGCAGCTGGGCGATGCGCGGCAGCTCGAACGCGTACGACGCGGAGTTGCCGGGCAGGATCTCCTTGATCGCGCTGCTGGTCTGCTTCGCCACCGGGATGCCGAACCAGGTCTTGACGCCGCCCTCCACGTTGGCGGCGAGCGCCACGTTGCCCGGGTTGGTGACGGTGTACTCGACCGTGACGGTTCCGGAGAGCAGGTTCCACCAGTCGCCGTTGTAGGAGGCGTTCAGCGAGTTGATCGTGAGTGCGGGCTGCAGATCGCCCGACACCCGCGCGTACAGCCGGATCGCGACGCGACGGTCCACCTGCACCTGCCCCTGGGCGGTGAACACGGACGCCACGATGCCGCCGACGTGGTCGCCGGGGGTCGCGTCGGCGGGCAGGGCGAGGGTGAACGGGATCAGTCGGCCCTCGCCGGGCTGCAGGGTCACGGTGATGCGGTTCTCGCCGTTCTCGAAGCTGATCCAGCGTCCGACGAGTTCGGGTGCGTCGTCGGTGGGCAGGAGCGCGAAGTCGCCGTTCTCGTCGTTGAAGGCATCCGTGCCGATGATGGTGAAGTCCTGGGGTTCGGACCCCGTGTTGACGACGGCGGCGTAGTCCTGCACGGTCTGCCCGGGGTCGACGGCGTAGCGGAAGTTGGTGCGGCCGTCGAAGGCGCCCGAGGGCTCGGCGGGGCGGAGCGACACACCCGCCTCGTCGTCGCCGTCGGCGGCGTACGCGGACCCGGGGGCGAGCACGAGCAGGGCGGTGGCCAGCAGCGCGAGGGAGGCGAGGACTCGCCGGATGGCGCGCGCGGACGACGTGGGGGTGAGCACATGCAATTCCCGCACGACGCGACGACGCGGGGGACGCGGGGGCCTGAATGCGAGGTAAACGCGGAGCGGACGAGAGGTTGCGCCGGCCCCGTTCGGGCCGCGCCGCGCGCATGCGACGGTGCGGGGGGCCGCACGCGACCCCCCGCACCGTCTGTTCAGTTGTCTTTGTCGAGCCGGTCACTCGACCCGAAGGGTCACTTCGAGGTCAGGGTGAGGGTCAGCTTCGAGGTGTAGGTGCCGGCCTTGGCGTCCGCCGGAACCAGGAAGGTCAGGTTCGCGTCGAACTGGGTGCCGGTGGAGGGCGTCGACGAGTTGGCGAGGCCCTCGGCGAACAGGTTGCTGGTGCCGGCCACGAAGAGGCCCTTGGCGGTGATGCCGTCGACGGCAGCCCCCACCTTGCGCGCCTCGATGGAGAGAGCCGACTTGTCGATCGTGTCGTTGCCCGCCGCGGCGTTGACGAAGTCGTCGACGGCCGAGGTGAGGTCCCAACCGGGGAGCAGCGCGCGGTCATCCGTCACCGTGAAGGCGGGGAGGACGTTGCTCGTGCTCGCACCACGTGCGGCGTCGCCGAGGTCGACCGATGCGGCGACCCCCTCGAGCGCGAACTTGTTGCTCGTGAGCACGTCCACCGAGAGGTCGGTGACCGACGAGGTCGAGCTCGACAGGGTGACCAGGAGCCAGGCGACGACCTCGTTGGTGGCGATGTCGACCAGGGCGACGGTGTGCTCGCCGACCGGGTTGTCGAGGCCCGACAGCTCGATCGGGGTCACGTCGCCGTCCGCGTTCACCGTGGCGTTCGCCAGCTGGGTCGGAACCGACCACGCCCACACGCCGTAGGTGCCCGCCGGGATGCCGGTACCCTCGAGCACGAGGCTCGTCTCGCCCTCGCCGAGCGTGACGCTCGCGAGCTCGTTCGCGTCGCCGTCGACCGGCTTCACGACCGGCTCCGGGGTCACCGTCAGCACGGCCACGGCCGAGGTGTCGGTGCCGGCCGAGTTGGTGTACACCGCGCGGTACTGCGTGCCGGTGTTCGCCAGCTGGACGTCGTTCACCGTGAGGGTGTCCGAGGTCGCACCCGAGATGGGCGTGAAGGTGGAGGATGCGGACGGAGCCGACTCCCACTGCACGCTCGGCGTCGGGGTGCCCGTCGCCGCCGCGGTGAAGGTGACGTCGTCGCCGGCCACGGCCGACTGGCTCGTCGGGTCGGTGGTGACGGACGGCGCGACCGGGATGACCACCGCGGGCTGCGCGTAGGTGTAGGTCGTGGTGGCGATGTTGCCGGGGACGATGGTGATGTAGGTGAACTCCACCTTGGTCACCTCGCCCGCCTCGACGAACGCGAGACCCAGCGAGTAGTCACCACCCGCGAGCGACACCGCACCGATGCCCGCCGGCGAGCCGAAGCCCGCCGAGGTGAGGCCGGACGGGGTGATCGGGGGCAGGGCGAGGACCGCGGCCGATCCGAGCGTGAGGTAGGCGTTCCAGGCGTTCTGGTTGCGCTCCTGCCCACGCGGCGAGATGAAGCTGAAGCTCGCCGCGCCCGTGGGGGCGGTGATCGGCGAGACTCCGGCGGCGTTGCTGCCCGACACGTCGAGCGACATCGGCACGCTGCCCCCGACGGGGAGCGGCTCGGTGGTCTCGGCGTTCAGGATCCAGAACGCCTCAGAGGTCTGGCCCGTCGCGGAACCGACCGTGGGGGCGGTGTTCGCATCGGCCATCGCCGACATGGGCGTCAGCAGAGCAAGCGCGGTCGCGGCGACTGCCGCGATGGCGATCTTCTTCTTCATGGGGCTCATTGCCTTTCAGGTTCGATTCGGTGGTGGTCAGTTCGAGCGGTAGGCGGAGTTGACGGGCTGCTGGAAGCCGAACTTGAGCTTCACGGCCTTGGAGGTGTTGCCCTGGTTCGAGGCGCCCCAGTAGGTGAGGCTCGTCGAGCTCGACGGGTTCAGCGCGGCGGCGAGGCCCGCGTCGTAACCGGGCTGGCCTGCGGTGATGCGGGCCCAGGGGACGATGATGTAGGTCGTGCGGCCGTACGTCCCCGTGTAGAGGTCGTTATTGCCGGTGAGGCTCGGCGCGGCGCCCGTCGTGGGGGCGGTTCCGTCCGGGCTGCCGAGGGTGATGCCCGCGGTGGTGTTCGCGGGGGCCACGCCGTTGGCCTGCGCGACGTAGCTCGCCACCGAGAACGGGATGATCCAGATCTCGCCCGCACCCGGGTTCAGCACGTTGCCGTTGTTCTCGGCCAGGGTCGTGGCCGTGGGGTTCGACGCCGCGCCGGGCGTGATGGCGCCCGTGCCGCCGTTGAGGGCCTTGAGCCAGAAGTCACGCGTGCCCGAACCGCTCTGCGGCAGGCGGGGAACGATGACGTCGGACTGGCCGGGGACGGTGGTGTTGCTGGCGCTCGTGTAGATGGCGTTGAGGGCGGTCGAGCTGAGCGACGACACGTAGCTGATCGACGCGGCGCTTACGCCCGCGCCGGCCTTGTACGCGTACGACACGGCGTCCTGACCGAACGGCAGGTAGGAGTAGGTGCCTGCGCCGTTCACGGTGCCCTCGCTCGAGGAGCGGGAGGCGTCGATCTGGCCGTCGATGTCGTAGCTGCCCGCGAGGCCCGCGTTCACGTACAGCGCGGTCGAGCTGACGTTCCACGGGTTGCCGGTGTAGGAGGCGATGAGCGCGTTCTTGCCGTTGCCGGAGCCCGACGGACGGGGGAAGACCGGGCCGGTCGACTTCGTCTGGATGGTGCCGATGCCGCCCGTGATGCCGGGGGCGAAGGCGTCCCACGAGGCGACGACCTTGCCGAGTCCCGAGGTGCGCACGAAGCTCGTGACCGGCACGCCGCCGCTCGACCAGCTGTTGTTGAAACCGTTCGCGAGGGCGCCGACCGCGTCCTGGAGAGTGTCGGAGCCGACGATGACGTATCCGTCGGTCACGGGGTCTGCCTGAGCAGGAGACGCCGCAGCGACCCCGGCCAGAGCGATGCCGAAGGCTGCGCCGACCGCAGCCATCTTCTTGAGCTTCACTACTGTTCCTTTCGATGGGTGGTTCCGGACCGCTGTCCGGCTCGAGCCGAGCGCTATCGCGCGACCCAAGGTCTGATCGCCTTGCGACGGGAGAGGATCCCGCTCACGAGGGCGGCGCCGAGCCCGGCGAGCAGGCTGACGGGGAGTGCTCCGCCGACCGCCGCCTCCGGGTCGACCGGGGTCGTCACCGAGCTGAGGGCGGGCGCGGGGTCTCCCTCGGCGTCGGGCTGCTCGGTGTCGACCGGCGTCGAGGAGCCGCCCGATCCGCTTCCCGAGGGGAACGGGACGTCTCCGGAGCTCGGCGACGGCGACGGCGAGGGCGAGACCCCGGTCTCGAGCTGGTCCGCCGCGGCGCGCGCCTGGTCGACCCAGCCGGCGGGGAGCGGGGCGTAGCCGGCGGGGAGCTCTCCCAGCGCGACACCCGCGGTCTGGCCGTCGGTGGCCGCGAATCGGATGAACTCCGCGTAGTCGGCCCGCACGTCGCT
The DNA here is from genome assembly GCF_008365275.1 of Protaetiibacter larvae. Classification (GTDB taxonomy): domain Bacteria; phylum Actinomycetota; class Actinomycetes; order Actinomycetales; family Microbacteriaceae; genus Homoserinibacter; species Homoserinibacter larvae. The sequence goes on along the minus strand of NZ_CP043504.1, from coordinate 1,139,007 downwards.
GTCGAGGAGCGCCGGATCGGCGGCCGCGTAGACCGGGACGGTGAGCGGGTAGGCGGATCCCGCACCGACCGCGGCCGGTGATGTCGCGGAGAACTCGCGCACGGCTCCGCCGGCCGTCGCGGGCTGCATGACCGCCGCCGCCGCGAGCATCGCGGCCTCCGTCGGCTGCACGAACTGACCGGCGGGGTTGCGCAGCGCGGCCACGTGGACCTCGTAGCGCTGGGCCGCCGCGGCATCGGTGATCCCGAGCACGCGCTGGAATCCGGGCAGCGACCTGCCGCCCTTGTTGTACTTGGCGGGTGAACTGTTCGGGTCCCACTCGCCGAGCGTCTGGCCGTCGCCGCGAAGCGTGAAGTAGGCGGAGGAGTCGAGGTCGTTGACGTACGGCCGCCAGGTCACGACGTTCACCGGGTCGCGCTGCGGCGGCACCACCTCGGCCGGGTCGGCCTTGGGGAAGTTGTCGCGCGGCGCCGAGAAGGCGGTCCCCGTGGGGTTCTTGGCCGCGTCGGTCGCGTACCAGGGGTTGACGACCATCCCGTTCGGGTCCGGTTGGCCCGCCATGAAGGCGGCGGCCTCCGGGTCGGACATGATGTACGTCCACACGGCCCGCGCCGCATCGGAGCGCCCCTGCGGCATCAGCACGTCGGCCACCGACGGCGCGACGAGCACCTGGTACGCCCACTCGGCCGAGTTGAGCGCCAGGAACTCCTTGTCCTTGGTGATGTTCTCGGGATTGTCGGGGTCGAGGTAGGAGCGATCCAGCTCCGGCGGGAGGGATCCCCAGTACGAGTTCGTCAGGAGCTTCGCGAGCAGACGCGGGGTGAGCTTCAGCTCCTCGAACGGTTGTCGCGCCGCCGCGCCGTAGCCGTCCGGAAGCTCGAGGAAGGGGCTCGGATTCCGGTCCACGGCGAAGCTGATCGCGATCCCCGACAGGGCGACGGGCGCGTAGACGAGGTCGTCCGAGTCCACCGAGGGGTAGCTCGTGAGCGCGAGCGCCGCGTTGCGCGTCGTCGCGGCGGACAGCAGCGCGTCGGACTCCGCGCTCGTCAGGTGCGAGAACACCGCACCGCCGGACTCCTTGCAGACGACCGGCTGCCAGGACTGCACCGCGAGGGAGGCGACCTCGCTGCCCGCGAGCTGCCGCTCCGCCGCGCCCACCGGGCAGCGCGCGCCGACGGGGGCGAAGCCGATCCGCACCGCCAGGGCGTGCTTCCAGCTCTCCCAGAACAGTCCCGACTGGTTGATGGCGGCCGAGCCGTTGTCGGCGCGCCCGCGCGGAAGGATCACGAGCCAGCAGGACGCGCCCTGGATCACGCCGCCGAGCTCGACCGCATCCCCGCAGCCGAGGCCGGGCGACTGCATGGTGGTCTGGATCTCGAACGAGATCGAGCCCTTGCCGTCGACGCCCGACCCGGCCCAGGAGACCTCGTTGGTGGAGTTGAGGTTGAAGTACTTGTTGTTGTTGACGTCGACCGTGGTGTCGCGCGTGCGCACCCCGCCGGCGCCGGTCGTGAGGGAGCTGACGACGCCCCCGTCCCGTCCACGGAACGGGATCGAGGTGTACGCGCCCTCGAAGTCGCTCGCCCGGGGGGCCGAGTACGGCTGATCCTGCTCCGGGATCTCCTCGTACTCGTACACGCGCGTCGCGTCCCGCGTCGCCCCGTAGCTCGCGACCCCGCCGTACTGGCAGGTCGTGCGATCGGGGCGTTGGGCGTTCGTCGGGTCGTCTCCCCAGCACTGGAAGATCTGCAGGAAGTTGCGTCCGCCGCTCGACGAGGTGGGCGGCACGGAGGCGCTCGCCCCCGACCAGCTCACCTCGATGCCCTGCTGCACGAGGTCCTGCGTCTGCGACACGGTCACGCTGAGGTTCGGGAACGGCGCCTCCAGGTAGTCCGGATCCTGCTGCTGCGCGGTCACGGTCACCGCGGAGCCGTCGGCGGCCCGGGCTTCGCTCGGAGGGGTCACGACCCCCGCCACCGTGAGCGCGCTCCACGTGAGCACCGCCAGGATCGCCCCGGCGACGCCGGATCGCACGGTCGTGCGGGCGCGCAGGCGGGAGGACTCGGGTGACACGGCGGCGTTGCTCCAAGCGGGGGGGGTGGGTGACGCCCCCAGCCAATTCAGCGCCGGTGGCCGGAGGATGAACGCAGGGGCAACGCGCACCCCCCGTCACGTTGTCGCCCGCTACTTCCTCCCGGCCGCGCGCATGCGGCGCGAGACGAACGGCGGAACCAGCACCGCTGCGAAGAACAGTCCGCCGGCCGCGACCATGAGCCATTGCGTCGGCCCCATCCCCTGGTCCTCGACCGTGAAGGGCTTGGAGGCGGCGCCGTTCGCGGACGCGTTGTTCGCGCCGAGCGGGTTGCCGTTCTCGTCGAACTGGGGGTCTCCCCCGGCACCGCCGGCGCCCGAGGCGCCGCCGTCGCCGGAGCCGCCGGAGCCGCCGCCGTTGGAGGACCCGCCGGTCCCCCCGCCCGTCACCGGGGTGTCCTGGGGCGCCCCCGCGGTGCCGGTCGAGCACTGGCTCGTGCCCACCTTGTCGCATTCGGCCGGCTGCGGCGCCGAGGAGGCGAGCCGGTTGTTGTTGGGCGAGTCGCCCGGTTTAAAGGTGGGGTTGTTGCAGGAGGCGAAGTCGATGCCCGCGGACCCGGCCCCCGGGATCCGCTTGATCTGGTCGGAGCCCGCCTGCACGAGGTTCATCGGCAACGGCGAGTACCCGAGCGCCGGCGCCTGCTGCTGGCCCTCGCAGAGCATGTAGCGCGCGAAGGCGCCGAGCGTGGCGCCCTTCTCGGCCGTGAAGATGCCCCCGACCTCGGTGGGGATGATCATGTACGAGTAGCTCGAGAGCGGGTACGCGCGCTTGTCGGCCGAGTTGTAGACGGCGTCGAGGTTCTGGGTGAGGTCGGAGTTGATCGTGGCGCTCATGAGCGCCACCGCGACCGACGGCGCCGTCGGCTCCACGTAGTAGCCCTGCTTGTTGAGCACCTTCGCCACCGGGAAGCCCGACTTGAGCGCGTAGGAGTACTCCACGTAGGTGATGGCGCCCTCGCCGTAGTCCTGGCTCACATAGCCGGCGACACCGAGCGAGCCGTTCTGCGCCTTGCCGCCCGGCGGCGTCGGGAACTGCGAGCGCATCCCCGCCTTCCACAGCGACGGGAACTGCTTCGACATCCACAGCGAGAACTGCGCGCTCGTGCCCGAACCGTCCGAGCGCACCACCGGCAGGATCGTGCGATCGGGCATCGCGAGCGCCGGGTTGTCGGCGACGATCGCCGGGTCGTTCCACTTGGTGATCGCGCCCGTGAAGATCTTGGTGATCACCTCGCCCGAGAGCCGCAGGTTCGTCACCCGCTTGCCGCTGATCTTGAGGTTGTACATGAACGCCGTGCCGCCCGCGACGATCGGCATGTAGGCGAAGCCGATCGCCGGGATCTCGGGCGCGGACCCGTCCTCGGGTTGCGTCTGGAAGGGGATCTCGCTCACCGCGAAGTCGACCGTGCCCGCGATGAAGTCCCGGCGGCCCGCGGAGGAGCCGACGCCCGAGTAGTTGACGGTCATGCCGTAGTTCGCCGCCACGTTCTTGCGCCACTGGTCGAGCGCGTTCTGCGACCAGGTGGATCCGGTGCCGGTGATGGGGACGTAACTGGCGGCCTGTGCGCCGTGCGTCGGCGCCGAGACGAGGCCGGCGGTGATCGCGACGACGAGGAGCGCCCGAAGGATGCGGCTCACGAGGTTTCTGCCTTCTGCTTGCGTTCGATTCGGAGCGCGTCGCGCTGCGACACGAGTTGACTGCGACGCTGCTGGCGCGGCGAGAGCTGACCGGCGGGCCGCCCACCGAACACGCGGGCGAGGCCGAAGAGCACGAGCACGAGCAGCAGCAGCACGGCCGCGGTGCCGAAGCCGCGGGCCACCATGTTCGGTTCGGGCGACTTCACGAAGTCGAAGACCTGCAAGGGGAGCGAGATCATCGGCCCCGAGAAGGGGTTGAACGACAGTTCGGCCGTGATGCCCGAGGTGAGCAGCACGGGCGAGGTCTCCCCGATCCCGCGCGCCGTCCCCAGGATGACGGCCGTGACGAGCCCCGAGCGCGAGGTCGGCAGCACGACCCCCCAGACCGTGCGCCAGCGGCTCGCGCCGAGCGCATAGGAGGCCTCCCGCAGATTGCCGGGGACGAGCCGCAGCACGACATCGGCGGCGCGGATCACGATCGGCAGCATCATGACCGTGATCGCGATCGCCGCCGCGAAGCCCGAGCGCTGGTGCGTGATCAGCTGGATGACGGCCGCGTAGATGAAGAGGCCGGCGACGATCGAGGGCAGCGCCGTCATGGCGTCGACGATCGTGCGCACGAAACGGGCGAACCGCCCGCCGACCTCGTTGAGGAACACGGCCGTCGCGATACCGAGCGGCACGGTGATCGCCAAGGCGATCCCGATCTGGATGAGCGATCCGACGATCGCGTGCAGGATGCCGCCGTCGGTGAGCGGGTCGAGGGGGCCCGCGAGCCGCATGTCGGTCGTGAAGAAGTTGAGATGCCAGAAGGCGTTGGTGCCGCCGAGCAGCGAGTACAGGACGATGAACACGAGCGCGACGAAGAGCACAGCCCCCGCGGAGATGAGGAGCACGGTGACGACGCGATCCGCGATCGTCTGCCGGTCGCCGGTGAGCGCCGTGAGCACCACGTAGTAGCCGAGGAACGCCAGGTAGGACACCACGATCCAGCCGATGACGCCCGTGAGGGGGGTGATCCAGCCGAACAGCAGCGAGGCGGTGGCGAGGCCCGCTGCGGCGGCACCGAGCACATCGAAGCGCTCGTCGAAGGTGGCGCCGCGCAGCCGCCGGCGATCGCCGACCTCCTCGGTCGGCACCGGCACGATCGTGCGCTGCGTCACCGTCGTCACCTCAGCCCTCCGACTGCGCCCCGGAGCGGGACCGCGCGACGATCGACGACGCCGTGAAGTTGATGACGAGGGTCACGAGGAAGAGCACGAGCCCGGCCGCCATGAGCGCCGAGAGGGCGAAGTCGCTCGCCTCGCCGTAACGCAAGGCGATGAGCGCCGACACCGAGTTGGTGCCCGACTTGAGCACCTGCCAGTTGATCGTGAAGATCGGCGAGATGATCATGTACACCGCGATCGTCTCGCCGAGCGCGCGGCCGAGACCCAGCATGGTGCCGCCGATCACGCCCCCGCGGCCGAACGGCAGCACGACCGTGCGGATCATGCCCCACCGGGTCGCGCCGAGGGCCAAGGCGCCCTCGCGCTCGCCCACCGGCGCCTGGGAGAAGGCTTCGCGCATGACCGAGGTCATGGTGGGCACGATCATGAGGCCCACGACGATGCCCGCGATGAACGCCGAGGAGGTGAAGTCGCTGTCGCCGGTGAGGGGGGTGCCGTCGTCGGCGGTGACGCGGAACACCGGGATCCACGAGAAGTAGATGGAGATCCACCGGACGACGGGGATCACGTTCTCCTGGAACGACGGCACGGTGTCGATGCCGAGCACATCCACGAGGGCCTTCACTCCCCACAGCCCGAAGACGATCGACGGCACGGCGGCCATGAGATCCACGAGCGAGACGAGGAGGGAGCGCACCCGGCCGCGGACGACCTCGGAGAGCAGCAGCGCCGTGCCGATCGCGAGCGGGAACGCGGTGGCGAGCGCGACGAGGCCGATCGTGAAGGTGCCGAACAGCACCGCGGCGATGCCGAACTCCCCCGTCTCGGGCGACCAGCGCTGCTCGGTGAGGAACCCGAGGCCCGCCACCTCGAGCGCGTCGGCCGCCCGGAGGGAGAGGAACACGCCGACCGCGAGCATCACGGCGACCGTGATGCCGCCGGCGGCGAACGCCGTGCGCCGGAAGACGGAGTCGGCCAGCGAGGGGCGCGGCGCGAGCGTCCGCGGCGTGAGCGGCACCGCGGGCGCCGACTTCTCCACGAGATACGACCGGGCGCTCACTCGCGGTCTCCCCCGGCGGCGACGAGCGCGTCGCCGGCATGATGCGGGTCCGCCGCGAGAAGCTCGATCGCCTCACGCGCGGAACGCAGCGACTCGCGCCGGTCGCGCTCCATCGCATACCAGCGTGCGCAGGTCGCGACCGGCGCGCCCTCGCCGAGCAGCACCCAGCCGTAGCCGCGGCTCGCCTCCAGCCGCACCATGCGCGGCACGAGCGTGTCCCGTGCGGCGAGCAGCGACTGGATGCCCCGTCGGGTGGCGTCGACGCTCGCGAAGCCGGCGGCGCTGCGGGCGAGGACGCGGTGGTTGCCCGCCGAGAGCTGCCAGATGAACACGGGGTCGGCGGAGTCTGCGGCTGCGGAGGCAGGCGCGCCCGTCAGGCGCGAGATGTGGTGGATCCAGGACGCCATCCGCACCTGATCGTTCGAATCGATGCGGATGAACTGGAACCGGGCACCGGTCGACATCGCTCAGCGGCCTCGGATTGCTCGGGTGGTGGCTCCCCGCCGGGGGTGACGAGGCGATGCGAGTCAAAAGGCTGCGTCTGAACCACATCGCCCCGGGGGATGCACGGGCACCCTCGCCCAGGTGAACAAGCGGTAGCGGCGCCCTCAGTCGGTGATGACGCGCGCCCCGTGCACCGGACCGGTCGCCCGCACGACCGTGAGCCGGGCGGCCGAGAGCGCCACCTGCAGCTCGAGCGCGGAATCCACATCCGCGGTGAGGAAGGCGACCGTCGGGCCCGAGCCCGAGACGATGCCGGCGAGCGCCCCGTTCTGCTCGCCGAGCTCGAGCACGTCGGCGAGGGAGGGCTCGAGGTGCAGCGCCGGCGCCTGCAGGTCGTTGTGCATGGCATCGGCGAGCATGTGCGGGTCGCCCGCGCGCAGCGCCTGCAGCACATTCGTCTCGACCGTGGGGCGCGGATCGGCGGGGTAGATGTCCTGGGCGTGCCGCGTGCGATGCTCGTCGAGCTCGCGGTACACGGCGGGCGTCGACAGCCCGAAGTCGGCGAGCGCGAGCACCCAGTGGAAGGTGCCCTGGGCGAGGGCGGGCGAGAGCTCGTCGCCGCGACCGGTGCCGATCGCGGTTCCGCCGGTGAGGGCGAACGGCACGTCGGCGCCCAGCTTGCGGGCGAGCTCGAGCAGTTCGTCGCGCGGCAGCTCGGTGCCCCACAGGGTGTCGCAGGCGAGCAGGGTGGCCGCGGCATCCGCCGATCCGCCCCCCATCCCGCCCGTCACCGGCACGTGCTTCTCGATCTCGATGCGGGCGCCCCCGCCGAAGCCGGTGCGCGCGGCGAGCAGCCGGGCCGCCTTGATGGCGATGTTGGACCCGTCGAGCGGCACCCGCGAGAGCTCCACCGATCCGGTGACCTCGATCGAGAAGTCGGGGGCGTCCGAGACGCGCACGTACTCGTACAGCGACACCGCCTGGTAGGCGATCGCGACGTCGTGATACCCGCTGTCGTCGAGCGTGCCCACCTTGAGGAAGACGTTGATCTTCCCCGGCGCCTTGACGTGCACCGATGCGCGCCCGGAGGTGGTCATTGCTCCACCCTAGGGGAGGGTGGACGCCGCGTTCTCCCCGTGGGCTCGCGCGATCCGCAGGAAGTCCCGCACCGTGAGCTGCTCGCCGCGCGCCGTCGGATCCACGTCGGCGCCCGCCAGGAGCGCGGACGCCGCCTGCGAACCGCCGAGCACGTCGGCGAGCGACTGCCTCAGCATCTTGCGCCGCTGCCCGAACGCGGCATCGACGAGGGCGAAGGTGGCGGCGCGTTCGGCATCCGTGCCCGGAAGCTCGCCACGACGGAAGCCCACGAGCACCGAGTCGACGTTCGGCACCGGCCAGAACACCTGGCGGCTGACGGTGCCCGCGATCGACCACTCGCCGTACCAGGAGGCCTTCACGCTGGGAGAGCCGTAGACGCGGGAGCCGGGGGCGGCGGCGAGGCGGTGACCCACCTCGGCCTGCACCATGACGAGCGCCGACTCGAGGCTCGGCACGGCGTGCAGCAGGTGCAGCAGCACGGGAACCGAGACGTTGTAGGGGAGGTTGGCGACGAGACGCGTCGGCTCGCCGGGAACCTCGTCGACCCGCAGCGCATCGGCGGTGATGACAGCGAGCGGCGCGCCGGGCCGCATCGCCTCGACGGTGAGCGGCAACTGCTCGGCGAGCCGCCTGTCGATCTCGATCGCCGTGACGCGGGCGCCGGTTTCGAGCAGCCCGAGGGTGAGCGAGCCGAGCCCGGGCCCGACCTCGAGCACGTGGTCGCCCGCCTCGACGCGGCCCGCGCGCACGATCTTGCGCACCGTGTTGCCGTCGACCACGAAGTTCTGGCCGAGCTTCTTGGTGGGCTGCAGGCCGAGGCCGTCGGCGAGGTCGCGGATCTCGGCGGGCCCGAGGAGCGCGCTCACGCGGATCCTCCGCGGCCCGCGGCGGCGCCGCCGCAGCTGCTGCCTCCGCGGCCCGCGCATCCCATCTCAAGGAGTGCAGCATCCCATCTCAAGGAGTGGGTGTGACGGGTGTGGCGGGAGTCGACGGATGAGGCGGATCGGGCGCCGAGGCTCCTTGAGATGGGTTGCGCGAGTCCGTGAGATGGGAGTGCAGCGGACGCGCAGCGGCTCATGCGTGACGCTCCGCGCGGCGCTCGTCGGCGACCTCAGGAGCGAACGGGCCGCGGGGGGACTCGACGGGCTCGTCGTCCCAGTGCCCGTACACCGCCTCCGTGTTGGAGGAGATCTGCGCGGCCAGCATCGAGGCATCCGTGCCGAGGTGCGCCGCCATCGCCCGCAAGGTGTGCGGGATGAGGTACGGCGCGTTCGGGCGCCCGCGGAACGGGGTGGGCGTGAGGTACGGGGCATCCGTCTCGATGAGGATGCGGGACCGCGGGATCACCTCGAGCGCGTCGCGCAGGTTCTGCGCGTTCTTGAAGGTGACGGTGCCCGCAAAGGAGAGGTACCAGCCGCGCTCGGCCACCAGCCGCGCGAAATCGGCGTCGCCGGAGAAGCAGTGGAACACGACGCGCTCCGGCGCCCCCACCCGGGCGAGCGTCGCGACCACCTCGCGGTGCGCATCCCGGTCGTGGATCTGCAACGCGAGACCGCGCCGTTTCGCGATCTCGATGTGCGCCTCGAAGGAGCGGTACTGGGCGTCGCGCTCCGCCTCGCCCTCCGTGCGGAAGAAGTCGAGCCCCGTCTCCCCGACGGCGCGCACGCGCGGGCGGGCGGCGAGCTCGTCGATGCCCGCGAGGTGCTCGTCGAGCCGTCCGGTGGCGAGCAGCTCGGGGGCGTCGTTCGGATGGATGGCGACCGCCGCGAGCACGCGCGGCTCATGGGACGCCACCTCGGCGCTCCAGCGCGAGGTCGCGAGATCCGTGCCCACCTGCACGACACCGCGCACGCCCACGCTCGAAGCGCGGTCGAGGTGCTCACGGTAGTCGAGCGGGGTGCCGCCGTCCGCCATCTCCAGGTGGGTGTGGTTGTCGTAGACCGGCACCACGAGCGCCTCGGGAAGAGGCGGGTAGTCCCGGGGCGGCCCGTCCGGAGCCTCCCTCGCGCGCAGGAACGCGTCGGTCACGCGGCTCCGCTGGCCGACGCGGCGCCCACGGCCTCCGGCGCCTCCTCGATACGGGGGAAGAGCGCCTCGAGCGCCGAGATCGTCGACCCGGCGGGCAGCCGCCCCCAGGTGCCCGCCTCCCGCAGCGGCTGGGCGGTGAGCGCACCGAGGCCCGCCTCGGCGCCCAGCGCCGCCCACAGCTTGGCGGTGGCCTGCGGGGTGACCGGGCTCAGCAGAACCGCGAGGGCGCGCAGCCCCTCGGACGCCGTGTAGAGCACGGTGTCGAGCCGCTCGGCACGGGCCTCGTCCTTGGCGAGCACCCACGGCTCCTGCTCGGTGATGTAGCCGTTGAGGGCGTCGACGACCGTCCAGATCGAGGCGATCGCCTCGTGGATGGCGAAGCGCTCGATCGCGGCATCCGCATCCGCCGTCGCCTGGGCGACGAGCTGCTGGATCGCGTGCTCGGCGTCCGTGTCCGCCCCCGGCGCGGGCAGCACGCCGCCGCGGTAGCGCCCGACCATCGCCACCACGCGGGAGGCGAGGTTGCCGAAGCCGTTCGCGAGCTCGGCCTGGTAGCGGGCCGACAGGTCCTCCCAGCTGAAGGAGCCGTCCTGCCCGAAGGAGATGGCGCGCAGGAAGTAGTAGCGGAAGGCGTCCGAACCGAAGGTGTCGGTGATCTGGTGCGGCGCGATTCCGGTGAGCTTCGACTTCGACATCTTCTCGCCGCCCACGAGCAGCCAGCCGTGGCCGAACACCTTGTGCGGCACCGGCAGACCGGCCGCCATGAGCATGGCCGGCCAGATGACGGCGTGGAAGCGGGCGATGTCCTTGCCGACCAGCTGGTAGGCGGGCCAGCGGCGGGCGAACTGCTCGTCGTCGACGCCGTAGCCGACCGCGGTGACGTAGTTGAGCAGCGCCTCGAACCAGACGTAGACGACGTGCGTGTCGTCCCACGGGATCTTGATGCCCCAGTCGAAGCTCGAACGCGAGATCGACAGGTCGGAGAGCCCCTGCTTGACGAACTGCACGATCTCGTTGCGCACGCTCTCGGGCTGCACGAAGTCGGGCTGGGTCTCGTAGAGGTCGAGGAGGGCCTGCTCGAACTGGCTCATCCTGAAGAAGTAGTTCTTCTCCTTGAGGATCTCCACCGGACGCGAGTGGATCTTGCAGACCAGCTGGCCGGCGAACTCGCCCGTCTCGGGCCGTTCGAGGTCGTCGAGCTGCTTGTACTCCTCGCAACCCACGCAGTAGTAGCCCTCGTACTCGCCCGAGTAGATGAAACCGTCGTCGTAGAGCTTCTGCAGGAAGATCGTCACGGCGCGCTCGTGGCGCTCGTCGGTGGTGCGGATGAAGTCGTCGTTGGCGATGTCGATCGTCTTCAGCAGCGGCTTCCAGGCGGACTCGACCAGCTGATCCGCCCACTGCTTCGGCTCGACGCCGTTCGCGACGGCGGTGCGCAGGATCTTCTGGCCGTGCTCATCCGTGCCGGTCAGCAGCCAGGTGTCGTCGCCCGCCTGACGGTGCCAGCGCGCGAGCACATCGGCCGCCACCTCCGTGTAGGCGTGGCCGATGTGGGGCACGTCGTTGACGTAGAAGATGGGGGTCGCGATGAAGAAGGACTCGCCGGACGGCATGGGGTCGAGTCTAGTTGGGCCTGGCTGCGCGTTACGGAGGGGTGGGGCATCCGCACCCCTGGTGCGGTTTCGGCCCGATGGCGCGCTTTCGCGAGTGCCATCCGGCCGAAACAGCACCATCGCGGGCAGGATGCGGCGTAGCGTGCCGGGCGCCGAGGCGGCCGCGTTCCGCGCGGCGCTCAGGGCTTGAGCGCCGCCTCGTAGAGCTCGCGCCGCGAGAGGCCGGTCGCCTCGGCGACCTCGGCGGTGGCGTCCTTGAGGCGGGTTCCGGACGCGGTGAGCGCCCGCACCTGCGCGACGCCGTCCTCGAAGGAGGCGGATGCGGGGGCGGCTCCTGCGACGACGAGCACGATCTCCCCGCGGGCGCCCTCGGCGAAGCGCTCGGCGAGCTCGGCGAGGGTGCCGCGGGCGACCTCCTCGTGCAGCTTGGTGAGCTCGCGGCAGACCGCGGCGCGACGGTCCGCGCCGAACGCGGCCGCGGCATCCGCGAGCGCGTCGCCGATGCGGTGCGGCGACTCGAAGAATACGAGCGTGCGCGGCTCGGCGGCGAGCGCGCGCAACGCAGCCAACCGGCCCTTGCGCGGCAGGAAGCCCTCGAAGCAGAAGCGGTCGGTGGGCAGCCCCGACACCGCGAGCGCCGTCAGCACCGCCGACGGCCCGGGGATCGCGGTGACCGTCACCCCCGCCTCGACGGCGGCCGCCACGAGCGGAAAACCGGGATCCGAGACCGTCGGCATGCCGGCATCCGACAGCACCAGCACATCCACCTCGCGCGCCAGCTCGACCAGCTCGGCGGCCTTCGCCACCTCGTTGTGCTCGTGCAGCGCCACGAGCCGCGGCCGGTTGTCGATGCCGAGCGCGCGCAGCAGCTGCACGGTCGTGCGGGTGTCCTCCGCGGCGATCAGCTCCGCGTTGCCGAGCGCCTCGACGAGCCGCCGGGACGCGTCGCCCAGGTTGCCGATCGGCGTCGCCGCGAGGATGATCACCCCCTCATCCTGCCGCCTCCGGCCAGACCTCGTGCTCGTGCTCCTGCACGTGGAGGCGCCCCGCCCAGCTCGGGTAGGCGTGCGGTTCCTCGCGCGCATCCAGCCATCGCGCGCCCGCCACGGTGATCCGCCGCCCCGACAGCATCCGGGTCTGCCGATCCCAGGTGCACGCCGCGAAGCTCTGGCGTGGGGTGCCCCGATAGGGATGGTCGCCGGTCTCGCCGAGCAGTCGACGGATCGCGCTCTGGCCCGGGCGCTCGGGGAACGGGTACGGGTTCGCGCCCTGACGGATGCCCTCGAGCGCCGCGAGATACAGCGCCGTGTCGTCCGGCGCCTCCTCGAGCCGGGGGTCCAGCAGCAGTTCGACGTGCTGCACGGCGTAGCTGATGGGGTGCACCTGGGTCGCCACCAGGAAGAGCGGCACGCGACGATCGGGGCCCCGCGGCGCCACGCGCATCCGCACCTCGTGCGCGGTGTAGCGCCGCAGCTCCGCGACCAGCTCCTCGATGGTGGCCATCCCCTCTCCCTCTCCCTCTTCCTCTCCCTCTCCCTCTCCCCCGATCTCTCGCCTCAGAAATGCAGGAGATTCCGCTGCCGCATCCGGCCGCAATGCCAGAAGACGGGGGTGTGCCGCAGATTCTCCTGCATTTCTGGCACTCAGGGAGTCGGATGGTGCGCGCGGCTACCATTCCCGCATGACGACGCGCGCCGAGGAGGAGTTCGCGCGCGCGCTCGGCGGGAGCGAGGGACCACGGCCGGACGGGGGCGAGGGACCACGGCCCGGCGGAGGCGAGGGACCGCGGCTCGCGGAACCGGTGACCCTCACCGGGTCGCGGCTCGACGACAGCTGGCAGCGCTGGATGGCGAACCCCGCCGCCCGCCGCGCCTGGGACTGGGGCGCCCCCGCCGCCGTCATCGCGGTCGCCGCCGCCCTGCGGCTCGTCGGCCTCGACCATCCGCAGCAGATCGTGTTCGACGAGACCTACTACGTCAAAGACGCCTACACGCTCGCGCACCTCGGCTACGAGTCCCGCTGGCCGGATGGCGCCAACGCGGCCTTCGCGGCGGGCGACCCCGACGGCTACACGACCGAGCCGTCGTTCGTGGTGCATCCCCCGCTCGGCAAGTGGATCATCGCGGCCGGTATGGCCCTGTTCGGCACCGACAGCGCCTTCGGCTGGCGGTTCGGGATCGCGCTCGTCGGCATCCTGCTCGTCGCGGTCACCATGCTGGTCGCGCGGCAGCTGTTCCGCTCGACGACGCTCGTGGTGGTCGCGGGCGGTCTCATGGCGATCGACGGGAACGCGATCGTCATGAGCCGGGTCAGCCTGCTCGACAGCGCGGTCGCCCTGTTCGCCCTGCTCGGCGCGTCCTTCGTGCTGTTCGACCGCGGGTGGGCGAAGCGTCGTCTCGCCCGCTGGCTCGAGGCGCGCCGCGCGAGCGGGCACGGCGTCGACTGGGGTCCGGCGCTCTGGTGGCGTCCCTGGCTGCTCGCCGCGGCCGTCGCCTTCGGCGCCGCGACGGGGGTGAAGTGGAACGGCGTCTACTTCCTGGCCGTCTTCGGCGTGTACACCGTGGTCTCGGATGCCCTGCTGCGACGGCAGGCGGGCATCGAGTTCTGGGGCTTCGGCGCGCTGCTCAAGCAGGCGCCCATCAACGCCCTGCTGCTCGTGCCGCTCGCCGCCGCCGTGTTCCTCACCACCTGGATCGGCTGGTTCGCGAGCGACAACGGCTACTACCGGCATTGGATCGAGCAGGGTGGCGGTGAGGCGTGGACCGGCGCGCTCGCCTGGGTGCCGACCGCCGCACAGAACTGGTGGCACTACCAGACCGCGATCTACAGCTACCACGTGGGTCTGCAGGTGCCGCACAACTATCAGGCGAACCCGCTCACCTGGCTGTTCCTGGTGCGCCCGACGAGCATGTACTACGACAACGCCGGGGACGGGACCGCCGCCGCGATCCTCGACATCGCCAACCCCCTCATCTGGTGGGGCGGCACCGCGGCGCTCGTCTTCCTCGCGGTGCGCGTGGTGCTCGGGCTGCTGCGCCGCCGCTCGGTGTGGCGGGACGCCTTCATCCTCACCGGCATCGCCGCCGGCTACCTCCCGTGGCTGCTGTACCTGAACCGCACGGTCTTCCAGTTCTACACGATCGCCTTCGAGGCCTTCCTCGTGCTCGCCCTGACGTCTGCGCTCGCGGCGATCGCGGGCAGTCGCGACGACCCGGAGCCGCGACGCACCGCGGGTCTCGCCACCGTGGGCGCCTACCTGGGTCTCGTCGTGCTCGTGTCGCTGTTCTTCCTACCGATGTGGACCGGGATGCCGATGCCGCTGTGGTTCCTGCAGGCCCATTACTGGCTGCGGTCCTGGATCTGAAACACACCGCAACACGTCGCGGGCGCGGTTAGCCTGGACGGATGTCAGACAGCGACGCCACCCCTGAGCCGGCAGCCACCGACCACGCCTGGGGCTTCCGCACCCGCGCCATCCACGCCGGCAACATCCCCGACCCGGTGACGGGGGCTCGAGCGCTGCCGATCTACCAGACGAGCGCCTTCGTCTTCGACGACACCGCGGATGCCGCCGCCCGCTTCGCCCTGCAGAAGTACGGCAACATCTACTCCCGGCTCGCCAATCCCACCGTCGCCTCCTTCGAGGAGCGCGTCGCCTCGCTCGAGGGCGGCCTCGGCGCGGTCGCCACCGCGTCGGGCCTGAGCGCCGAGTTCATCACCTTCGCGACGCTCGCGGGCGCGGGCGACCACATCGTGGCCGCCGCCAGCCTGTACGGCGGCACCATCACCCAGCTCGATGTGACGCTGCGGCGCTTCGGGGTCGACACGACGTTCGTCACCGGCACCGACCCGGCCGACTACGCGGCGGCGATCACCGACAAGACGAAGCTCATCTTCGTCGAGTCGATCACCAACCCCTCCGGCGACATCGCCGACCTGGAGGGCCTCGCCGACGTGGCGCACGCGCACCACCTCCCGCTCATCGTCGACTCCACGGTGGCCACCCCGTACCTCAACCGGCCCATCGAGTGGGGCGCGGATGTCGTGATCCACTCGGCCACCAAGTTCCTCGGCGGCTCGGGCACCACCCTCGGCGGCGTCGTCGTCGAGTCGGGCCGCTTCCACTGGGCGAACGAGCGCTTCCCGCTGTTCGATCAGGAGGTGCCGAGCTACGGCGGCCTCAACTGGCACGGCAACTTCGGCGAGTACGCCTTCCTCACGCGTCTGCGCGCCGAGCAGCTGCGCGACATCGGCCCGGTGCTCGCCCCGCATTCGGCGTTCCTGCTGGCCCAGGGCATCGAGACGCTGCCATTCCGCGTGCAGGCGCACGTCGACAACGCGCGCATCGTGGCCGAGTGGCTGGCGGCCGATGACCGCGTCGAGTTCGTCAACTGGGCGGGCCTGCCCACGCATCCGCACTTCGAGCGCGCACAGCGGCTGTTCCCCAAGGGGCCGGGTGCGGTGTTCAGCTTCGGGGTGAAGGGATCCGCCACCGCCTCCTCGCGTGCGGTCGGCCAGCGCTTCATCGAGTCGGTCGACCTCGCGAGCCACGTCGCCAACATCGGCGACGCCAAGACCCTCGTCATCCACCCGGCGTCCACCACCCACGCCCAGCTCACCGAGCAGCAGCTGCTCGACGCGGGGGTCGTGCCGGGTCTCGTGCGCATCTCGGTCGGCATCGAGGATCCGGAGGACATCCTCTACGACCTCGACCAAGCGCTGACCCGCGCGGTGAAGGGATAATCGGAGCATGTCTGCCGTCGCCGAAGCCCCCGGCACCTCGCTGGTCGAGCCCGCCGAGACCACCGTCAACCTGCAGAACGGGCTGTCCTGCTCGATCCCCTCCGACTCGCCGCTCGCCAAGCTGCTGCGCTCGAAGCGCACCTGGGTGGGGCCGAGCGCGAAGGAGCGCCTGGGCATCCTGCGCAGGGCGAAGACGGTGGCGATCGTCGGTGCCTCCCCGAACCCGGCCCGGAGCTCGTACTTCGTGGCGACCTACCTGCAGCAGTCGAGCGACTACGAGCTCTACTTCGTGAACCCCAACGCGACCGAGATCCTCGGGCAGCCGGTGTACAAGTCGCTCGCCGACCTGCCGGTGGTGCCCGACATCGTGGATGTCTTCCGTCGCGGCAGCGACATCCCGCAGGTGATCGACGAGGTCGTCGCCGTCGGTGCCACGACGATCTGGGTGCAGCTCGGCATCTGGAACGAGGAGGCCGCCTACTACGGCGAGTCGAAGGGTCTCACCGTGGTGATGGATCGCTGCATCAAGGTGGAGCACGCCCGCTTCCACGGCGGGCTGCACCTGCTGGGCTTCGACACCGGCCAGATCACCTCGCGCAAGACGATCCGCTGACGCGGCCCGCACCGCTGCGCGCTGTCCGCGGCGATCGAGGAGCCGCGCAGCGGCGCAGCGAGATCCCCGCGTTCAGCGCCCGCCGCGGATCTGGTTGCGCGCGCCGTTGTCGGTGACGAGTCCGATCGATCCGCGGGCCGTCACCTCGTTGTCGTTGCCGTTCACGACCACCGCACCGATGTCGCCGGTCGCGTCGAGGTCGTTCCGGTCGCCCGAGATCTCGATCTTGCCGACCGAGACGGAGTCGACCTCGTTGTCCTGTCCGGCGATCGTGAGGAGACCGACCGAGCCGGTGTCGACCTCGATGTCGGTTCCCCGGATGGTGAGCGTGCCGACCTCGCCGACGGTCACCTCGATGTCGTTGCCCTCCACGATGAGCTCGTCGCAGTCGCCGATGCGGTGCTCACCCGCTTGGTTGATGACGAGCGGCGCGACGCACTCGTCGCCGGATGACGCGGGCGGCTCGCTCGGCGACGGTTGATCCGACGGCGCGCCCGATGCATCGGCACTGATCGATGGCGACGGGGACGGCCCGAGGTCGGGGGCGAGCACGCAGCCCGACAGCAGGGCAGCACAGGCGACCAGCACCGGGACCGCGACTCGACGGCTCATGCGGCCAGCCTAGGACCGCACCCGATTACCGGATATTGCTTCCTGGTCGTCGCACGCCCTCGCGCGGGTTTAGCCTCTCGTGGTGACCGATGCACCCGTCCTCGCCAGCCAGCTCGTTTCCACCCAGTGGCTCGCCGACCATCTCGGCGCGGACGGGCTCGTCATCGCCGACGCCTCCGTCGCGAGCTTCCTCCGACCCGACGGGCGGGTGGGCTACCTGAGCGGGCACGAGCAGTACCTGCTCGAGGGCCACATCCCGGGAGCCGTGTTCGCCGACCTCATCGAGGAGTTCTCCGACCCCGAGGGCAGCTACCCCTTCACGCGCCCGGACACCGCCCGCTTCGAGGCCGCCGCCGGTGCGCTCGGCGTCGACAACGACACGACGCTCGTGCTCTACGACACCGCGGTGGGCCAGTGGGCCTCGCGGGTGTGGTGGCTGTTCCGTGCGTTCGGCTACGACCGGGTGGCGGTGCTCGACGGCGGGCTCACCAAGTGGAAGGCCGAGGGCCGCGAGCTCGAGCTGGGCCACGTCGAGCCGACGCCGGCCGTGTTCACGGCCGTGGAGCGCCCCGAGCTGTGGGTCGAGAAGGCGGATGTCGAGGCCGTCGTGCGCGGCGAGCGCGAGGCCGCACTCGTGTGCGCGACGCCGCCGAAGGAGTACTCGGGTGAGTTCGTCACGCGCGCCCGTGGCGGCCACATCCCCGGGTCCAGCTCGGTGCCGGCCGGGTTCCTCGTCGACCGGGACAGCAACGCGGTGCTCGATCCCGAAGCGCTGCGCGAGAAGCTCGCCCCCGCGCTCGGCGCCCCGCAGATCATCACCTACTGCGGCGGCGGCATCGCCGCGACGGCTGCCGCGCTCGCACTGACGCTCGTCGGCGAGCGCTCGGTGGCGGTGTACGACGGCTCGCTCAACGAGTGGGCGGCCGATCCGGAAGCCCCCCTGATCACGGGGTAGGTGACGTGTCTCCGAGGGTGTCGTCCCGGAGGTAGGATCCGAGAAAGTCTCCGTGTGGCGACACCGGTGACAGAACCCTGCCGATGCCCGCCCACACCCCGTTCCGTCGGGTCGCGCTCGTTCTCGCGACCACCGCAGCCCTCTCGGCCGGTGTGCTCGTGCCCGCGACTGCCGCATCCGCGGCCAGCTCCGTCGCCACCTGGAACGACCTCGCGACCGCCGTCAACACCGCCACCACCGGAACCGTCGAGGTGACCCTCGGCGCCGACATCACCGCCCCCTACAACGGATCGTTGTTGATCGCGAGCGGGGTCGGGGTGGTCTTCGACCTCAACGGCCACACGCTCAGCATCCTGAACCCCGGCATGGCCCGTGCGGCGTTCGGGGTGAGATCGGGCGCGAGTCTCACCATCAACGACAGCAGCACTCCCTCGACCGGAGCGCTCGTCGCGGTCGGGATTAGCGGTCTCGCCCCCGGCATCGGCGGCTACAACGAGAGCGGAGGGAGCATCACGATCACGGGCGGCACCATCACCGCCACGGGTGGCGGACTCGCCGCCGGCATCGGCGGCATCGGCGTCGGCAGCCAGCACATCACGATCACTGGGGGGAACGTCACCGCGATCGGCGGAGAAGGCGGCGCCGGCATCGGAGGCGGATGGCACGGCAGCGGCAGCAACCTGAGGATCACCGGCGGAACCGTCACCGCGACCGGCGGAGAAGGCGGCGCGGGCATCGGAGGCGGAGGGGAAGGCGGCGGCGGCGTCACCTTCATCACCGGCGGAACCGTCACCGCAACGGGCGGGGCAGAAGGCGCCGGCATCGGCGGGGGATCGCACGGGAACGCCTGGTTCACCGCCATCGAAGGCGGAACCGTCATCGCCACCGGTGGGTCCGGCGGCGCCGGCATCGGCGGCGGCCTGCTCGGCGACGGCCGCGACACCAGCATCAGCGGCGGCACCGTCACCGCGAACGGCGGAAGCTTCGCCTCCGGAATCGGCGGCGGCAACGACGGCGACGGCGGCACCACCGAGATCATCGGCGGCACCGTGACCGCCACCGGAGGCGCCGGCGGCGGCGCCGGCATCGGCGGCGGCGAGGGGGGCGGCGCCGGCGTCACGATCCTCTCCGGCGGCGACATCACCGCCACGGGCCGCAGCGGCGGCGCCGGGATCGGAACCGGGTTCACGAGCGGCCTGCCCGGTCTCTCGGACGGCACCCTGGATATCCGCGCACAGAGTCCCGCACCCGGATCGACCTTCACGGGCGGTTCGAGTACCTCCGCCATCGTCGGCGGTCGCGGGTCGGTCGCGACGTTCAGCGTCGTCCCCACCGATCCTTTCGCGAAGCTCACCGCGGTGGACGCGGCCTCGGGAAGCGTGCACGTCGAGTTCGGATGGGGTGTGACGTTCGCGCTCAACGGCGGCGACGGAACCGCCCCCGCAGTGCAGGTGATCGACTTCGGTGGCGGTACCGCCACCCGCCCTGCCGATCCGACTCGCACCGGCGGAGAGTTCGTGGCGTGGACCACGGGCGGCACCCCCTACGACTTCACCACCCCGGTCACCGGCAACGTCGCGCTGACCGCGCAGTGGAACCTCGCCCCGACGCTCGCGGGTGCCGCGTCCGCCACGGCGACGGTCGGCGAGCCGTTCAGCTGGGCACCCACCACCGTGACCGGCACCCCGGATGCGGTCGTGTCGCTCACGGACGGCGAGCTGCCCGACGGGCTCACCCTCGACCCCGGCACCGGGGCCATCACCGGCACCCCCTCCGACGCGGCAGGCGACTACCCGGTCACCCTGGGCGCCCACAACGGGATCGGCGCCGACGCAAGCCTCGAGCTGACCATCAGCCTGGCCCCGGGCGAGCCGACCAGCCTCGCCCTGCGGGCCGCCACCGGCACCGTGAACCAGGGCGACACCGTCACCTTCACCGCCACCGGAACGGATGCCGCAGGCAACAGCTTCGTCATCCCGAGCGGCGATCTCACCCTCAGCAGCAGCGTCGCGAGCGACATCATCCGCGGCACCGCCGTGAGCTTCCCGCACGCCTCGCCGCACCTCATCACCGCCACCCACACGCCCTCCGGCGTGAGCGCCACCCTGCTCGTCGAGGTCACCCCGGCCGCACTCGCCCGCACGGGTGTCGACGCCGACACCATCTCGGTGCTCGCCGCGCTCGCCCTGCTGGTGCTGCTCGCGGGCGCGGGGCTCCTCACCGCACGCCGGCGGGCCTGAGGGGCGGATCTCGATACACCGCGGCTACGCCGCGGCACTCGATCGGCGAGGTGTTGCGGCCGCGCCGCGGCGTGCCCACCCGCTGGTTGAGTGCCCGCGCAGCGGGTGTATCGAAACCAGCCCCCGCATGCTGATCTCCATACACCGCCTTCGACGTCGCCCGCGCAGCGGGTGCGGGCGCCCCACCGCGACACTCAGGTGGTCGAGGAGCGCCCGCGCAGCGGACGCGTCTCGAGACCACCGCCCAGCAGCTCCCCCAGCACCCCCGCATCCGCCGTCGGCAGCCGGCACACGAACCCCTCGCAGAGGTACGCGGTCGGCGCCCCGTCGAGCGCGCTGCGCCCCGCGAACAGCTCGAAACCGGCCTCGGTGAAGGCCCGCGCCTGCGCCTCGCTGACGATCGCGACCGTGCGGGTCGGCGCCGCCCACCCCCGCGCACGCCGCACGAGGTCCCCGGCATCCGGTCCGACGACGACGAGCTGCTCCGGCTGGTTCGCGAGCCGCGCCGCCACCGCGAGCGTCGCGCCGTAGGCGATCGGCCGCTCCAGCGCCCCCGCGAGCAGCGGCGCGAGCGCCCGCTCGGCGCGCTCGCGGTGTGCCGCGTCGTCGGTGAGCGCCGCCAGTCGCGCTGCCGCGTCCGCATAGAGCGCCGCCCCGGACGGCGTCGCGCCCTCCGTCTGATCGGCGTCGACCGCGATGCCCCGGCGTGCGAGCACCGCATCCCCACCGCCCGGCACCGCGATCCGCGCATCATCCCCGCACGCCTCGACGAGCGCCTGGGCGAGCACCGCCGGCTCGGGATCCCCGGTCGCGAGCGCCAGCCGCAGCAGGCCGCACGCGAGGCCGCCGTAGTCCTCGAGGGTTGCCGCGGCATCCGACACCCGGTCGTCGCGGCTCGCCCGGCGCAGCCGCGGGCCGTCGGGGGTGCCGACCACATGGGTGGCGCGCACGGCATCCGCAGCAGCCCGGGCGGCCGTGACCCAGTCCGGCCGGGCGAAACGCAGCCCTGCCCCGGCCAGCGCGCCGATCGCGAGCCCGTTGAGCCCCGCCAGCACCTTGTCGTCGACGCGCGGAGGCGGTTGGACGGCACGGCCGGCGGCGTCCAACGCGTAGTAGCCGCCCTCACTGCCGACCCCGTCGATGAGGCTCTCGGAATCCTGCGCCGAGGCGAACGCCCCGCCGGGCAGGCGCAGCACCTCGAGCAGGAAGCCGGCCACCGCATCCGCCGTCGGCTCGTCGCCGAAAGCCGTGGCGAGGTCCAGCAGCTGCGCGTTGTCGGACAGCATCCGCTCGTAGTGCGGCTCGGACCAGTCGCGGCGCACCGCGTAGCGGAAGAAACCGCCCTCCACCGGGTCGCGCAGCGCCTGGGTCGCATCGTAGAGGCGACGACCGAGCGCAGCCGCGGACTCGTCGCCCCCGAGGGCGCGCTCGGCGAGGAACGCGATGACGGGGGCGTTCGGGAACTTGGCGTCCGCCCCGAAACCGCCGAACTGCGGATCCTCGAAGGTCGCGAGCTCGGCGACCGCGGCGGCGAGCGCGTGCTCCGCAGGCAACGCACCCGCACCCGGATCGGGCCGAGCCGCGAGCGCCTCCGCCACCGCGGCGCCCGTCGCCTCCACCTCGGCGCGGCGATCCGCCCACGCCTCGACGATCGCCTCCAGCACCTGCCGGAACGACGGCACCCCGCGCACCGGCTGCGGCGGGAAGTAGGTGCCCGCGTAGAACACCCGCCCCTCGGGGGTCGCGAACACCGTGAGCGGCCAGCCGAGCTGCGGCGTGAAGGCGCTCGCCGCCGCGAGGAAGGCGGCATCCACCTCGGGATGCTCCTCGCGGTCCACCTTGATCGACACGACCTGCGCGTTGAGGTACGCGGCGAGCTCCGGGTCGGAGAACGACTCGCGCGCCATCACGTGGCACCAGTGGCAGGTGGCGTAGCCGATCGAGACGAGCACGGGCACGTCGCGGCGGGCGGCCTCGGCGAAAGCCGCCTCGCCCCACGGCCACCAATC
The DNA here is from genome assembly GCF_008365275.1 of Protaetiibacter larvae. Lineage (GTDB taxonomy): Bacteria > Actinomycetota > Actinomycetes > Actinomycetales > Microbacteriaceae > Homoserinibacter > Homoserinibacter larvae. The sequence continues at coordinate 1,116,694 of NZ_CP043504.1, read as the reverse complement.
CACCGGATTCTCCGCGTGACCGACCAGGTAGGGGCTGATCGCGGACGCCAGGCGGTTCGCCATAGGCTTCAGCCTATGCCGACCACCACTCCCCCGGCCGTGACCTACATCGGCGGCCCGTCCACCCTGCTGGAGTATGCCGGGCTGCGCATCCTCATCGACCCGACCTTCGACGAGCCGAAGCGGTATGTGCAGGCGGGGCTCGAGAAGACCGCGGGACCGGGGTTGCCGGCGGCCGCCGTCGGGCCCGTCGACCTCGTGCTCGTCTCGCACCACGGCCACGCCGACAACTTCGACGACACCGGCAAGGAGGTGGCGCTGCGCGCGCCCGTCATGCTGTCCACCCCGCAGGCGGAGGCCGCGCTCGGCACGCCCGTCATCGGACTGCGCCCGTGGCAGACCCACCAGCTGGGGGAGGTCACGGTGACGGCGCTCCCCGGACGCCACGGACCGCGCCTGCTGCGCGCCGCCGTCGGACCGGTGACGAGCTTCCTGCTCACCGCCCCCGGTGAGCCCACCGTCTACGTCTCGGGCGACAACTCATCCCTGCCGCTCATCCGCCGTGCCGTGAAGCGGTTCGGGACCGTGGATGTGGCGTTCCTGTTCGCGGGGGCGGCCCGCGTGGCCCCGGTGCCGCTCGCGCTCACCCTCACCTCGGCGAAGGCGGCGCGCGCCGCCGAGCTGCTGGGGGCGCGGGCCGTCGTGGGCGTGCACGTGGAGGACTGGGCGCACTTCTCGGAGAGCCGCGCCGACCTCGAGAAGGCGTTCGCCGAGGCCGGCCTCGCCGAGCTGCTCGTGGCGACCCCGCGCGGCGAGCGCACCGTCATCCCCCTCTAGCTGTTCTTCCCCGTGAGGTTGTGAACGCGGGCTGCGGGGACGAGACCGCCGATTCCGGTGTGGGGTCGGTGGTGATTGTAGTGATGGAGCCAGTCGGCGTAGGTGGCTGAGCGGGTGGCCTCGGATGAGTATGCCTCGGCGTAGGCCCACTCGGTGGCGAGGGTGCGGTTGAAGCGTTCGACCTTGCCGTTGGTCTGCGGCCGGTAGGGGCGTGTCCAGCGGTGCTGGATGTTGCCGAGTGCGGCGGCGAAGGCGCGTGATCGGTAGCAGGAGCCGTTGTCGGTCATCACGGCGGTGACGGTGATGCCGTGCTCGGCGAAGAACGCTGCGGCTCGGAGCCAGAAGCCGGCCGCGGTCTCTTTGCGTTCGTCGGGGAGTTGCTCGGAGTAGGCGAGCCGGGAGTGGTCATCGACCGCGTGGTGCAGGAAGGTGTAGCCGCGCGAAGGGGACGCGCCGCGACGTGCGGCTCGATCCCGGGCCGAGCCGGCTCGTCGATCCTGGGTCGAACCGCGACCATGGATGCGCCAGCCGCCGCCATCCGGGATGCGACCGAGTTTCTTGATATCGACATGGACGAGCTCTCCCGGCGCGGCGACCTCGTAGCGGACCGGCTTCGGCGCGCGAACAGGCAGCCCGGTGGCCTGATCGACGTGGACAAGTCGCGGCATCCGATAGCGGGCGAGAACGCGTCCGACCGTCGAGCGGGGAACACCGAGGTGATAGCCGATGCGGTGCGGACCCCAACGGCGGGTGAAGCGCAACGCGACGATGCGTCGCTCGAGTCGCTGGGACGAGCGCGACGGGCTGCGGTGCGGTCGGGAGCTGCGATCGGTCAGCGGCAGCCCGGCGCGGTAGCGGCACGCCCAACGGGAAGCCGTCGCCGGGGAGCACTGGAACCGCTCAGCAGCCCGCCGCACCGGCCAGCCCTGATCGACGATGAGACGAGCAAGGCGCGCCCTGCCCTCCGGAGTAAACGGCGCGTTAGCGTGAGTCACGAAGACCTCCGTGGAAACGATCTGAGTGTGGTTACCCACATCGTTCCCGGAGGTCTTCGCTCACCTCAGCCGTTCACAACGTGTCGGGGAAGAACATCTAGCCCTCTCCCCGAAAGTACGTACTTATGGGCCGAAATCGGGGGCACAGAGCCCAGAAGTACGTACTTTCGGGGAGCTCAGAAGACGTCGGTGTCGGGGTTCGGGCCGCCACGCTGCCCGCGGTCGATCGCGTCGATCGCCGCCACCTCATCCGCCGTCAGCTCGAAACCGAAGACGTCGAAGTTCTCGGCGATGCGCTCACGCGCGTTCGACTTCGGGAACACGATGATGCCGTGCTGCAGGTGCCAGCGGATGACCGCCTGCGCGGGGCTCACCCCGTGCGCCTGCGCCGCCGCCGCGACGGCCGGCTCGCCGAACAGGTCGTAGCGGCCCTGGCCGAGCGGCCCCCACGACTCGGTGCGCACACCGATCGACTCCCCGAACTCCCGCAGCTCCACCTGCGCGAACGCGGGGTGCAGCTCGATCTGGTTGACCGCCGGCACCGTGTCCGACTCGGCGACGAGGCGCTCGAGGTGCCCGCGCTGGAAGTTCGAGACGCCGATCGAGCGCACCCGCCCCGAGTCGCGCAGCTGCTCGAACGCGTGCCAGGTCTCGACGTAGCGGTCGAGGTCGGGGCGCGGCCAGTGGATGAGATACAGGTCCACGTAGTCGAGGCCGAGCTTCTCGACGCTCGCGTCGAAGGCGTCGAACACCGACTGCGTTCCCTGGTCGGAGTTCCAGAGCTTCGTGGTCACGAACAGCTCCTCGCGCGGGATGCCGGACGACGCGATCGCGGCCCCCACGCCCTCCTCGTTCTGGTAGAGCGCCGCCGTGTCGATGTGCCGGTACCCGACCTCGAGCGCGTCCGTCACGATCCGCTCCGTCTGGATCGGATCGACCTTGTACACCCCGAAACCGAGCTGGGGGATGGTGTGGCCGTCGTTGAGCGTGATGAGGGGAACCGTCATGCATCCATCCTGTCATCGCCCCCGCGGCCCGCGCCGGGCGCCCGACACCCCAGCATGGTGCGGTTTCGGCTGGATGGCGCGGCTTCGCCGGTGCCATCCAGCCGAAACCGCACCACCTGCGGGCGCTCAGCGGAAGCGGCGCCCCTCGTCGCGACGGAACAGCACGAGGGCGAGCACGAGGAGCACGAGCGCCCAGGCGACCGCCCCCAGCAGCTCCCAGCCGGGCAGCTCGCCGCCCTGCACCGCCCACACCACGAGCTCCCGGGCCTGCCGCGAGGGCAGCGCACGCGACAGGGTGTCGAGCCAGTCGGGGAACAGCTGCGGCGGCAGGAACAGGCCACCCGCGAAGGCGAGCGTGAACATCACGACCTGCACGACCGCGATCGCCGCCTTCGCCGGCAGGGCGTAGCCGATCGAGATGCCCGCGAACACGAACGGCAGCGAGGTGAGCGCGAGCGCGACGAGTCCGCGCACGATGCTCCCGGCATCCGCCTCCGCCTCGGTGAGGAACGCCCCGAGCAGCACGACCGGGACGATCGCGAGCAGGCCGATGGTGCCCGTCGAGAACACCTGGCCGATGATGCGGGATGCCGCGGGCGCCGGCAGGGTGCGCAGGTACGGCTCCCACGGCGTCTCCCGGGCCTGCGCGATCGAGAGACCGTAGCCGAAGAGCGCGTTCGCCATCACGGCGAACACGCACAGCTGGATGACGGCCTGGGTCGCGAGCAGCGGCACCTCGGCGACCGCGCGCTGCGGCACCACGAAGAACAGGAACGACAGCGCGGGGAACGCGAACGCGCCGATGACGGCCATCGGCACCCGGAAGGTCTCGACGAGCAGGTAGCGGGTGTGCAGGGCGCCCAGGCGGATGGTGCCGATCATGCGGCGCTCTCCTTCACGATCGAGAGGAAGGCCTCCTCGAGGGTGGCGCTGCGCAGTTGCAGCCCCGTGAACGGCAGAGCGGATGCCACGAGCGCGCGCACGAAGGCGTCGGCGTCGTGCAGGGAGAGCTCGACGTGGTCGCCGTCGATGCGCGAACCGGCCACCTCCGGCAGCGCGGCCACCCGATCCGGGGCGGCGCTCGTGAGGCTCGCCCATCGGGTGCCGGCGTTCGCGATGATCGTCGCGAGTTCGCCGTCGGCGGCGATCCGACCGCCCGTGACGACCGCCACCCGCTCGGCGAGCGCCTCGATCTCCTCCAGGTAGTGGCTCGTGACGACGATCGCCGCGCCGGCTTCGCGCTGGCGGCGGATGGCCCCCCACAGCACGTGGCGTCCGTCGACGTCGAGGCCCGTGGTCGGTTCGTCGAGCAGCACGAGCTTCGGGCGGCCCACGAAGGCGAGGGCGACGCTCAGCCGCCGGCGCTGCCCGCCCGAGAGCGAACCGGTCTGGCGGCGCAGCAGCTCCTCGAGCCCGAACTCGGCGGCGAGCTCAGCGGTCGGCACCCGGTCCGGGAAGTGCCCGCCCACGAAGTCGATCACCTCGCCCACCTTGAGGGGAGCCGGCAGCGCCGTCTCCTGCGGGGTCGTGCCGAGTCCGACGCGGGCGGCGGCGTCGCGCGGGTCGCGCCCGAAGAGGCGCACCGTGCCCGAGGTGGGGCGGATGAGGCCGGCCACGAGCGACAGCAGCGTGGTCTTGCCGGCGCCGTTCGGCCCGAGCAGCCCCAGGATGCGGCCCTCGTCGACCGCGAGGCTCACCTCGTCGAGTGCGACCAGGTTCCCGTAGCGCCGCGTCACGGCATCCAGTTCGGCGAGCGCGGTCATGAGGCACCCGCGATCAGGCCGCGGAGGGTCGCGGTGTAGTCCTCGAACGCTCGGCGTCCGCGCGGGGTGAGGGCGAGGTAGGTGACGGGGGTGCGTCCCTGGTGGGTCTTCTCGATGGTCACGTACTCGGCCTCCTCGAGGCGCTGCAGGTGGGTGGACAGGTTGCCGGCGGTCATCTCGAGCAGTTGCTGCAGCCGGGGGAAGGCGATCTGCTCGTCCGCGTCGAGCGTCGCGAGCTTCGCCGTGATCCGCAGCCGGGCGGCCGCGTGGATGACGGGGTCGAGACTCTCGCTCACAGTCGCCTCACCCGGATCACGGCGAGCACCCCGCCCACGGTGAGGGCGCCCCCGGCGATGAGCGCCATGGCGAGCAGGTTGCCGGGCGCGCCGAACCACGGGGTGGCGGCGGCCGCGAGCGCCATGACGATCGCGATCACGAGCTGGTCGATCGAGTGCCACAGCATGGCGCCCGCGAGGTAGAGGGCGGCGACCACGAGGGCGTAGGCCGAGGGGAAGTAGAGGATCGCGACGTCCGAGCCTTCCGCCGAGCGCGCGAGGGCGACGCCGATGGACGCGGCCGTGAATCCGAGGATCGACCACGAGATCCCGTACACGGTGCCGACGAAGCTGCGACCGCCGCGGATGCCGCGATTGGCGCGGATGCCGACGACCGCGGAGCCGACGGCGGCGAGCACGATGAGGGCGGTGAAGACGGGCACCGCGATGGCGCTCGGGACCACGACCGGCGAGCCGGAGTCGTCCCAGCTCGCCCACAGCAGCAGGTAGCCGACGAGCCAGGCGACGCCCCACACGAAGTAGTAGAAGGGCACCTGGGACACCGTGGCGCGCTGCATGCCGCGGGTCTCGTCGTCGATGAGGGCGAGCGCCGCCTCGGGATCGAGGGTGTCGTCGGCGGGATGCGGGGTGGTCGTCATGGGTAGTTTGTATCACAAAGTAGTTTGCGCATCAATCGCGCGCGCCTCGCATGCGCCCCGGCCGCTGTACCCTGAAAGGCTCATGTCCGAGGTCGCCGCCCCCGCCTACCGCATCGTCTACCCGCCCGAGCTGCCCGTCAGCCAGGCGCACGACGAGCTCGCGCGCGCCATCCGCGAGCACCAGGTGGTGATCGTGGCAGGTGCCACCGGCTCCGGCAAGACCACCCAGCTGCCCAAGATCTGCCTCGAACTCGGGCGGGAGCGCATCGGGCACACTCAGCCCCGCCGGATCGCGGCCCGCTCGATCGCCGAGCGCATCGCATCCGAGCTGGGCGTCGAATTGGGCGGGGTGGTCGGCTACCAGGTGCGCTTCGACGACCGCACGCGCGTCGACACCGCCATCAAGCTCATGACCGACGGCGTGCTGCTGGCCGAGCTCTCCCGCGACCGCGAGCTGCGCGCCTACGACACGATCATCATCGACGAGGCGCACGAGCGCTCCCTCACGATCGACTTCCTGCTCGGCTACCTGCGGCAACTGCTGCCGCGGCGCCCCGAGCTCAAGGTGATCGTCACCTCCGCGACGATCGACCCGGAGAGCTTCGCCCGGCACTTCGCGGCGGCGGATGGCACCCCCGCGCCGATCGTCGAGGTCTCCGGGCGCACCTACCCCGTCGAGATCCGGTACCGACCGCTGGTCTCCGCAACTCAGGAGAACGACGGCGACGAGGACGTGGATGCGCCGGATGCGGCCCGATCTCCTGAGACACGGAAGGCGACGCGGGAGGTCGCGCGCGAGGCGGAGGGGCGCGACGTCACTGAGGGCATCGTCGACGCCCTCGTCGAACTCGGGCGCGAGGAGCCGGGCGACGTGCTGGTGTTCCTCTCGGGCGAGTCCGAGATCCGGGATGCCGCGGACGTCGTGCGCGGACGCTTCGGCACCGACACCGAGGTCGTCCCCCTGTACGGGCGGCTCTCGGCGGCCGAGCAGCACCGGGTGTTCGACACGAAGCGCTCCCTGGGCATCCGGCGCCGCGTCGTGCTCGCCACCAATGTCGCCGAGACGAGCCTCACGGTGCCCGGCATCCGCTACGTGGTCGACGCCGGCACGGCGCGCATCAGCCGCTACTCGCCGCGCGCCAAAGTGCAGCGGCTGCCGATCGAGGCGATCAGCCAAGCATCCGCGAACCAGCGCTCGGGCCGCGCCGGACGCACGAGCGACGGCATCGCGATCCGCCTGTACTCGGAGGACGACTTCGCGCGCCGCCCCGAGTTCACCGACCCCGAGATCCTGCGCACGGGCCTCGCCGCGGTGATCCTGCAGATGCTCGAGTTGCGGCTCGGCGACATCCGCGCCTTCCCCTTCCTCACCCCGCCCGACTCGCGCGGGATCGCCGACGGCCTCGAACTGCTGCGCGAACTCGGCGCCGTCGGCTCGCCGAACCCCCGCGAAAGTACGCACTTTCGCGCGGAATCAGGCGAAAATCCGGGAAAAGCACGTACTTTCGCGGAGGGGGAGGCGATCACCCGGGTGGGGCGCGACCTCGCGCGACTGCCCGTCGACCCGCGCTTCGGACGGATGCTCGTGGAGGCGAAGAAGCGCGGCGTGGTGCGCGAGGTGGCCGCCATCGTGGCGGGGCTGTCGATCCAGGACCCGCGCGAGCGCCCGCTGGAGAGACGCCCGCAGGCGGATGCCGCCCACGCGCGGTTCCGCGACCCGGGCAGCGACTTCGTGAGCTTGCTGAACCTTTGGAACCACCTCGAGGAGCGCCAGAAGGAGCTCTCGGGCAATGCCTTCCGACGTATGTGCAAGACGGAATACTTGAACTACCTGCGGGTGCGGGAATGGCAGGACCTGTACCGGCAGCTCGTGCGGGCCGGGAAGTCGATCGGGATCACCCCGGGCGCGAAGAGCACGGACGCGGATGCCATCCACCAGTCCGTCCTCGCAGGCCTGTTGAGCCGACTCGGCCTGCGGGACGCCGAGAAGAAGGACTACCTCGGGTCACGGGGGCAGCGTTTCGTGATCTTCCCGGGATCCGGGCTCGCCAAGAAGCAGCCGAACGCGGTGATGGCCGCCGAGCTCGTCGAGACCAGCCGACTGTTCGCCCGCACCGTGGCGGCCATCGACCCCGCCTGGGCGGAGGAGATCGCGGGCGCACTCGCCAAGCGCAGCCACACCGAACCCCACTGGTCGAGCGCGCAGGGCGCCGCGCTCGTCTGGGAGAAGGTGACCCTGTACGGCGTGCCGATCGTGCCCCGGCGCCGCGCACAGCTGGCCCGCATCGACCCCGAGCAGGCCCGCGAGCTGTTCATCCGGCACGCCCTCGTGGAGGGCGAGTGGCCGAAGGATCTCGAGCGCTCCGCGCTGCTGGGCTTCGACCGCGCCAACGAGAAGCTGCGCCGCCAGCTCGCCGAGGTGGAGGAGCGCACCCGCCGTCGCGACATCCTCACCGGCGATGAGGCCGTGTTCGAGTTCTACGACCGGCGGATCCCGGCCGAGGTCACCGACACCCGGCGCTTCGCGAGCTGGTGGAAGAAGACGAAGGCCGTCGAGCCCGAGCTGCTCACCATGCACCGCGAGGATCTGCTCGAGGACGGCGCGGGCGACGCCGACGGCTTCCCCGACGAATGGCTGCACGGCGACACCCGTTTCGCGCTGCGCTACCGCTTCGAGCCGGGGGCCGACGACGACGGCGTGACCGTGGTGATCCCTGTCGCGGTGCTGCCGCGGGTGTCCGAGCGCGGCTTCGACTGGCTCGTGCCGGGATTGCGTGAGGACCTCGTGACGGCGCTCATCAAGGCGCTGCCGAAGGCGATCCGGCGGCACGTGGTGCCCGCGGGCGACTGGGCGAGGCGACTGCTCGCCGAACTGCCGGTGCGCTCGGATGCGCCGGTCGGTGAGGCGCTCGCCGACGCGATCCGCGCCGCCGCCCATATTCCGGTGTCGGCATCCGACATCGAGTGGGAGCGCGTGCCCGCGCACCTGCGGATGCGGTTCGCGGTCGTCGACACCCAGGGCAGGCAGCTCGCCGCCGGCCGCGACCTCGCCACCCTGCAGTCACGGCTCGCCGAGCGCGCCCGCACCGATGTGGCGGTCGTCACGGCGGCCGCGACCCCGGGGCGCGAGCTCGAACGCGCCGGCATCACGGGCTGGGACCTCGATTCCCTGCCCGAGCGGATCGAAGCCCGTCAGGGGGGCTCGACGGTCGTCGGCTACCCGGCCCTCGTCGACGAGGGTGCGGGAGTCGCCCTCCGCGTCTACGCGACGCGCGCCGAGGCCGACCGCGCCCACCCGCGCGGCGTGCGGCGACTCGTGGCGCTCACCCTGCCGAGCCCGCTCGGCTACGTGCAGGAGCAGCTCACCACCGCCGAGAAGCTCGTGCTCGCGACCGCCCCCTACCCCTCGACGAAGGCGCTGCTCGACGACGTGCTGCTCGCCGTGGTCGACGAGCTCGCGGGCGACGCCGCCCCGCGCGACCCGGCCGGCTTCGACGCCCTGCGCGAGAAGGTGTCGGCCGGCCTCATGGACGGCCTCTTCCGTGCGGCCGGCCTCACCGTGCGAGTGCTCACCGCCGCCAAGGAGGTCGACCGCGCCGTCTCCGCATCCTCGAGCCTCGCCTTCATGGCGCCGCTCGCCGACGCGCGCGCCCAGCTCGCCGGCCTCGTGCATCCCGGTTTCGTGCGCATCACCGGTCTCGCCGCGCTCGCCCGCGTTCCGCTCTACGCCGCCGGCATCCGGCATCGCGTCGAGAAGCTCGCCGACAACCCCGGCCGCGACCGCGCCTGGCAGAACCAGGTGGAGGAGGCCGTGGCGCTGTACCGGGCGGCCGGGGGCGAGCTGCCGCTCACCGCCTCGACGCCCGCCCGGCTCGTGCCGGTGCGCTGGATGCTCGAGGAGCTGCGGCTGTCGCTCTTCGCCCAGCAGCTGGGGGCCGCGGGCCCGGTGTCGGTGCAGCGGATCCGCAAGGCGCTCGAGGCTTAGAGCGGCTGCTCGCCTGTCACCACCGGACGAGCCGGGTGATTCGCCCACTGGCTCCACGAGCCGGGGTACAAGGCCGCGTCGAACCCGGCGAGCGCAAGGGCGAGGATGTTGTGCGAGGCAGTCACCCCGGAACCGCAGTAGCTCGCGACCGCGGTGGCTTCGGTGATGCCGAGCGTTGCGAATCTCTCGCGCAGCCCCTCGGGTGGGAGGAAGCGTCCCTCGGCGTCCACGTTCTCGGCCGCCGGTGCGCTGAGCGCGCCCGGGATGTGGCCCGCCCGCGGGTCGACGGGCTCGGCGTCTCCCCGGTAGCGCTCCCCCGCGCGGGCATCGAGCAGCACCCCCGCCTGCGGGAACGCAGCCGCCTCGTCGATCGTGAGCACGGGGAGCCCCCCGTAGACGACCTCGAGATCGCCCGGATCGGGCATGACATCACCCACCTCCAGTGCAAACCCCGCCGATAGCCACGCACGCAGCGAGCCGTCCAGCAGTCGCACCTCCCCGACGCCGGCGTATCGCAGCAACCACCAGGCGCGCGCCGCGGAGAGGCCGTTGAGGTCGTCGTAAACGACGACGCGATCCCCGCTTCGAATCCCCCAGGAGCGTGCCGACTGCTCGAACTGCTCCGCCGACGGCAGCGGATGACGCCCGTCCTCGGGGGCACCGTGCCGTGCGAGCTGCGTGTCGAGGTCGACGTAGACGGCGCTCGGGATGTGCCCCGCGCGGTACTCGGCGCGCCCGTCCGGCCGGTCGAGGCGCCAGCGCACATCGAGGATCCGCGGCGGGGCGGGACTCGCCAGCTCGGCGCGGAGTTCGTGGGCGGTCACGAGAGAGGTCATGGTGCTCCCGGGTAGGTCGGTGAGACGACGCTACCGCCGGCGCATCAGACCTCGGCGAGCGCGAGCGGACGGATGCCGGCCTCGTCCAATCGACGCACGGTCTCCGCGTAGACGTCGGCAGGCAGCGGACCGCGCGCGGCGGCGTGGGCGTTGGCCGCGATATGGGAGCTGTCGGCACTGCCCACGATCACGGTGGTCACCCCGGGATGCGTGATCGCGAATCTCAGCAGGAACCCGGCCGTGGTGTCGTCGCCCCGCAGTTCCTCAACACGGATGTCGTCCCAGTCCTCGACGCGCCGCGCAGGTGCGCCCTGAGCGACTCCCCCACGCACGATCACTCCCTTGCCCGACTCGGCAGCCCGCGTGATCCGCGCCTCCAGCCGACGTTCCGCGGCCGAGTACGGCAGCTGGATGGTCTGGAACTCCGCGACACCTAGGTGGTCGTCGAGGTTCGGCGGGCTCGACGAGATGCCGATGAACCGGACGTCTCCGCGGTCGCGGAGCTCCAGGAGCGTGCCGATGGCGTCCTCCTGGCGGATGGTCTCCAGCGAGGGGCTGATGTGCAATTGCACGAGATCCAGGTGGTCGGTGCGCAGCCGCCGCAGGCTCTGCGCGAGGCCGGCCCGCAGGTTCGCGGGCGAGTAGTCATGGGCCAGGCTGCGGCCGGGGTCGGCCTCCGGCTGGTGTTCGAGGGGGCACCCGACCTTCGACGCGAGCACGTACTCGTCACGGCGATGCGCGAGGTAGCGCCCGATGAGCTCCTCGCTCGTACCGTAGTCGACGGCGGTGTCGATGAAGGTGATGCCCGAGTCGAGCACACTCGAGAGCGCCGCCTCAGCCTCTCGATCGGTGATCGGCCGTGGCTTGCGATGCGGAAGCCCGCGCAGCTCCATCGCGCCGTAGCCGAGGACCGTGACCTCCGGTCCGCCCGTACCCAGCCGCCGCGTCGGAATCCCGCTCATCTGTTCCTCACTTCTGTGTCGTCGTTCATGAATGTCGTCGGTCATCAGTTCCGCTGCGTCGGACGCGCGTAGTCCGTCGCAGCAAGCCACTCGGCACGCAGCTGCGAGTACTCGCCCGCTTCGCTCTCGAGCGCCTCGGGGGTGTCGTCGTCGACGATCCGCCCGCCACGCAGCACTACCACGCGATCCGCGATCTCGATCGTCGAGAGGCGGTGCGCGATAATGATCGCCGTCCGCCCCGTGAGCAGCGACTTCAGCGCCTCGTGCACGATCGCCTCGCTCGGGATGTCGAGAGAGCTCGTGGCCTCGTCGAGGATGAGCACCCGCGGGTCGGCGATGTGGGCGCGCGCGAAGGAGATCAGCTGGCGCTGGCCTGCGGAGAGGCGTCCTCCTCTCTTGTTCACCTCGGTGTCGTAGCCCTCGGGGAGCGCCTCGATGAACTCGTGCGCCCCGATGGCTCGAGCGGTCGCGACGATCTCCTCGCGTGAGGCGTCCGGGCGTCCGAGGGCGATGTTGTCGGCGACGGTGCCGCTGAACAGGTATGCCTCTTGGGTCACCACCACGACGCTGCGCCGAAGGTCGCCGAGATCGATCTCGCGCACGTCTGTCCCATCGATGACCACAGCACCGGAGTCCACGTCGTAGAAGCGGGCGACCAGCTTCGCGATCGTCGACTTGCCCGCCCCGGTCGCCCCGATGAGCGCGACCGTCTGGCCCGGCGGGATGTCGAGATCGAAGGCCGACAGCTGGGGTGCGCCCCCGCCGTATCCGAACGTCACTCGCCGCAGCGACACGGCGCCGCGCGCCCTCGTGAGTCGCACCGGATGGGCGTGGTTCGCGATGCCAGGGCGCTCCTCCAACAGACCCGAGATCTTCTCGAGCGACGCGATCGCAGCCTGCAACGAGTTGTAGAAGCGGGCCATCTGTTCGAGCGGGGTGAAGAAGCGTTTCGTGTAGAGGATGGCCGCGATGAGGGTGCCCACGGCCAATCCTCCGGAGATCACCCGGAACCCGTCGATGCCGAGCACGACGGCCGTCGTGAGGTTGCCGATCAGCACGAGCCCCGGGTCGTAGATGCCGTTGAGGCCGAGCGAGCGAGCGTCGGCACGTCGATACTCCTCCGAGAGGTCGGTGTGCTGCCGGGTGAAGTCGCGCTCGCGCCGGAAGGCCTGCACGGCGCGGATGCCGGTCATGGTCTCGACGAACTGCACGATCAGGTTGGCGGATGCCACCCGGGTCGCCCGATACTGACGCCGCGAAGCGCGGTGGAACCACCGCGTGAGCAGGATTGCGGGAACGGCCGCGACCAGCAGGATCGCGCCGCTCCAGGGGTCGAGCGCGGTGAGCAGGATCGCGATGAACGCCATGTACACGAAGCTCGAGAGCACCTGGGTCACTCCCCCGTCGAGCAGTTCGCGGATCGCGTCTAGGTCGCTCGTCTGGCGTGCGATCGCCCTTCCGGAGGTGTAGCGCTCGTGGAACTCGAGGCTCAAGCGCTGGACGTGCAGGAAGACCCGGCGCCGCAGATCCAGCAGCGCATACTGGCTGACCCACGCGGTGAGACGCACGGAATACCATCCGAGCAGTCCGCCCGCCACTCCCACGGTGAGGTAGGCGGCGCCATGCAGCAGCACTGCGACCGGATCCCCCGACTGGAGAGCCGGAAGCGCGTCGTTGATCGCGGAGGCGACGATGACCGGGCCGAGGGCACGAGCACCCTGGGCGAGCACCACCAGCACCGCCAGCAGCGCGACGCGCCAGCGCACGGGGCGGAGCAGATCGCCCAGCAGCCGCAGCGAGCGGCGGCGCACCACCCGGTTTCCCACGCGGTCGAGGTCGATCAGGTGCTCGTCGGCGACGCCGAAGCTCATCGGGCGGTCTCCAGCTCGGGATCGTGGGTCGTGATGATGCTGCGGTAGAGGGGGTTGGTGGCGAGCAGGGCGCGGTGCTCGCCGACCGCGGCGATTCTCCCGTCGTGCACGACCGCGACCCGGTCGCCGAGGGCGACCGTCGACGGCCGATGCGCGACGACCAGAGTCGTCGTTCCCGCGAGGTACTCCCGCAGCCTTTCGGTGACCCGCGCCTCGGTGCGCACATCCAGGGCGGAGAGCGGGTCGTCGAGCACGAGCACGCGCGGACGGCCGAGGATGGCGCGAGCGAGCGAGAGACGCTGCCGCTGCCCGCCCGACAGACTCAGACCTTCCTCGCCGATCACGGTGTCGAGGCCGTCGGGCAGACCGTCGACGAAGTCGGCGTGCGCCACCTCGAGCGCCTCGCGGATCGCCGCCTCGTGGGCGTCAGGTCGGCCGAGCGCGACGTTCTCGCGCACGCTCGCCGAGAACAGCACGGGTTCCTCGAAGGCGACGCCCACAAGGCCTCGCAACTGTTGGCGCGTCAGCCGCCGCACGTCGACCCCGTCGATCTCGACGGCACCCGCGGAGACGTCGTACAAACGCGGGATCAGTTGGGCGATCGTCGACTTTCCGCTTCCGGTGAGGCCCACCAGGGCGAGCGTCTCACCGGGTTCGAGTACCAATTCGACGCCGTCGAGCACCGGCGACCCGGTGGGGTGATAGGCGAACACGACATTGCGCAGCTCCACGCGCCCGGATCCCTCCGGGACGGCGATCGGGTCGTCAGGGTCCGTGAGCTCATTCTCGATGTCGAGCACCTCGAGGTAGCGGTCGATGGCGGTCTTGGCTTGCACCGACATCATGAACTGCTCGCTGAGACGCTCAAGCGGCCCGCTCACGATGGCGGCCGTCGCGAAGAACGCCAGAAGGCCACCCGTGGTCAGGTTCCCGGCCGCGAACTGGAAGGCGCCGACGACGAGGCTCGCGGCGAGCGCCACCTCGGGCAACGATGTCATCACGAGCGTCACGAGCGCGCGTTCACGCGCCTTCCCGAGCTCGGTGTCCCGCAGGTCCTCCGCCTGTTCGCTGAAATCGGCGAGTGCCTCGAGCTCGCGTCCGAAGGCCTTGAGGACGCGGATGCCGTGGACCGACTCCTCAATGAGCGCGCTCAGGTCGCCGCTCTGATCCTGGCTGCGACGCGACAGGCCGCGCAGACGAGCACGGGAGCGCACGCTCACAACGAAGGCCGGAATGGTGAACACCGCAAAGATGACGGCGAGCGGCCAGCTGACCGACACCATGAGCGCGATGCCGACCGCGATGGTGAGAGTGTTGACCATGAGCATGATGGCGCCGAAACTCAACCAGCGCCGAAAGACCCGGATGTCGCCGATCGAACGGGCCAGCAGCTGGCCGCCCGGCCAGTGGTCGTGGAACGCGGGAGGGAGATCGAGCAGGTGCTCGTACAGTCGCACGCGCAGGGTACTCTCGAGACGGGTGCTGGGCGTGAGCACGAACCGCCGCCTGGCGGTGATGAGCGCCGCCTCGAGCACACCCAACCCCGCGACGACTCCGACGCCCCACCAGAGCGCGCTGCCGTCGGGGGATCCGAGTGAACCGTTCACGATCCGCTGAAGCACTTGCGGGATCGCGAGGCCCACGAGGGAGGCGAGACCGGCCATCGTCAAGCCGAGGATCCAGAACGGCAGGATCGGGCGCGCGTACGGGAACAGGCGGCGCACCGATCCGAGGAGGCCACCCCCCGGGTTGTCCGTCATGAACGGCCCTCCTTCCAACATTCCGACGTGCTCATGCCCGCGACAACCGGCCTCCGGGGATCGCGTCGACGAGTTCACGCACGTACGGGATGCTCGTGTCGCGAAGCACGCGTCCCGATGGCCCGTAGTCGACTTGCTGGCCATGCAGCAACACCAGGATGTCGTCGGCGATGTCGGAGACCACGCTGAGGTCGTGGGAGACGAACACCATCGTGAGGTCGAGCTCCGACTGGAGTTCGCGAAGCAGCGCGATGATCTGCCCTTGCACCGTCACGTCGAGCGCCGATACGGGCTCGTCCGCGAGCAGCAGCTCGGGCTCACCGGCAAGGGCACGGGCGATCGCGACACGTTGGCGCTGGCCGCCCGACAGCTCGCTCGAGTACTTTCCGCTCGCCGACTGCGGCAGGTGCACCCGCTCGAGCAGCTCGGCGATCCGCGCGCGTCGTGCACGACGATCCCCGAGACGAAAGCCGGTGAGCGGTTCGTCGATGAGCTGAGCCACCGTGAAGCGCGGATCGAGGGACGCGTAGGAGCCCTGGTACACCACCTGCGCTCGTCGCGCGAGGTATTCCCGACCCTCCCGCGAGCCGATCCCGGCGAGCGAGGCGCCGGTGTCGACCTCTGCGGTCCCCTCGTACGGGCTCACGAGCCCCGCGAGGATTCGCAGGAGCGTGGTCTTCCCGGAGCCGGACTCGCCGACGATGCCCAGAGTCGTGGAGCGGCGCACGTCGAAGGTGACGTTGGAGACCGCCAGCGTCGCCTGATGGCGACGGCGGGCGCCGAAGGCCTTGGACAGAGCCTCCACCCTCAGGTGGGGGCGGGGAGCTGCTGCGGGCGTCTCCGCCGGGTCCGCGTCGCTTCGAGGCAGGTCGCGCAGCACGAGGCGGCCGACCGACGACGTCGAGAGCAGGAGTTGCGTATAGCGATCCTTCGGGGCGCGGAGGATCTCCTCCGCGGTGCCGCTCTCGACAAGCTCGCCGCGGTTCAGCACGTGGAGGCGATCGGCGCGCTCTTCGGCGATCCCGAGATCGTGGGTGACGAGCACGATGCTGCTGCCGATCTGATCCCGGAGCTCGACGAGAAGGTCGAGGATGCGCTTCTGGATGGTGACATCGAGCGCGCTGGTGGGCTCGTCGGCGATGATCAGCTGGGGCTTGGTCGAGATGGCCGCCGCGATCAGTACCCGCTGGCACATGCCCCCCGAGAGCTCGTGCGCATGGCTGCGGTACACGCGCTCGGGGTCGGGTAGCCCCACAGCATCGAACAGCTCGAGCACGCGTCGACGACGTTCGACACGCGAGACACCGGTCCGGCGTAGCGGTTCCTCCGCAAGTCGACCGACGGGGACGAGCGGGTTGAGGCCGAGCTGAGCGTCCTGGGGAATGAACCCGATGTCGCGACCGCGGATCCGGGAGTACCCGGATCGGGACAGAGACAGCAGATCACGGCCGCCGAGCACGAGCTTGTCCGCGCGCACCCGTCCGTTGTCGGCGACCGTGCCGGTGACGCTGCGGATCAAGGTGCTCTTCCCCGATCCGGATTCCCCGACGATCGCGGCGATCTCGCCGCGTTCCACGGACAGCGAGACGTCGCGGAGCACGTCGACGGCACCGTACGGAGTCGAGAAGCTGACGCCGAGACCTTGGATCTCCAGAACAGGCACGAGATCGCCTTTCACGCGATGTTCGACGAGCGCGAGTTACCGAGCACTCGCGCGATCTTGTAGACGGAGAGCACCGTTGCCGCGATCACGAATCCCGGCAGCAGGCTCAGCCACCACGCACCGGGGAAGAACGAGCGCCCCTCCGCGACGAGCGCTCCCCACTCCGGCGTGGGCGGTGGTGCACCCAGCCCGAGGAAGCTGAGCGAGGCGACGCCGAGGATCGCCGAGCCGGTGTCGAGGATCGCCGAGTTCACGACGGAGCGCGACGAGTTCGGGACGACGTGCCGACGAAGGCGGTAGATGGTGCCGTGCCCCGAGAACCGACTCGCCTCCACGAACGGCCGCTCCTTCACGCCGAGCACCTCCGAGCGCATGAGACGCGCGGTTCCGGCGATCGAATTCACGCCGATCGCGATGGCGATCGGGATGGTGCCGCGCCCGAGGGTCGTCAGTATCGCGAGCGACAGGATCAGCGACGGCACGGAGAGCATCGTGTCGACGAGGCGCATGATGACGAGGTCGACCACGCCGCCGAGGTACCCGGAGGTGACCCCGACGATGATCCCTGCGACCAGTCCGATGAGCACCGCGAGCACCGCGGCCTTGATCGACTCGGAGGTTCCGAACACCACCCGTGTGAACAGGTCGCGACCGAACTCGTCGGTGCCGAACCAGTGCTGCGCCGATACCGGGCCGAGCGCGCTGAACGGATCCATCGCGTACGGGTCGAAGCGGGTGAGCAGCTGAGGAGCGACCGCGGCGATCAGCACCACGACGATCCACACCGACGACACCACGAAGAGCGGGTTGCGGAGCGCAAAGGCGAATCGGGAGCGCCTCTTGGGGAGGGTGAACTCCTGATCGAGCGACGCGAGGGTGAGTCGACTCGGTGGCGCGATGGCTTTGCTGACGGTCATGGAAACCCTCCCTTAGGCGCGCTTGATCCGCTTGTCGACGAGGGGATAGAGCGCGTCGACGATGAGGCTGACGATCACGAAGATCGCGGCGCTGACGGTCACCGAGATGAGCACCATCGGGGTGTCCTTGCCCTTGACGGCATCCACGATCAGGCGCCCGACGCCGTTCCGCGAGAACACAGTCTCGGTCAGGACCGTGCCGGCGAAGATGCCGCCAACGGTCGTGCCGAATGCTGTCATGACGGGCAGGAGCGCGTTCTTGACGCCGTGTCGCAGGATGACCGCGCGTCGGCTGAGACCCCAGTTGGCGAGCGTTTCCACGTAGGGCGAGCGCATCGCCTGCTCCAGGTTCACCGCGAGCAGTTGGGCGATCCCGGATCCTCCGGGAATCGCGATGCAGAGCGAGGCGACGAAGAGCCCCAGGAACGAGTCGTCGTTGAACGGCTCGATCAGGCCGGTCCCGAAGGCGAAGAACTGCAGGAGCAGCAGTGCCGTGAGAAACGCCGGCAAAGATGCGGCCAGCGGGGGAATCGAAGTGAGCGCCTCGCGCAGCCAGGCGAACGGGGCGAGAACGGTCAGCAGCCCCAACACGAACCCGAAGACGAGAGCGAGGGCGAGCCCGAGACTGGCGAGCTGGAGGGTCATCCCGAAAGCGCTGAAATACACCTCGGTGGCCGATTGCTTGTGGGCAAAACTCGTGCCGAAGTCACCGCGGAGCGCGTTGAGCAGGGCATCGAGGTATTGCACGAGCACGGGTCGATCGATGCCGAGCAGCTTCCGCTGAGCGTCGAGGACGCTCTGGTCGGTGCCGCCGTCACCGCCGAAGCTCAGCGCGCCCGCGGCGTCCCCGGGGATGACGAAGAGGAGGAAGAACGATCCCGTGAAGGCGAGGAAGAGCACGAGGACGCCGTAGAGCGCTCGTCGTGCGAGATACCTCAGGTAATCCATTCCTCACTCCCTCCTCTGTCGTCGGGCGCCCCTCGCGCCCCGTTCGGTGTGCCGCGGGTTCGGGCGGTCAAGACGGCCGCCCGAACCCGCGTCGTGTCACTCGGCGTCGTCCACCCAGGCGTTGTAGAAGATCTGGTCGACGCCGTTCGCCTTCACATCGTGCAGGCGGCTCGTGAATCCCCAGACCTTGGTGCGCTCGAGCACGGGGATCGTGTAGGCGTCGCGCACCAGGATGGTTGCCGCCTCGCTCACCACCTTCTTGCGCTCCTCCGGATCCGAGATCGACAGCTGCTGCTGGAGCAGATCGTCGAGATGCTTGTCCTCCGGGTTGTCGAGGTCGAGGATCGAGCGGTTCGAGCCCGTGGTCTTCCCGTAGTTCGCGCGGAGGATGTCGCTGTCGGGGTAGGTGTGCTCCCAGTAGGTGACGTCGTACTCCCCGGTGAGGATGCGCTGGTTCGCCTCCGCGGGAAGCGGCGGATCGAGCACCGCCTCGACGCCGATCTTCTTCCACTGCTCCTTGAAGATCTGGGTCGTGGGGCTGTCCTGCGCGAGGCGCAGCGACAGACGAACACCGTCCTTCACGCGGATCCCGTCGGAACCGATCTCGGTCCAGCCGGCCTCCTCCAGAAGCTCGATCGACTGCTCGGGGTCGTAGCTCAGGTACTCGCTGAGATCCTCCCAGTACGGGTTCGAACGGTTGAAGATGCTGCTCGCCGGCTGGTCCTTGCCCAACCAGATCGCCTGGTTGATGGCATCGCGATCGATGCCATGCGTAAGGGCCTGGCGCACGCGCTTGTCGCGGAGGATGGGGTTCGACACGTTGACGGGCGCCTCGCCCGCGGTTCCCGGCGGGGAGAGGAGGCCGCTGACGTTGACGCCATTCGCCTTGAGGTCGTCCACGAACAGGCCGCCCACGCTCTCGTAGAAGTCGACCTCCCCGCTCTTCAGGCTCTCGTAGATGACCTGAGCCTCCGGGATCACCTGGTAGCGGATCTCCTCGATGTACGCGGGACCGTCGTGCGAGATGCTCGCGGGTGCCCAGTTGTAGTCGTCGCGCCGCTTGATCACCGCGCCTTCATTCACGGTCCAGGAGACGAGGGAGTACGGTCCGGACCCGTCGATACTCGTCTGGCGTTCGGCGAGCGGCTTGGCAGCCGTCGCCGCGGAGACGATCCCGACGTCCGCACGCGAGAGGTTCGCGAGGAATCCCGCGTTGCCGCGCGGCAAGGTGAACTTGACGGTGTATTCATCGACGACCTCGACCTTGACCCCTGCCACGAGTCCGGCAGGCGTGGAGTGCACTCCTGGCTGCTGCAGCGCCTCGATGTTGGCCTTCACGACTTCGGCGTCCAGCTTGGTGCCGTCGTTGAAGGTGACGTCCTGCCGGAGCGTGAAGGTGTACTCCTTCACGTCGTCGGACACCTTCCACGACTCGGCAAGCCACGGCTCGAACTCACCGCTGTCCGGGTTGCGGAATACGAGTGAGTCGGTGAGCTGCCGCGTGATGTTCTCACGGACATTGTTGAGGCTCGCGGCATCGACACCGTTCTGATCGGACGTCCAGGCGATCACCACCGTGCCTCCGGGGCGGGGCTGGTTCGCAGAATCGCCGGTCTTCGGATCCGCTGCCGGACCGGCGCAGCCGGCCACGATCGTGGCGGTGGCGGCGAGTGTCGCGACGAGTGCGAGTCGTCGGGAGAGTTTCATCGTCGTGCTTCCTGTTCTGTGCTCGGTGGTGGCTGGGTTAGGCGATGCCCAGGTTCTGCTCGAGGGTCGAACCCTCGTACTCCTTGCGGAAGATGCCGCGGCGCTGCAACTCGGGAACCACCAGGTCGACGAGCAGGTCGGCCGGACCGCGGTGATAGGGCGGGAAGAACTGGACGCCGTCGAAGGCCTCTTCCTCGAGCCCCTGCTCGAGGAAGTCGGCGAAGTGCTTCGCGTCGCCGACGAGCTTCCCCTGCCCCGAGCGATGGCGCACGACGAACTGATAAACGTCTTCGAGAGTGACATCCTCGCCGAGGTTGCCGACGACGACGTCCTGCAGCCACTGGCGGTCGTCGTCGCCCGGTCGCGGGGTGCCCTCGCGGCGGCGGCCGGCGCCCTCGGGGAGGATCGCCTTCAGCGTGTCGAAGCCGACCTTCTCGATGTCGATCACGTTGAAGAACTTCTCGGTGGGCTTGACCTCGCTCAGGTCCACTCCGAACGCCGCGCCGATCCGTGCGGGTGCGTCGACGGCCTGCGTGAAGGCCTGCACCTGACGGAACTTCTCGCGCGCCTCGCGCGCGGTTCCCCCGATGTAGAAGGTGATGCCGGGAAGGATCTTGAACTTCTCGGGATCACGACCCGAGGCGGCGATCCGCGCCTTGTGGTCCTTGTACTCCTGACGGGCGCGGTCGTGCCCGAGGTACGGGGCGAAGCGGGCGTGGGCGAACTCGGCACCGTACGACACCGATCGCTCCGAGGTGCCGACATGCACGTTGGGAATCGTGTTCTGAATCGGGCGAGCGACGTTGAGAGGTCCCTGCACGACGAAGTGCTCGCCGCGGTAGTCGATCGGGTGGTACGAGCCGGGGCGTACGAGCTGCCCGCCCGCCTTGTCGTCGAGCAGGTAGTCGGCGTCCCAGCTGTAGAGAAGCTGGTTGAGCACCTCGGTGAACTCGACGACACGGGTGTACTTGCTGTCGTCGTCCGGCAGCGGCCAGTTCTCGAAGTTGGCAGTCGGCCCACCGGTGTCGGCAGCCCGGTCGATTCCCGTGACGGCATTGAACGCGACCCGACCGCCGCTGAAGTTGTCGAGGGTCGCGAGCTGCCGCGCGACGAAATAGGGGTGCTCGAAGGAGGTGTTGTAGGTGAGCAGGAAGCCGACGTTCTTGGTCTGCGCGGCCGCGTAGCCGCCGAAGACCGCGCTGTCCCAGCGGTAGATCCGGCCCCAGCGGTTCGGCTCACTGGCGATCGCGCTGCCGGCGAAGATGTAGTCGAACTTGCCGCGCTCCGCGATGCGCGCGATATCGAGGATGACGCTGGGGTCGCTCAACCCGACGTCGACCGACTCGGGCAGCCTCCAGGCCTCGTTGTCCCAGCCGGTGCCGTACGCCGCCAGGCCGAGCCTGAGCTGCTTCTTCGTCATGTGGTGTGCTCCTTCGATCCGAGTGCGGGAGACACACGTTACGGACGCACGATATGTAGCCAAAACGGCTTTTCGCTATGTGTCTTCGTGCGTCGCGTTGTAACGACATGGGCCGTCATCCCCCGTCATAAAAGGCGAGATGACGCCTCACGGCGTCAAGCGGCGTAAGGAGGCGCAATGTAGAACGCGCCGAAAACTACGTGCGTTATATGTAGACAACGCATCAGGCATCGCAGGAGGTTCCATGCCCCATCCGCCGACACTTCCCGCCGGGTATCGGGCGCTCGGCTCGTCAGGGCTCGTGCTGTCCCAGTTGGGGATCGGCGCGAGCACCTTCGGCCGTTCCGGAATGCGCGCCGTCGATGCGGACTCTGTTCAGGCGATCGTCGATCGGGCCATCGGGCTCGGCGTCAGCTATTTCGACCTCGCTGAGGGCTACGGCGATCGCCCCGGCCTCTCCGAGGAGCTGTTCGCCGGCGCACTTCACGGCCGACGCGAGCAGGTCGTCATCGGCACCAAGTTCGGGCGAGCGCTGCACTCCTCGCGCGGGCACTCCTACGCGCTCACCGGCGCCCGCAAGTACATCATCGCCTCGGTCGAGGAGTCGCTCACCCGGCTCGGCACCGACTACATCGACCTGTACCAGATCCATTTCCCCGACCCGCACACGCCCATCGAGGAGACCCTTCGCGCCCTCGACGACCTCGTGCGCTCGGGAAAGGTCCGCTACGTCGGTGCATCCAACTTCCCCGCATGGCGGATCGCCGAGGCCGCCCACACGGCGCGGTCGCTCGGCCTCAACGGCTTCGTCTCGACCACGAGCGAATACAACCTCCTCTGGCGTCGCGCCGAGGCGGAACTGATTCCGGCGCTGCAGCGATACGGGCTGGGATTCATTCTCTACTTCCCCCTTCAGAACGGCCTGCTGACCGGCAAATACCGCGCAGGATTCGCGCCGGAAGGTGCCAAGATCACGAACCTCAAGCACCATCTTCTCGACGGCGCGCCCTGGGACGCCCTCGAACGATTCAAGGCGTTCGCACGAGAGCGCGGCATCACGCCGACCGCGGCGGCACTCGGCTGGCTGCTCGCCCAACCCACCGTCACGAGCGTGATCACCGGCATCACCGTGCCCGAGCAACTCGACGAGAATCTGCTCGCGACCCAGTGGGTGCCGAGCCCGGACGACGAGCGCGAACTCCGCGCTCTGCTCCCCGACGGTCTCTCCGGCAAGCCGGGAGTCGTCGTCACTCGAGAGGAACGACCATGACCACCGCCACCCGCACGACGGAGACCGCACTCGCCGCGCTGACCACCCTGGAGGCGCTACGCGAACCGGGGATCCTTGAGACGCGTGCTCTCATCGAAGTGGCGCGCGAGGTCGACGCCACCGTCCCGAGCGTGGCGACTCTCCGCCTCGGACTCGACGATCTCGTGGGCGAGGAGGGGCCACTCACCGGTCACCGCCCTCTCCCCAACCATGCGCGCATCACCTCGACGCTCACCAGCGCGGGCGTGACGGCCGACACGCCCGTCGTCGTCTACGCAGCGACACCGCGCGACCTCTCGAGCGCCGCGCGTGCCTGGCTCGTGTTGCGGTGGGCCGGCGTCCACAGCGTCACCTTCCTCAACGGCGCCTACGCGGATGACGTGGCAGCGCTCCCCCGTCCGGCGGCGGCGACCACGCCCGATGCGACGTCGCTGGCAGCCGAGTTCCGGATCGACGAGAGCACCGTGGTCGACGCAGAGGCGGTCGCCGGGCGTGCGCCCGACGTCGTGCTGATCGATGCGCGTCGTGCAGACGACTTCGGCGACGAGACACAGCACATCCCGGGCGCGATCAACCTTCCCAATGCCGCGCTCTCGCTCAGCGAACGGGTTCCCGATCCTGTCGCACTTGCCAGCGCCTACCGCGAACACGGTGTCGAGCCGACCGCACAGCCGATCCTGTTGTCGTGCGGCGGCGGGGTCGCTGCCAGCGTCCAGTCGCTGGCCCTCGCGTCGCTCGGGATCGACGCACCCGTCTACGTGGGGTCGTGGTCCGAATGGGAGAAGCTTCATCTATAGAGTCAACGTGCGCGATATCACCGCGCTACCGTCGAGCGACGAAAGGATGTCATGGCTTTCGAGCGCAAGTACACCGACGAAGTTCGCACGCGGTCGGTGGAGACCGTCATCCGACGACGCCGTGATGAGCCCGGAAATCGGGCGATCATCCGCGAGGTCGCCGAGGAGTTCGACGTCGGACCGCAATCGCTCCGGCAGTGGCTCGCACGATACGACGACGGCAGCTACGACTACGACGATGACGACGGCGACCGGGAGGTCACGCGCCGCATCGGGTCGAGTCGGCAGGCGCTCACCGAGCGGATCGCGTTTCTGGAGCGTCGCATCCTGGTGCTCGAGGAAGACAACCGCAGCCTCACCCGGGTGGTTGCCCTGCTCTCCGAACAGCTGCGCCCGCTCGCGTAAGAGTTCTCAACAGCCGCCCGGCGTGCACGAACGCTCGGTAGCGTCCTCCCCATGAACGCGCGCATCGTGGTGGCCAGCAACATGCACGGCCGGATGACCGACGTGCGAGGTCGGTACCAGATCGGCGACGGCAGCTTCGAGATCACCTCCGACGGCTCCGTGCGAAGCGGGGGTCTCGGCGAAGAGGCCAGCGCACTCGACCTCCTGGTGGCATCGCTCGTGTCGTGCGCGCTCAACGCATTCCGTCAAGACTTCGTCTCGGCCGGAGAGCCGGATCGAGAAGTGGAGATCTTCGCGCGCGTCGAGCGCCGCCAGGACGGCGACTACCTGGGAACGCTCATCATGGAGTGCTTCATCGACGGAGTGGACCATCGCACCGCGGACGAGCTCGTCGAGGAGTACAAGAAGCGCTGCCGCATCTACCAGGCACTCAAGGACAGCCTCCCCGTGGTGTTCGTGCTGCACGACACCGGCGCACGCTACGGGGGCTGAGCGGATGAGCGGCAGCGAACTCATGCTCCCTGCGGAGGTCGCCGTCGACCACCGCGAGCGGCTCGTGTTCGTGGAGGTGGCACCCTGGCGGGATCGCGAGCGTCCGGATCCGGATGGGGGGAGCATCCCGCACGCCTGGACGACGAATGTGCGCCTCCACTTTGCCGGCACTCCGCGCGCCGGCACCGGGCATCTGCCTCTGCCTCACGACGCCCGACTGCGCGCGCTCGCCCGTGAACTGCGCCGCGATGATCCCGAGCGGCGGCTCGTCGTGTACACCCGGCGTTCCGATGAGTTCAGTTCCGCAACGCGCGCGTGGTTCACTCTGACACTGGCAGGGGTGGATCGGGTCAGAGTGCTCGACGGGGGTCTGCCCGCCTGGATCCGCGCGGGGGGACCACTCGGCTCCGCGAGAGCGTGCCCGATCCCCGAGGCCACAGCGATCGATACCGACTCGCACCCGCGTTCCGAAGGCGCCAGCGCGCTGCGGGCGCTCCGCGCGTCCGAGGTGGAGGACGTGGCGCGGTACGGCACGCTGCTCGATGCGCGATCCGCGGTTGCCTTCCACGGCACCTTCGGAGAGTCACGCACCGGTCACATCCCCGGAGCTGTGCACGCTCCGGCGGCTGCCCTCATCGGTTCCGACGGCCTCCTCCTGCCCCCGACGGCTCTGAGGCGGTGGTTGCTGGCTCACCGTGCGATCGGCAATCACCAAGTGGCGGCCTACTGCGGGGGCGGCGTCGCGAGCTCGAGTCTGGTCTTCGCCGGCGCATTGGTCGGACAGCAGATCGGCCTCTACGTAGACTCCTGGTCGCACTGGCGGAAGTCGTCCGGCCGTCCGGTCGAGCAGGGCGAACCACGCGCCCGCCTCGCCGACAACGACCTCGACTGCAGCACTGACCCCGCGCGCTGAGCTACGCCGACTGGATGCGGTGCAGCTGCGCGTAGCGGCCGCCCGCGGCCAGCAGTTCGTCGTGCGAGCCGATCTCGGCGATGCGGCCGTGGTCGAGCACCACGATGCGGTCGGCGGAGCGGATCGTCGAGAGCCGGTGCGCCACGACGAGGGTCGTGCGACCCCGCATCAGGGTGGTCAGCGCATCCTTCACCTTCTGCTCGCTCTCCGAGTCGAGGGCGCTCGTGGCCTCGTCGAGCAGCAGGATGCGGGGGTCGCGCACGAGGGCGCGGGCGATCGCGATGCGCTGCCGCTGACCGCCGGAAAGGCGTGCGCCGCGCTCCCCGACCACGGTGTCCCACCCATCGGGCATCGCCTCGACGATCTCGAGCGCGTTCGCGTCGCGCAAGGCGAGCCGCACCCGCTCATCCGGTACCTCGCCGAGACCGTAGGCGACGTTCTCGCGGATCGAACCCTCGAACAGCACCGACTCCTGCGGCACGACCGACACGAATCGGCGCACCGTGCGCAGGTCGAGCTGCTCCATGTCGCGACCGTCGAGCAGGATGCGCCCCTCGGTGGGCCGCAGGAATCCGAGCACCAGGTTGAGCATGGTCGACTTGCCCGAGCCCGACGGCCCCACGAAGGCGATGGTCTCGCCCTCGGCGATGTCGAGCTCGATGTCGTGCAGGGCGCCTGTCGCGGCATCCGTGCCGGGGTATCGGAAGCCCACGGCATCCAGCCGGATGCCGCCCGCGACCGCGGCGACCGCATCCTTGCCCTCGTTGCGCTCGACGTCGGGCTCCTGGATGACCTCGGCGATCGACTTGAGGCTCTCCATGCCGCGCGCGAACAGCGGCAGCATCGACACGATCGAGGTGACCGCGCCCGTGAGAATCGAGAAGTAGCTGCCGAGCAGCACCACCTGTCCGGGCGTGATCGGCAGCCAGCCCTCGAGCGCGGCGAGCGCCGCGAGCAGCAGGCAGCCCACGCCGAGCACCTGGAACGAGATCCAGGTGGCCGAGCCGAAGCGGCCGTTCAGCAGGTCGAGGGTGAGTCCGGCGCTGCGCACCCCCTCGGCGCTGCGGGCCACCCGCTCGCTCGCGACCTCCTCGAGGCCGTGGGCGCGGGTGATCGGGATGAGGCTCGCCATCTCGCCGACGCGGCTCGAGAACCGCTCCACCTCGCGGCGGAAGTCCTCGTTGCGGCGGGCGGCGCGGCGACGCATCGCGAGGGTGAGGGCCGCCGCCACCGGCACCGTCAGCAGGTACACCACGAGGAACTCGGGCACGTTGATCGCCGTCATGACGATCGCGCCGGCCAGCACGAACACCGCCGACAGGGTCGACGGCCCCGCCTGCTGGAACAGCAGCTCGACGTTCTCGACGTCGCGCACCACCTTCGACTGGATGACGGCGGCGCTCGAGCGCGAATGGAACCCGATCGACAGGCTCTGCAACCGCGAGGTGAGCCCGTTGCGCAGCTGCGCGCCCAGCTCACGGCTCGTGCCGAAGAACAGCCGCACGAAGAGCACGTGCATGGGGTAGTTGAGGGCGAGCAGGGCGAGCGCACCCGCGCCGATCCAGATGAGCCGCATCCCCGGCCCGCCATCCACCACGATGTCGACGATCGCCGCGGTGATCACGGGCAGCAGCCACAGCGGGCTGTCCTTCACGGCGAACGCGATCACCGACGCCGCGAGCCGACCCCGGTACGGTCTCAGCAATCGGGCGAGGCTGCGCGCCGGATGCGCGGCATCCACGGCGGCGAGGGGCGCGGTGGAGGAGCGGGTCACCCCACCATTATCGGGTCGCCGTCAGGGCCACAGCCGCTCGCGCGCCCAGGATGCACCGGTGCGGCGGTAGCGCAGGCGCACGTGGGCGCGGTCGTCGGAGGCCTGCCAGAACTCGACGAGCTCGGCGACGATCCGCCACAGCGCCCACTCGGGGGGAACCAGCCCCGGCTCGGCCTCCAGGCGGGCTGCCGCCGCGTCCCGGGCCGCTCGGTACGCGGCCTCGTCGGCGAGCGCGGCGCTCGGCCGTCCGACGAGCGCCGTGGCGCGGGCGGATGCGGGACGCGCGAGGAAGTCGGCGGCCGACTCGGCCTCCGGCGCCCGCCGCACCGCGCCCTCGACACGCACCTGCCGGCCGAGCGACGGCCAGAAGAAGGTGAGAGCGGCACGCCCGGAGGCGAGCATCGCCTCCCCCGGGCGACTGTCGGCGGGGGTCGCGATCGACCAGCCGTCGTCGTCCAGGTCTTTCAGGATGAGCACCCGCGCGCTCGGCGCGCCCGTCGCGTCAGTCGTGGCGAGGGTGGCCGCATGCGGTGCGAACACCCCGTCGCGCACCGCCTCGTCGAGCCACGCGAGGAACAACGGCTCGGGCTCGGGGGGCGCCCCGCTCGGGTCGAACACGGGGAGCACCCCGGGGAACGACGGCAGCGCCCGCAGCCGGGCGCGCAACTCCTCGGTCATGGCGCGAGGCTATCGCGCGAGTAGGGTGCCGTCATGGAGACCAACCCCGAGATCCTGGATGAGGATGCGTGCTGGGCGTTGCTCGCCGACGCCGAGGTGGGCCGCGTGGCGTTCGCGGACGGCGACGACGTCGAGATCTTCCCGGTGAACTTCGCGGTCGGCGGGCGCAGCATCCTGTTCCGCAGCGCACCCGGATCGAAGCTCGCCCTCGTGCTGAGCCACCCGCGCGTGGCGTTCCAGGCGGACGGCCGCGACGACGTCGTCGCGTGGAGCGTCGTGGTGCACGGCGAGGCCGAACGACTCGCCTTCGACGACGAGATCGAGCACTCGGGGGTGCTGAGCCTCGTGTCGTGGAGCCCCAGCGAGAAGTTCAACTACGTGCGCATCACCCCGGATCGGGTGAGCGGCCGCCGCATCACCCGCGGAACGGACGACACCGGCGGGTGATGGCGCGGTTTCGGCCGGATGGCACCGGCGCAACCGCGCCATCGAGCCGAAACCGCGCCCTCACTCGGCGAGGCGCCGCAGCAGCGGGACGACCGCCGCGAGTCGGTCCGCCTCGTCGGCGCTCAGCTCGGCGCGCACACGGCGGAGCAGCCAGTCCTGGCGGGCGGCCCGCTCCGCGTCGAGCTGCACCCGGGCATCCGCGGTGACCGACCAGATGGTCTGGCGGCCGTCATCCGGATCCGGCGTGCCCTCGAGGAACCCGGCGGCCTCGAGAGCCGCGACCGTCGCCCCCATCGACTGGGGTCGCACGCCCTCGAGCCGCGCCAGGCTGCTCACGGTCTGCGGCCCCTCGCGCTCGATGTGCCGCAGCGCCGACACCTGCGCCCAGCTCAGGTCGCGCGGGTAGGCGGCCTCCCGCAGTCGCCGCGAGAGACGCGCGACCGCCACCCGCAACTCGTCGGTGAACTCCTCGAACTGCTGCTCGTCCACGCGGGGAGTCTAACTGTGAAGTCAGCCTTCCTTCTTCGACGAGTTCGCCGACGCGTTCGACTCGTACGAGGTGTTCGTCGACTCGAAGAAGTTCACGAGCTGCAGGGTGTCGTTCGCGGTCGCCATCCACTTCGCCGGGTTCACGACGTTGTAGTGGGCGCCGAAGCCGAGCTCCTCGAGCCGGCGGTCGGCCAGGTACTTGACGTACTGGTTGATGTACCCGGCGTTGAGACCGAGGATGCCGTTCGGCAGCAGGTCGTTGTTGTACTGCTCCTCCATCTCGACCGCGTCCAGGATCATCTGCTTGATCTCGGCCGCGAACTCCGGCGTCTGAAGATCGGGGTTCTCGTCGAGCACCGTGAGGATCAGGTTGATGCCGAACTTGAGGTGCAACGACTCGTCGCGCACGATCCAGTCCATGAGCGAGCCGAAGTTGCGCAGCAGGTTCCGCTGGCGGAAGCTCAACGCCACCATGAACCCCGAATAGAACCAGATGCCCTCGAGGATGATGTTGTAGGCGATGAGGTTGCGGATGAAGTCCTGCTTGCCCGCGGTCGTCGTGATGTCGAGCGTCTCCTCGGTCATCCGGCGGATGAAGCTGACCTCGAACTCCTCCTTGCGCGCCATCGACGGCACGTCGATGTGGGAGTTGTAGGCCTCGTTGCGGTCGATCGGGAAGGTCTCGAGCACGTACTCGAACGACATGCAGTGGTTGGCCTCCTCCCACATCTGCTTCGCGAGGTAGAGGTGCGCCTCGGGGGCGTTGATGTAGGGGTACACCCCGAAGGCGAGCGCCTTGTTGACGAGCAGCTCGTTGGGGTTGAAGTACGACATCAGGAAGGTGATGGCGTGACGTTCTTCGTCCGTCATCTTCTTGAAGTCGGCGATGTCCTCACCGAGCTGGATCTCGTTCGGGAACCAGGTGTTGGCGACCGCCTGGTCGTAGAGATCCATCGCCCACTGGTAGGTGACGGGCTTGAGGAGGAGGCCCTCCTTGATTCCGGTGCCGAGGATGGGCATAGCTACTGACAGCTCTCACACTGAAGTTCGTCCATGGGATCGAGCGGCACTTCATAACCGCCGATGGTGTCTCCGAAGCCGTTCACGCGGTCAGCCCTCCGAATCCGCGGCGCGGGGCGGCGGCGGGAGCGGGAGCGGCGGCCGTCTCGGCAGGCGCCGCTGCGGCGGCGGCTCCGAAGCCGCGCTGCGCACCGGCGCCGGCGTTGATCTCCTCGGTCTTGTTGACCTTGACCGTCGACTGCTCGGCGGTGTGACGCGGCTTCATGTGCAGGTAGTAGGTCGTCTTGACGCCCTTCTCCCACGCGGCGTAGTAGATGTCCATCATGTCGCCGAGGTCGCGCGTCTCCAGGTACATGTTGCGGCTGATCGACTGGTCGATCCACTTCTGCGCACGCGCCGCGACCTCGATGAACGAGTACGGCGACAGCTGGAAGCTCGTCTTGTAGACGTTCTTCAGCTCGTCGGGGATCGCGTCGATGTTCTGCACGTCGCCCTGGCTGCGCAGCACCTGCTCGCGCACGGAGTCCCAGATGCCGAGCTTCTGCAGGTCGTTCACGAGGTTGCGGTTGACCTCGAGGAACTTGCCGTTGCTCGTCGCACGGCTGAAGATCTGCGCGAACTGCGGGTCGAGACCGGGGGTGGTGCCGGCGACGAGGCCGATGGATGCCGTGGGCGCGATCGCCATGAGGGTCGCGTTGCGCATGCCGCCCTTGACCTTCACGCGCAGGGCGTCCCAGTCGAGGCGCGTCGTGCGGTTGACGGTGATCGGCACCCCGCGGTCCTTCTCGGTGATCGCGATCGAGTCGAAGGGCACGAGGCCCTGCGACCACCGGGATCCGGGGAAGTTCTGGTACGAGCCGCGCTCGCGGGCGAGGTCGGCCGACTCGTCGATGGCCGCGTAGGAGACGTGCTCCATGATCTCGTCCATGAGGTCGTAGGCCTCCTCGGACTCGTAGGAGTAGCCGAGGCGCTCCACGACATCCGTGAAGCCCATGACGCCGAGGCCGATGGCACGGTTGGTCTCGTTGGCGTGGTCGGCCTCCTTCACCGAGGACTCGGTGATGTCGATGAGGTTGTCGAGCTGGCGGACGGCGCTGCGGGCGCTCTCCTCGATGAGGTTCCAGTCGAAGCCGAGGCCGCCGTTCTCGTCGACCTTGAGGTGGGTCGAGAGGTTGATGGACGCCAGGTTGCAGACCGAGATGTTGTTCTCGTCCTGCGGGAGGCAGATCTCGGTGCAGAGGTTCGAGAGGTGGATCGTGCCCGTGTTGTTGTTGAGGGCGCGGTTGTTGATGGTGTCCTTCCAGGTGAGCCACGGGTGGCTCGTGGTCTGGAGCGACATGAGGATGTCCTTGAACTGGGCGCGCGCGGAGATCTTCTTGAACATCCGCAGCTCGCCGGCCTCGGCCTGCGCCACGTACTCGGCGTAGCGGTCCGAGAACGCCTGACCGTAGAGCTCGTTGAGGTCAGCGACCTCGAGCGGGTCGAAGAGGTACCAGTCGCCGTCGTTCTGCACGCGCTTCATGAACTCGTCCGAGATCCACACGGCCGTGTTGGCGGTGCGGGTTCGGCGGTACGGGTCGCCCGAGTTGTTGCGCAGCTCGAGGAACTCGGGGAAGTCGAGGTGCCAGTTCTCCATGTAGAAGCACAGCGCGCCGAACTTCTTGCCGCCGCGGCTGACCGCGCGCAGCACCGAGTCGATGGTGTGCATGAACGGGATGGGGCCCGTCGAGGTGGTGTTGTTGGAGCGGATGGGCGAGCCCTGGGCGCGGAGCTTGGTGACGGAGAGGCCGATGCCGCCCGTGCCCTTGGTGAGCCACATGACGTCGCGCACGCTCTTCGCGATGTTCTCGATGTCGTCCTGCATCTCCATGACGAAGCAGTTGGACAGCTGCGGGTAGGCGGTGCCGGCGTTGACGAGGGTGGAGCCCGCGGCGAGGTACTCGAGCTTCGACATCTTGTCGTAGAACGCGATGGCGTGGCTCGTGGGGTCGGCCTCGTTGAGCGAGAGCCCCATCGCGATGCGCATCCAGAAGAACTGGGGCACCTCGAGCGGTTCGCCATTGCGGGCCTTGATGCCGTAGCGGTTGTTGAGGGTGACGACTCCGATGTACTTGAGCAGCCCGTCGCGGCTCGGCTCGAGGGCGGCCGCCAGGCGGTCGAGGTCGAAGAGCGCCGGGAAGCGCTGGTCGAGGAGCTGCTCGGCGACGCCGCGCTCGATCGCGCCGCGGAAGTGCTCCGCGTGCAGGGCCTTCAGCTCCTCGTCGGTCGTGTAGTCGCCGAGCACGCGCTTGTAGATGGTCTTGAGCAGGAGGCGCGCGGCGACGGTGTCGAACTGCGGGTCGTCCTTGACGTTCTGCAGGGCCACCTGGATGACGGCCTCGTCGAGCTGCTGGGTGGTGATGCCGTCGAACAGGGTGAGCTCGAGCTCGGAGGCGATCTGGGTGACCCAGGTGATGTTCTCGTCGAGACCGGCGCTCGCGTGCTCGATCGCGAGATTGATCTTGTTGGCGTCGTACGGCTCGCGCTCGCCGCTGCGCTTCACGACGGTGATGGTCACGTGTCGCCTTCCCTCCCGCGCCCTCGGCGCGTGCTCTGATCCCGATGAAAACTGCCGCTCGACCGACCGTTTCGATGCCTCGTTGCTGTCCCCCGGCCGGGAGGTTCCATCACTATATATCGGGCCCCCGACACGGCGACAACCCCAGATGTTGTGGGCGTGTCGTCCACAGATGTGCATAACTTCAGCCGTGTTATCCCCACTTTCCACACCCTAGGCAACGCCTCCGACGCCGCTACAGTGGAGAGGCCGTGAACGCGTATCTGAACCTCCTGCGCACCCGGGGAGTGGCCCGGATCATCGCCGCGCAGCTGACGGCGCGGTTCCCGAGCGGGATGATCTCGCTCGGCTTCCTCATCCACATCGAGCACATCTTCGACTCCTACGGGGCGGCCGGACTCGTGCTCGGGGCGACCTCCGTCGGCCAGGCGGTGTCGGGTCCCGTCACGAGTCGCTGGATGGGCCGCTGGGGGATGCGGCCCGTGCTGATCCTCACGACGACGGTGTGCGCGATCGCCCTCTCGGCGATCGCGATCGCCCCCCTCATCGGTGAGCTGCCGCTGTGGGCCTTCATGCTCGCGGGGCTCGTCGCGGGGCTCAGCTATCCCCCCGTGCAGCCGGCCGTGCGCACCATCTACCCGAAGATGGTCAACTCCCGGCAGCTGACCCCGCTGTTCTCGCTCGACGCCTCCTCGCAGGAGATCATCTGGATCGCGGGTCCCGTCGTCGTCACCTTCGTCGCCACCCAGATCTCGAGCACGGTCGGCATCTTCCTCTCGGTGTTCTTCCTCGTGGTGGGGGGCGCCTGGTTCATCTCCTCCCCCGAGCTCGGCCGCGTGCGCATCCCCCGCAGCAAGCGCAAGTTCGGGGTGGTGCTCGCCCGTCCGCCCGTGCTGCTGTCGACCGTCGTGGGGTTCCTGCTCGTCGGCTCCTGCGCCGCGATCGAAGCGGGCGTCGTGGCGACCTTCGGCGACGGCAGCCCGGATGCCGGCATCGTGCTCGCGATCTGGGCGGTGGCCTCGCTCGTCGGCGGACTCGGCTTCGGCCAGATCCCGATCGGGCAGTGGGCGCTCGCCCGCCGGATGTTCATCGTGTTCGTCGGGGCGACGCTCGCGGTCTTCGCCTTCGAGTTCTGGTCGATCTCGGCGACGCTCGTCATCTCGGGTCTCGGCATCGCGCCCGCACTCGCCGTCATGTTCTCGATCGTGTCGGCGAGCGTCAAGTTCTCGGACACCGCGGAGGCCTACGGCTGGGTCGGCACCGGCCAGCTCATCGGCGCGGCGCTCGGCTCCGCCATCGCGGGGTTCCTCATCGACGGCGTCGGCGCGTCCGGCGGGTTCGTGGCGGCGGCCGTGTTCGCCCTGCTCGGCTTCCTCGTGCCCGTCGTGTTCCGCCGGGCGCATCCGGACCTGAGGGGACGCGACGCGAGCCCCCTCCCCGACACCGAGCCGGTGCCCATCACCCCCAGCTGAACACCTGGCCGCACCGGATCTGACACCGGTGCGACACCGGTCGAACCCTTGCGGGAACCCGCAAACAGCGGTAGACACAACTGTCGGTTCCCCCACCGGCTCCACCCGCGGAGACGACCCGATATGTTCCTCCCTCCCACACTCCGCATGCGGTTCTGATCGCGCCCGGCGATGCTCCGCTGCCACGAAACCGTTCTCGAGCACATCGAGGAGCTCAGCAGGTCAGCCCACGACGGGGCCCTCCTGCTCCTCGGCGAGGTCGGAAGCGGGAAGAGCTCGATCCTCGCGGTGGCGCATGAACGCCTCCCCGACACGAGCTCGCTCGTGCGCATCAACTCGACCGAACTGGGCTGGCCGCTCTCGGGGGTGTCGGCGCTGCTGTCGGCCATCGGGGATGCGCGGGTGGCCGAGTTCGCGGGCCGGTTCGTCCTGCGCTCCGAGGATCCGGCCCACCTCGCCGAGGCGGCGGGCGAGCTGCTCGCGGTGCTGCGCGGGCTCAATCTCCCCCGCACCCTGCTGCTCGTCGACGACATCGACCGGATGGACCCCTTCAGTCGCCACCTGATCGGATACATGGCGAGCCACCTCGCGGGCTCCGGCCTGCGCATCGCCGCGAGCGCCGTCGAGATCCCCCCCGACGAACCGCTCGCCGGCATCCGGATGCTCGGCGTGCCGCCGCTCGACGACCGCTGCGCCGAGCAGCTCGTGCCGGCAGGCGTCGACCCGGGGACGCTGCGGCTGCTCACCGCCTCGGCCGGGGGCAACCTCGGCACCCTCGTCTCGCTCGTGGCGGGCGCGACCGCGGCGCAGCTCGACGGCCGCGAGGCGCTGCGCCTCCCCGCCCCGCCCGGCCCCGCCGCCTGGGCGGTCTTCGAGCGGATCGGCCGCAACCTCGGGTCGCACCAGGCGCTCGTGCTCGACCGGCTCGCCGCGGCACCGCTGCACCATCGCAGCTCGGTCGCCGCATGGTCCTCCGACGCCGAGGACGCGCTCGAGGAGCTGCTCGACGCGGGCATCGCGCGCGAGCTCGGCGCCTTCGTGATGCTCTCCGACCCGCTGCTGCGCTCGGCCATCTCGGCAGCCCTGCCCGCGCGCGCCCGGCGGACGCTGCACGTGGAGCTGTGGGTGTCGTCGGGCGTGCTGCTGCGACCCTGGCACGCGAGCGGCGCCGATCCGGCGGCCGACTTCCGCGGGCCGCTGCTGTCGGCGGCGGCCGAGCTCGCCTCGCTCGGCTTCCCCTCCGCTGCCGTGGAGTTCGCGGACCGCGCCGCCCGTCTGGGGCGGGCAGGCACCGCCGGTCCGCTCGCCACGGTCGCCGACCGGCTGCTGCTCGCGGGCGAGCCGGAGCTCGCCGAGCGCTGCGTGCGGATCGCGGCGGCCGCCCAGCCCGTCGAACCCGACGCCCACGTGGCGCTCGCGGTGTCGCGCCTGCGCATCGACCACGTGACGGGCCGCAACTCGATGCTGCCCGAGCTCGACCCCGAGCTCGCGCGCCGCGCCGACCCCGAGGTCCGGATGCGCTGGACCGCCACCCTGGCCGCGATCACCGCCGCGCGCGGCGAGTTCGCCTCGGCCCGGCTTCCGCTCGCCGAGCTCACGGCCGAACTGCCGACCGCATCCGATGCGACGAAGTCGATCGTGGCGGCCGCCCTCGCGCTCACCGAGTCGGAAGGCGGCGACCCGCTGTCGCTACCCGCGCCGCCGAGCGACGAGTTCGACCCGCTCCTGCTGGCGCTGCATGCCCGGGCCGACATCCTCGCGCAGGACTACCCGCGCGCCCGCGGCCTCATCCAGCGACTGGGCGGGTCGCTCGTGCGCCCGAGCGGGATGTGGGCGGGCTGGCTCACGAGCCTCGGGATCGACTGCGAGGTGCGCGCGGGGCGGTACGGGGAGGCGCTCGAGTACGCGCGCGGCTGGGCGCTGCACCATCCGGGCGCCGACGGCCCCGCCGGATTCGTGCCGCTGCGCGTCTGGGCGGCGATCGCCGACGGCGACCTCGCCTCCGCCCAGGAGCAGCTCGCGGCCTGGTCGGAGAACGCCGCCGCACGGGTCGGACCGCTCCCGGCCGCCTCCGGGCTCGTGCTGCTCGCCGAACTGGCCTCGCTCCGCGACGACGTCGAGCGCGCGTGCGAGCTGCTGCTGCTCGCCGACGCGATCTCCTCCTCGATCGACGACCCCGCGTTGACCCGGCACCTCGCCGAGCTCACCGAGGCGCTCGTCGCGACCGGCCGGGTGCGCGCAGCGGAGCGCACCGCGGGCCGTCTCGCCGAAGCCGCGGGCCGGCATCCGAGCAGATGGTCGACCCTCGCGAGTGCGCGCGCCGCCGTGGCGTGCGCACCCGCCGAGCGGCTGCCCGCCGCCTTCCTCGCGGCCCGCACGCTCCACGCGGCCGACGACTCCCTGTTCGAGCTCGGCAAGCTGCATGCCGCCCACGCCCGTCGCCTCGACGCCGCCGGCCTGCACGCCGACGCCGAACGCGCCTGGACGGATGCCCGCATCGCCTTCGCCGGAAGCGGGGCCCGGCCGTGGATGCGGCGCGCGACCCCCGCGTCCGCCGCCCAGGCCGCGGCGACCGACACGGCACCGAGCCTCTCGGCGCACCTGCCGCTGCACGAGCTGAGCACCGACGAGCGCGCCGTCGCGGACCTCGTGGTGCGCGGGATGCAGAACAAGGAGATCGCCGCGCAGCTGTTCGTCTCGGTGCGCACCGTCGAGCTGCGCCTCACGCACATCTACCGCAAGGTGGGCGCGCGGTCCCGCTCGCACCTCGTGGCGCTGATGTCCTAACCGGCCTGCGCGACGGCCCGCCGCTCCGGCGAAGCCCACCGGCCGTCGGTGCGCCGCACGAAGGCGTCGCGCATCGCCTGCAGGCACAGCAGCGCGTCGAGCATCCGCAGCACAGGGAACACGAGGCCGCGCACGAGGTAGCTCGGCCGTTTCGCGAGCACCGCGGCGAGCACCGAGAGCAGGTAGTCGGGCAGCAGCACGCCCGCCACGATCGCGAGGGGAGGGAGAGCCCCGGCGATCGCGGCGGCCGTGCCGGAGGGGTCGGCTCCGCTCGCGGCGACGATCGCCGCGCCGACGCTCAGCAGGGCGATCGGTGCGGCGAGGAGCGTGACGACGCTGCTCGTGACGAGCTCGGTGATCGAGATCGCCAGCAGGGTCCAGAACCGTCCGGCATGCACGCCGTGGCGACGCACCGTCTGCCAGAACCCCAGACTCCACCGACGCATCTGCTTGCTGTAGTCGCGCAGGTTGTCCGGATCCTGGGTGAGCGCGACCGCGGCATCCGGTCGGAAGGCGATGCGGCCGAGGCGCTTGGCGTGCACCTCGAAGGTCATGTTGTAGTCCTCGATCGTGAGGCCGGGCGCATCGATGTCGATGTGTGCGAGCACCCGGGTGCGGTACATGCTCGCGAACCCCGGGACGATCGACACGGCGTTGAGATGCCGGGCCGCCTGCCCAAACTTCTGCAGATACTGCACGCTCAGGTAGAGGCGCTCGCGGTAGGCGACGAGCAGCCGGCCGAGCACGGTCGGCGGCACCGGGTGCAGGAGCGTCGTGGCGCGACCGGCCACCGCCACGACCTCCGGATCGGCGAAGTCGCGCAACCCCGTCACGAGGTAGTCGTCGCTCAGCTGGCTGTCGGCGTCGAGCAGCAGAAGCACCTCGAACCGTCCCGCGATGTCGAACTCCTCGACGATCGCCCGGATGGCGCCCGCCTTCCCGCGGTTGGGGCTCAGGTCGAGCACGGTCGCGCCGTGCGCGCTCGCGACCGCGGCGGTCGCGTCACGGGATCCGTCCGAGACGACGAAGACGTTGTCGATCGGCACCTGCCGCGCCGCCGAGCGGATGGTCGCCTCGATCACGAGCTCCTCGTTGTGGGCGGCGATCACGACCGCGACGTCCTCCGGCGTCGGCACGCGACCGCTCGCGCGCACGGGGGAGCCGCGAAGGCGGGCGGCCACCACCCGCACGATGCCGGCCGAGACCCAGAGCATGGTGTTGATCCCGATGACGACCACGAAGGTCACCACGAAGGCAGCCATCCGTCCTCCTCGGGCCGATCCTGCTTCGACGCTACCGACCGGGACGCGCGGCCGATCCGCAGTCCGCATGGGGGTCTCCGCATGCCCGTGCGGGTTGCCGCAACGCTCCCGAACGTCTGCCCGCAGTCCTGCCCGCGAAGCGTTGACGCGTCGGATCGGGCGGGTCGACAGTGACAGCGACGCCCACGCACCACGGGCGTCGCCCCTCCCCCATCCCCCTTCTCCGCGTCGTTACCCCACGACGCCGCCGTGGAGGCATTGCCATGACGTCCCTCGACACCCGACCCCTGATCGCATCCCACCCCCGACCCTCGCGTCACCCCGCCGCCCTCCCCTCCGCCGCCCCGTACCGTCCCGACGACTTCGACATCGCGATCGTCGGGCTCGGCTATGTGGGCCTGCCCACCGCCCTCGCCTACCACCACGCCGGCGCGCGGGTGCTGGGGGTGGAGATCTCGCCCGCCAGGATCGAGGCGATCCGGGCGGGGCACGTCGACCTGCTGCCCTCGGACCTCGTCCGGCTCGAGGAGACCGAGGGCGACCCGATGTTCACGGTCACGAGCGACGCCGCCCTCCTGCGGCGCGCGAACGCCGTCATCGTGTGCGTGCCCACCCCGGTCGACCACCACCTCGTGCCGGATCTGACGATCCTGCAGAGCGCCTGCGCCGACGTCGTGGCGAACGCCGTGCCCGGGCAGATCATCATGCTCACCTCGACGAGCTACGTCGGCTGCACCGAGGACCTGCTGCTCACGCCGCTCGCGGAACGCGGTCTCATCGCCGGCGAGAACATCTCCGTCGCCTTCAGCCCCGAACGCATCGACCCCGGCAACGGATCGATCGAGCACGAGTTCGTGCCGCGCGTCGTCGGCGGCGCCACCCCGAGCTGCGAGCTGCGTGCCGCCGCGGTGCTCTCCCGCTACACCGCGAGCGTCCACCGGGTGGACTCGCTCGCCGCCGCCGAGATGACGAAGCTGCTCGAGAACACCTTCCGGGCCGTCAACATCGCGCTCGCCAACGAGGTCGCCGACATCTGCCGCGAGCTCGGCGTGCCGGTCACCACCGTGATCGACGCGGCCGCGACGAAGCCGTACGGCTTCATGCCGTTCCTGCCCGGCCCCGGCGTCGGCGGGCACTGCATCCCGTGCGACCCGCACTACCTGCTCTGGCAGCTCAAGGAGCGCCGCGTCGCCGCCCCGATGATCACCCAGGCGATGAACGAGATCGCGGCACGTCCCGCCCGGGTGGTGGAACGCGCCGCGCATGTGCTCTCGGACGCCGGCATGGGCGTCGCGGGCACCCGGGTGCTCATCGTGGGCGTCTCGTACAAGGCCGACGTGGCCGACCTCCGGGAGTCGCCCGCGCTCGAGATCATCGAAGGCCTCGAACGCCGCGGCGCCGTCGTCGGCTACCTCGACCCGCTCTGCCCGCAGGCGCGGCTCTCGGACGGCCGCATCGTCGAGACGGTGCGCGATCCCTCCGGCTTCGACCCCGCCCTCGTCATCGTGCACACCCGTCACCACGAGCTCGACCTGACGTGGATCGACGAACGCCACCTCGTGCTCGACGCGAGCTACCGCGAGCTCGCGGTCCCTCGCCGGTTCACCCTGTAGGAGGCGATCACGATGCGCAGTGTGGTCACCGGCGGTGCCGGATTCCTGGGAAGCCACCTCGTCGAGCTGCTGCTCGACCTGGGCGACGAGGTCGTCGTGCTCGACGACGAGAGCACCGGGCGGCCGGAGAACCTGCGAGGCGTCGCGGAGCACCCCCGCCTCAGCTACCGGCTCGGCTCAGTGCTCGACGCGCCCCTCGTGTCGCGCACGATCGCCGGAGCCGACCGGGTCTTCCACCTGGCGGCGGCGGTCGGCGTGCGGCGCATCGTCGAGCATCCCCTCGACGGCCTGCGGGTGAACCTGCATGGCACCGAGAACGTGCTCGACGCCTGCGTCGCCCACGCCGCCCGCCTCCTGCTCGTCTCGACGAGCGAGATCTACGGCAAGAACACCTCCGACGCGCTCCGCGAGGACGCCGACCGCATCCTGGGCTCGCCCCTCGTGGCCCGCTGGACCTACGCGGCCGCGAAAGGCCTCGACGAGGCGTTCGCCCACGCCTACGCCCAGGAGTTCGGCCTCGAGGTCGCCATCGCCCGCCCGTTCAACACCGTCGGCCCCCGTCAGACGGGACGCTACGGGATGGTCGTGCCGAACCTCGTCGGTCAGGCGCTCCGCGAGGAACCCCTCACGGTCTACGGCGACGGCCTGCAGAGCCGCTGCTTCTCGTCGGTGCGCGATGTCGTGCCGGCGTTCGTCCGCCTCTCCGAGGAGCCCCGAGCGCTCACGCGCGCGGTGAACCTCGGCGGAGGCACCGAGATCTCGATCCTCGAACTGGCCGAGCGGATCATCCGCATCACCGGTTCGCGCAGCGAGATCACGTTCATCCCCTACGAGGCCGCCTACGGCGAGGGGTTCGAAGACATGCGGCGACGCGTGCCCGACAACTCGCTCGCCCGGGAGCTCATCGGCTTCGTTCCCCGAACCGGCATCGACGAGATCATCTGGAGCGTCGCCTCCACTCTCGGCGACCCGGGCGTCGCGCGGTCGGCGGAGTGGGGCGCCCTCCGCGTGTACGCCCCACCTGCCCCCACCGATGCACCACAACCCCCCACCCCCCACATCGCATCGAGGTGATACCCCATGAATAGACGACGCGCGTTCGGGCTCGGCGGCTTCGCCGCCATCCTCGCGCTCCTCATCTCCTTCGCCGCGGGCCAGCATTTCTGGCCCCCGACGTCGCCGCCGTCCTCGGCGCCGCCGTCGAGCGCGCCGGAGGCGGCCCCTGAGGACCCGCCCACCCTTCCCGTCGAGGATCCGCCCGCGGATCCCCCCGCCGATCCCCCGGCGGACCCACCCGCCGACCCGCCGGCCGATCCCCCGGCCGACCCGGCGCCCGTCGACCCGGCGCCCGTCGTGCCGACGCCCCCGGCACCGCCGGTCGACCCCGCCGGACCCACGGACCCCGCCGATCCTCCCGCCGACCCCCCGGCCGACCCGCCCGCGGACCCGCCCGTCGATCCCCCGGCCGACCCGCCCGCGGATCCCCCCGCGGACCCGCCCGCGGATCCGCCCGTCGACCCCGAGCCGCCCGCACCTCCGAAGACCGGACCCCTCACCCAGGTCAGCCTGACCTTCGACGACGGCAACGCCGGACAGGCGCTCGGCGCCTCGATCCTCGGCGCTCACGGGCTCCCCGCGACGTTCTACGTCAACTCGGGCGTCATCGGCACCCCGGGCAAGCTCAGCCTCGACCAGCTGAACGCCCTCGCGGCGGCCGGAAACGAGATCGGCGGACACACCGTGACCCACGTCGACCTCACCTCCGTGCCGATCGACGAGGTGCGCCGCCAGGTGTGCGACGACCGCGTCCAGCTCGCCAACTGGGGCTTCGCGACGCGCAGCTTCGCGTACCCGTTCGCCGAGGTGAACGACCAGGTCGCCCAGGTCGTGCAGGACTGCGGCTACCGCAGCGGCCGACTGCTCGGCGACATCCGCTCCCGCTTCGGCTGCTTCGACTGCGACTGGGCCGAGACCGTGCCGCCCGCACGTCCCACGATCACCCAGGCTCTCGACCAGTACGACCTCGACTGGACGCTCGCCGACCTCACGGGGATCGTGACGGCGGCCGAGGCGCACGGCGGCGGCTGGCTGCAGTTCACCTTCCACGACGTGTGCACGAGCAGCTGCGAATCGCTCGCGATCAGCTCGGATCTGCTCGAGAGCTTCGCGAGCTGGCTCCAGACCCGCGGTGAGACCCGCAACACGGTCGTGCGGACCGTCGGCGACGTCGTCGGGGGCAGCGTGCTCCCGATCGTGGCCGGCCCCGCCGTCCCGCCGCCCACCGAGGGCAACGGCGTCATCAACCCCGACCTCGAGACCATGCAGAACGGCTTCCCCGCCTGCTGGTACCGGGCGCCGTGGGGCGACAACGACGCGGTGTTCTCCCTCGTGAACCCCGGGCACTCGGGCAACGTCGCCAGCCAGGTGACCATCACGAGCTACTCCTCGGGCGAAGGGAAGATCATCCCCACCCTCGACCTGGGCTCGTGCGCCCCGAGCGTCGCACCCGGACACAGCTACACCCTGTCGGGCTGGTACCAGTCCACCTCGGTGACGCAGTTCGCGGTGTACCTGCGCTCGACCAGCGGCGCCTGGACCTACTGGACCTCGAGCCCGTGGTTCGCGGCCAGCACCGACTGGGCGCTCGCCGGATGGACGACGGGGGCGATCCCCGAGGGCTACAACGGGATCAGCTTCGGACTGAACATCTTCAGCCCCGGCACCCTCGTCACCGACGACTACTCGCTCGTGGACGCGGCGCCGCCCGTGGCCGAGAGCGCGACGGTCCCGCCGGTCGCCCCGCTCGCCGAGCCGCTCATCGAGACCGGACCGGCCGACCCGCCGGCCGACGACACGACCGTGGCCGACCCGCCGGCCGCGGAGGAGGTCGCCGATCCGCCCGCCGAGGAGGCCGTGACGGAGGAGACACCACCCGAGGAGGCGCTGCCGCCCGCTGAGGCCGACCCGCCAGCAGCCTCCTGACCGTGAACGCGGCGAGGATCAGTGCCGTCGGCGCCCTGTGCGTCGCGGCCCTGATCCTCGCCGCCTGCGCGCCGGAGGACTCCGAGCACGTGCCCCCGCCGAGCCCCACGGACAGCCCCACCGCCGCGACGTCCCCGACGCCGTCGGCCACGGCGACCACCCCCTCGGACGAGCAGGCGGCCCCCGATCCCTCGGCCGACCCGGGGTCATCCGACGGCGGGGCCCCGGGTGGCGAGGCCGGCGGGGGTGGCGGCGCACCCGCACCGGCGCCCGCCCCCGCGAGCGGGTATCCCTGGCACCGCGGCATCGTCTCCACCACCTTCTGGGTGGGCGAGATCTTCGACCCGGGCGCCTCCGACGGCAGCCAGGAGCTGTCGACCTACGACTCCCGCTGGCTGCAGAGCTACGGAGGATGCGACGGCGTGACGGCGGGCGGCGGATGCCGAACCGAGGCGCGCACCGCGTCGAACGACTACTTCCCCACGAGCATGACGCCGAAGGAGAACCCCTTCTACCTCGACCTGCCCTACGACGACATCAACGACTCCACCGGGTTCGCGCAGCGCGACCAGGTGATCCCGTGGGCGGGGGTCGAGCCCTACCGTTCGCACCAGGGCGATCGGAACTTCAGCTACCTCAAGAACCGCTGGGTGCAGCTCGTGCGGAACGGACGCAGCTGTTACGGCCAGATCCAGGATGCCGGGCCCGGGCAGTACCACGACGCCGCCTACGTGTTCGGGGCCGACGACGCGCGGCCGGCCAACACCCGCTACGGCGGTGCCGGGCTCGACGTCTCGCCCGCCCTGACCGGCTGCCTCGGCTATCCCGAGCTCGACGGTCAGAGCGCGAAGGTCGACTGGCGTTTCGTGGAGGCCTCCGAGGTGCCGGCCGGCCCCTGGACCCGCCTCGTCACGACGAGCGGGGTTCGCTGAGCGCACCCTCCTCGACGGCCTCCTCGAGCGCCTCCTGCGTGGCGGCGCCGCGCTCGCGGAAGTGCCCGAGCAGCGCGAGCAGCACGCCGGCGAGCGCCCACACGGCCAGCACGAGCCACGGGAAGGTGGTGTCGGCTTTCGGGAAGTAGGAGAGCTCGCGAACCAGCGTCGCAGCGGCGCCCGGCGGGAACCACTGCCCGACGGCCCCCCACGGCTCGGGCAGGAACTCGACCGGCTGGGTCGCCGAGGAGATCGGGTTGGCGATCAGCAGGAACAGCACGGGCCCGAGGGCGACCCCGGCCCGCCCGACGAGCGCGGCGAATCCCACGATGGGTGCCCCGATCGCCGCGAAGGCGAGTGCGTAGGCGCCGGCGTTGGCGAGGTAGTCGCCCTGCAGCACACCCAGCCAGCCCTGCAGCACGCCCGCGACGACCGCCCCCGCGACGACCGCATAGACGAGCAGGGCGACGATGCGTCGCCAGGCGCCGACGAGCGCCATCGTGATGGCGATGCCGCCGATCATGCCGCCCAGCACGAGCGGGAAGGCGGCGGATGCGAGGCCGACCCCGCGCGGGTCGGTCGCGGCGAGCGGCACGACATCCGTCACGGTCACCGCGATGGTCGGCGCGGGGACGCCTGCGGCCTGCGCCTGCGCGGCCGCCGCCGCCGTGAGCTGCACCTGCAGCTGGGCCGCGACGGTCGCCAGCAGCCCCGAGACCACGGGGCTCGCCGCGGAGGCCTGCAGCACTTCGGGCTGCGCGCCGAGCACGATCGCGCCGTAGACCTCGCGGTGCTCGATGCGGTCGACGGCGTCGGCGCGGTCGTCGGCCGTCACGGGGGCGATCACGCCGGGGGCGCTCTGCTCGAGGGCTCCCTCGATCTGCTCGAGCTGGGCGGCCTCGCCCACGAAGGCGATGGGGAGGTTCTTCGACTCCGAGGTCACCCCCGGCCACGAGAATGCCAGCACGATCACGCCGACGACGAGGGAGA
The DNA here is from genome assembly GCF_008365275.1 of Protaetiibacter larvae. GTDB lineage: Bacteria > Actinomycetota > Actinomycetes > Actinomycetales > Microbacteriaceae > Homoserinibacter > Homoserinibacter larvae. The sequence goes on along the minus strand of NZ_CP043504.1, from coordinate 1,072,209 downwards.
GCACGATGCCGATGCCGACGACGCGGCGCCACGGGCTGTGCAGGGTGGGGTTCACGGGATCCTCCGATTATTGAAAACGAACGCTCGTTCTTTTATAGCAGATCGGTTAGGATCGCACCACCATGCCGAAAGTCAGCGACGCCCACCGCGAGGCCCGGCGCGCCCAGATCGTCGAAGCCGCCATGCGCTGCTTCGCCCAACGCGGCTTCCAACGCACCTCGATGGCCGACATCATCGAGGCATCCGGGCTCTCCGCGGGGGCCATCTACCTGCACTTCGACAGCAAGCAGCAGATCGCCGTCGCCGCCGCCCGGCTCGTCGTGGGACACCGTCGCGACGAGATCGTCGAACGCCTCACCCGCGAGCCGCTGCCCGAGCCCGATGAGCTCATCGGCGTCGTCATGTCGGGTCTGCGCCGCGAACTCCGCGACTCCCGCCTGCTGCTGCAGATGTGGGCGGAAGGCATGGGCGAGCCCGCGATGGGCGAGGTCGTCATCGAGATCATCGCGGGACTCCGGGAGCAGTACCTGAGCTACCTCGCCCGGTGGGGCGCCGCGCGTCGCGGGCTCGACCCGGACGAGGCGCGGGCGTGGGCCGAGACGATGACGCCCATGCTGCTCGGCCTGTCGCAGGGCTACATCGTGCAATCCGCCCTGCTGCCCGACTTCGACCCCGAGCGCTACCTCGCCGGCGTCCGCGCCCTGTTCCCCTGAGAGTTCATGGCGCGGCTGGAGCTACGACCGCGTGGCGGGAGGCGTTTCCCCCGCTGCCGGGTCACGGCTCCAGCCGCGCCATGATCGCCCGCGCTACCAGCGGGGGTGGATCGCGGCGCGGAAGCGGCGGTCGTAGAGGGCGCGGACGGATGCGGTGAAGGCGTCGCCGAGAGGAGGCACCGATCCCGCGGCCGCGTTCGAGGTGGCCTGCGCCACGTTGCGGGCGCCCGGGATCACGGTGGACACCCCCGGCAACTGCGCCACCCAGGCGAGCGCCGCCGTCGCGGGGGCGAGCCCCGCATCCGCCGCGAGCGCCGCGAACTCCCGCGCCGCCTCGACGCCCGCCTCGAAATCCACGCCCGAGAAGGTCTCGCCCTGGTCGAAGGCCTCGCCGTGCCGGTTGTAGCTGCGGTGGTCGTTCGCCGCGAAACTCGTCTCGCGCGTGTAGCGACCCGAGAGCAGCCCGCTCGCGAGCGGCACGCGCGCGATGATGCCGACCCCGGCATCCTGCGCCGCCGGCAGCACGGCGTCGAGCGGCTTCAGCCGGAAGGCGTTGAGGATGATCTGCACGCTCGCCACCCGCGGGCGCGCGATCGCCGCGAGCGCCTCGGCCGTCGTCTCCACGCTCACGCCGTAGTTCGCGATCGCCCCCTCCGCGACGAGCAGATCGAGCGCGTCGAACACCGCGTCGTCGGCATACACGGCGGTCGGCGGGCAGTGCAGCTGCACGAGATCGAGGGTGTCGACGCCGAGGTTGCGCCGGCTGCGATCCGTCCAGGCACGGAAGTTCGCGAGCGTGTAGTGCTCGGGCAGCTGCTCGACGCGGCGGCCCATCTTGGTGGCCACCGTGATGCCGGCGTCCGGATGCTCGCGACGCCATGCCCCGATGATCGACTCGCTCCGGCCGTCACCGTAGACGTCCGCCGTGTCGAAGAAGGTGACACCGGATGCGAGGCTCGCGTCGAGCACGGCGCGCGCGTCCGCCTCGCTCACCTCGCCCCAGTCCGCTCCCAACTGCCAGGTGCCGAGGCCGATGACCGAGACGTCGCGGCCCGTGCGGCCGAGGGTGCGCTGCTGCATGCTTCGAGGCTACGCGTCGTCGGGGACGGCCGCGGCCACCGCACGCGCCAGGCGCTTGCCGATCAGATGGTCGCTCGCGCGCACGCGGGTCACCGTCACGCCGCGCAGCCGCTCGGCGATCCGGATGCCTCCCGGCGAGGCGAACTCGTCGAGGGTGCCGTAGACGATCTCCACCGGCACCCGCAGCGCCGCGAGATCCGAGATCGTGGTCTGCGACTCGATGGTGTGCTCGAGCGACTTCACGAAAGCGTTCCAGGTGGCCGCGTTGATGTCCATCGCCTTCGGGATCGGCAGCAGCTTCTCCACGATCGCCGCGTTGCGCAGGGTGAAGTCCTCGTTCTCGCGCAGGAAGCGGTACGCACGCAGGTAGAGGTCCTGCACCGTGCGGTCGCGGTCGTCGGAGAGCGCGGTGGGGGACACGTAGATCGGGGGGCTCACGAGCACCAGCCGCCGCACCCGGCGCGGGTTGCGGGCGGCGTAACGCGGGGCGATGAGACCGCCCATCGAGTGGCCGATGAGCACGAACGGTTCGCGGAGCTTGAGACGCTTGATGGTGTGCGCGAGCGCCTCGACGTGCTCCTTGAGCGTGTACTCCGCATCCGCGGGCGCGGGCGACCCGCCGAAGCCGAGGAGGTCGATCGAGATGCAGCGGTACTCGGAGCGCAGCAGCGGCACCAGGTTCGTCCAGGTGACCGACGAGGAGGCGATGCCGTGGATGAGCACGACCGCCGGACCCGTGCCGACATCCCCCGCCACATGCAGCAGCGGCGGCCTGCGGAACGGGTTCCACCCCATGCCCCGAGGCTAGCGCGAGACGATCGAATCCTCGGGAAGGTTGGGTGGTGACCCGCGCGGACACGCTCCTACCGTGTCGCCATGAGGCACAGCATCCGCATTCCCGTCGCCCTCGCCGCGGCCCTCGCGGCGAGCACGCTGTTCGCCGGTTGCACGGCGAGCGGCGCATCCGACATCGGCGAAACCCCGCAGCATGCCGCCGCTCCCCCGGTCATGGACGGGGACACCCGATTCGCGGACGCCGCGACGGGCGAGCTCGCGAGCACCGCTCGCACCGACGAGGCGCTCGTCGTCACCGGAAGCATCACCATCACCGCGGACGACCCGATCGCCGCCGCCGAGAAGGCCACCACCATCACGACCGCGGCGGGCGGACGCATCGACAGCCGCCAGCAGTACGCACCCCGCGGCGGCGACGCCGGAAGTGCGACGCTCACCCTGCGCATCCCGGCCGACGCCCTCGAGAAGGTGCGCGGCGAGCTCACCGAGCTGGGGCGCGTCGACGAGACCCTCCTCGGCTCCGAGAACGTGACGGCTCTGCAGCGGGATCTGGAGACCCGCATCACCACCCTGCGGACCTCGATCGGGCGCTACACCGGGTGGCTCGCGACCGCGGTCACCACGAGCGACCTCATCGAGCTCGAACAGGCGATCGCGCAACGCCAGAGCGAACTCGAGTCGCTCGAGGCGCAGCAGCGCGAGCTCGCCGACCAGGTGGCGATGTCGACGATCACCCTGAACCTGCGCTCGGAGGCGCTCGCGCCGCCGCCCGAGGGGCCGAAGGACGTCTGGTCGGCGATCGCCGTCGGCTGGAACGCCTTCCTCGGGTTCTGGGCGTCGGCGCTCATCGGGATCGGGGTCGGGCTGCCGTGGCTCGTGCTGCTCGCGGCGGCCGCGGTCGTGGTGCTGTGGCAGGTGCGCCGCGGACGTCGCACCGGGGACGGTGCGCGCAACACGGGGCCATGATCTGCAACCTCCGGTCATAAAGCGACGTGCCCGGGCGCACGGTGACAGGATCGGCGAGGTGCCGTGTCATCGGGTCGCGGCCGAAGGGAGTCTCATGAGCCAGCCGATCCGCGTGGTGGGCGTCAGCGGGAGCCCGACCGACCCGTCCCGCACCACGGCTCTCGTGCGCCGCGTGTCGGAGGCGTTCGCGGAACGACTGGGCGGTGAGGCGCAGGTGATCGAGCTGGCGACCGTGCTGCCGTCGCTCGCGACCGGCGGCTTCCGCAACAGCCTCGGCCAGCCCGCGATCGACGCCCTCGACGCGGTCGAGACCGCCGACCTGCTCGTCGTCGGCTCGCCCGCCTACCGCGCCACCTACTCGGGGCTGTTCAAGCTCTTCTTCGACCACGTGGGCCAGTACGCGCTCGTCGACACCCCCATCGTGCTGACGGCGACGGGCGGCAGCGACCGCCACGCGCTCCTCGTGGAGCACCAGATGCGTCCGCTGTTCGGCTTCTTCCAGGCGCTCACCCTGCCGCTCGGGATCTTCGCGAACGAGCGCGACTTCAGCGACTACAAGGTGACCTCGGCCGACCTGGAGGAGCGCATCGCCACCTCGATCTCGCGTGCGCTGCCGCTCGTGCAGAGCCAGCTCGCCGCGAACGCCGCGTCCGAGCGCGCCGCCGTCCCGGTCGCTTAGCGCGGCTCACCCCGCGAGGCGGTCGCCTGCGGGGGTCTCGAGACGCGTCGCCTGCGGCGGAGGTCAGCGCTTGCGCCAGTACCCCACGAAGGTGATGCGGTCCTTCGGCACCTTGTGCTCGGTCACGAGCCAGCGCCGCAGCCCCGTCGCGAGCGCCTGTTCGCCCACGAGGTAGGCGCCGAACGGCTCGGCCGGGATCCGCGCCTCCTCCTGCACGACGCTCAGCGCGTGCGCGCCCGGGGTCAGCCCCTCGGGACGCACGAGCCAGCGCACCTCGACCCCGTCCGGGGCTTCGTGCGGCTGGGCGTCGGCGGCGTCCGGGATCTCGATGTAGGCGATGCCGCGGTGGTGCCGCGGCAGGTCGCGCAGGATGCCGAGGAGCGCGGGAAGGCCGGTCTCGTCGGAGGCGAGCAGGTGGGCTTCGAGGGAGGCGTCGGGCTGGTAGCCGGGGCCCTGGTCGATGATCGCGAGCCGCTCGCCGGGTTGCGCGTCGCGCGCCCACGGGGCGGCCACGCCGTCGTCGCCGTGCACGACGAAGTCGATGTCGAGCTCGCGCTGGTCCTTCCGGAAGGCGCGCACCGTGTAGTTGCGCATGACCGGGCGCGAGCTCTCGGGCATCCGCAGGAACTGCAGGTAGCCGATCATGTCGACGCGCCTCGGCAGGGCGCCGAGGGCGTCCTCGTGGGCGGCGCGCGGCAGGAACATCCGGAACCAGTGGTCGAACCCGTGGTCGGGGAACTCGGCGAGGTCGTCGCCCGTGACGGTCACGCGCACCATGTGCGGGGTGACGCGTTCGGTGCGCACCACCTCGAGCAGGGCGTGCTGGTTGTACTTGCGGGCGTCGCGGAAACTCATGGCAGCTCCAGGGTGGGGACGAGGACGAGGATGGCGGCGGTCGCCGCCCAGAACAGCAGCAGGAAGACGGCGTCGCGGGTCCGGAACGGCACGAGGTGCCGCTCGGTGCGGGTGCGGTGGGCGCCGAAGGCGCGGGAGTCCATCGCGAGGGCGACGCGCTCCGCATGGCGGATCGCGCCGGCGAGCAGCGGCACCACGTAGCCGAACCAGCGGCGGATGCCGGCGAACGGCCCGCGCCCGCCCGACATCCCGCGCACCCGGTGCGCCTGCCGGATCACCTCGAGTTCGTGGGCGAAGCGCGGCACGAAGCGGAACGCGGCGAGCGCCGTGTAGCCGACTCGGTACGGCACCCGCAGCTGCTGCACCATGGCGCGCGCGACGTCGGGACCGGTCGTGGTGAGGCCGGCGATGAGCGACAGCACGATGATGCTCGTGAGCCGCAGCGCCGTCGCGAGACCCACCTGCCACATGCCGAGAGTGAAACGGTAGTCGCCGAGCGCGAAGATCAGGACCGCCTCGTCGACCCGTGAGCCGTCCACCCACAGCCCGAAGCTCAGCGACAGCAGGAGGGCGACGGCGGGCAGGCCGAGCAGCACCGCCGCGAGCGCCCGGCCGCTGAGCCGCGCCCCCACGAGCAGCAGCAGCCAGCCGAGCCCGATGAAGGCGAGCGGGGTGGCCAGGTCACGGGCGAAGACGAGCAGCACGATCGCGGGAAGGGGGGCGGCGAGCTTGGCGAGCGGGTTGAGGCCGTGCAGGAAGCGGATGGCCGGGGCGGGGGCCGCCTCGGCGTACGGGTCGATGACCGCGGTCATGCCGTCCGCACCTCCCCGACGCGCTCCCGCGGAAGCTCGTCGATGCGGGTGATGCCGCGCCATCCGGGATGCGCCGCAAGGCCCCGCATCGCGCTCGCGAGGGGCGGATGCCGCAGGCCGGCCTGCTCGAGCGCGTCACCGGCGAGCACCGCGCCCGTGGTGTCGTGCACGAGCAGCGCGCCGTCGCGCAGCACGGCGACGTGGCTCGCGTACTCGGCCACGAGCTGCATGTCGTGCGTGACGACGAGCACGGTGGTGCCGGCGGCGTTGAGCGCGGCGAGCATGTCGAGCAACTCGGCGGCGCGTTCGCGGTCCTGGCCGAAGGTGGGCTCGTCGAGGGCGAGCACGGGCGCACCCGCGATGAGCGCGGTGCCGACCGAGAGGCGGCGCTTCTGCCCGCCCGACAGCAGGAAGGGGTGCACCTCCCGGGCGTCGGCGAGCCCGAAGCGCGCGAGCATGCCGTCGACCTGCGCGGCGATCTCCTGCTCGGGCAGCCGCTGCAGTTCGAGCCCGTGAGCGAGCTCGGAGGCGACGGTGTGCCGGATGAACTGGTGCTCGGGGTTCTGGAAGACGAAGCCGATCGCGCGGGCCAGCTCGCGCACGTCGGCCCGCGCCGGGTCGAGACCCGCCACCTCGATGCGTCCGCGCGGGGGCGTCAGCACCCCGGCGATCGCCTGCAGCAGGGTGGTCTTCCCGGCACCGTTCTCGCCGACGATGGCGAGGAACTCGCCGCGCCGCACCTCCAGGTCGATGCCGTGCAGGATGGCACGGCCGCCGCGTTCGACGGCGAGCTCGCGCACGCGCACCACGGGGTCCGCGGATGCCGGCTCGACCGCGGGCGGCGCCGGGAGCGCGGGGAGCGCGGGGAGCGCGTCGAGCTGCCCCCGCAGCTCTTCGGGGGTGAGCGGGAGGGGCTCGAGCCGCACGCCCGCCGCACGCAGCCGCATCCCGGCGAGGGTCGCGACCGGCAGCCACACGCCGAGCGCGTGCAGCTGTCCGGCACGCCCTCGCAGCACCTCGTCGACTCCCCCGTCGGCGACGAGCCGGCCGTCGCCGTCGAGCACGACCACCCGGTCGACGAGGGTGGCGGCGGCGTCCAGGTTGTGCTCGACGAGCACGATCGCGGTCTCGCGTTCGGCGACGATCTCGGCGAGCGCCGCGTACACCTCCTCGATGCCGACCGGATCGAGGTTGGCGGTGGGCTCGTCGAGCACGATCGCACGCGGCGCGAGGGCGAGCGCGCAGGCGATCGCGAGTCGCTGGCGTCCGCCACCCGAGAGCCGGTCGGGGCTTTCGCGGCGGCGCTCCCACAGTCCCACCCGGCGCAGCGCGGACTCGGCGCGGGCGAGCACCTCGTCGACCGGCACGAGCAGGTTCTCGGGGCCGAAGCACACCTCGTCGAGCAGGGTGCCGGTGACGAGCTGGCTGTCGGGGTCCTGGAAGACCATGCCGACCTCGGCGCTCAGCACCCCCGGCTGATGCGTGCGCGTGTCGGCCCCCGACACCCGCACGACACCGTGCAGCTCGGCCGGCACGGCGTGCGGGATGAGGCCGTTGAGGGCGAGGGCGAGCGTCGACTTGCCGGAGCCCGACGGCCCGAGCAGCAGCAGCACCTCGCCCGGCTGGAGGACGAAGCTGGCGCCATCCGGGGTCCAGCGCTCCCGGCCGTCGTGCCGGATGCGCACGTCCTCGACCGCGAGCGGGGCGGGCGCGGTCATGCCGCGGAGGGCTCGGCGGCGCGGCGCTTGCGGCGGTCGACGGGCGCCTGGATGCCGCGCAGCGCACCCGTGCGGGCGATGAGCCGGGCGAGCAGCAGGGCGAGGGCCGTGGTGAGGAGCATCGCGGCCAGCAGCACGGCGGGCTGACCGAAGAGCACGAGCGGTCCGGAGGCCGGGCTGTCGTAGTACAGCCCCCAGTAGAAGGCGTAGAACGCCGTCACCCAGACCGCGCTCACCCAGAACAGCCACGGCTTCCAGTAGCGGTACAGCCCGATGAGGAACGGCAGCTCGATGAGGATGCCGAGCAGCACCCAGGCGATGAGCGCGGCCACTCCGGTGGGCACGAAGGGGGTGGCGACGAGGCCTGCGAGCAGCTGGGTGAGCAGCCCCACGCCCCCGCGGCGCAGTGCCGCCTGGGCGAGCACCCCGGGCAGGATGTATCCGATGGTGGCGACGCCGAGCGCCCATGGCGCGGTCACGGCGAGCAGGTTGAAGAGGTACGCGTTGGGGATGCTGGCGAGCCCCAGCACGACCGCGATGGCCGCGCAGCTGAGCAGCAGGCGGGTGGTCATGCGGCGACTCGTGGCCGGGCGACGCCGGCGGCGCGCAGTCGCGCGGCGAGGAACTGCGCGAGCCAGGTGAAGAAGGCGGCGCTCGCGAGGGTGAGCAGGACGAACACCGGGAGCACCCACCAGGCGAAGGCGGCCAGGTCGAAGCCCACCAGGTAGAAGGGGATCACGGCGAGCTGCGAGAGCGGGTGCGCGATCCAGAACATCCGCTGCCCGCCGAAGCGGTACCCGGTGACCGCGAACGGCACTTCGAGCAGCACGCCGAAGATGATGGAGCTCCAGATCTGCGCGACGCCGTAGGGGGTGAAGGGGGCGTTGACGAGGGCGGCGACGAGCATCGTGAACGCCCCGATGCCGGGCGCGGTGAACAGCCGCTGCGCGAGCATCCCGGGCAGCACCCACACCCCGAAGACGGCGACGATGATGAGGGTCGCGAGCGGGGTCGTGTTGATGGCCAGGAAGATCCAGTTGAGGGCGATCGCGACGACGCCGCCGGCCGCGCCGATCGCGGCGGCGCTCAGGAAGACACGGGTGGAGTAGGGGCTGCGCATGGCGGGTGAGGACTTTCGGCTAGCTTAGGCAAGACTAACCTAAGCCATCCGACCCGCCCGTCACGACAGGAGCCACCACGTGGGCCGCTTCACCACCCGATACCTTCTCAGCTGTGCCGCGATCGGCGTCGCGGGAGGGCTGCTGCTGATCCCCGCCAACCTGTACGCCGGAACCGTCGCGAAGGGGGTGCCGCTGCTCTACGCGCCCATCGTGGGCGTGTGGATCCTGCCGGTCGTGATCGCACTCGCCCTGCTGCGTCGCCCCGGCGCCGGGGTCCTGACCGCGCTCATCGCCGGGATCGTGACGATCCCGTCCTCCCCGAACGGCGCGGGAGCCGTGATCACGATGCTCATGATCGGCGTGCTGCTCGAGCTGCCGTTCGCGGTGCTGCTGTACCGGCGCTGGCATCCGGCGATCTTCCTGGTGGCGACGGCCGTGCTCGCGGCGCTCTACGGCTTCGTCACCTGGCGCAGCCTCGATGTCGCCTCGCAGCCCACCTGGGCGCAGATCACCTTCGTGGCGCTGCTCATCGTGAGCGGACTCGTCGGCGCTGTCGTCGGCCTGGCGATCGCCCGCGCGGTGGAGCGCACGGGCGTCACGCGCGGGGTGTCGCGCGACCGCACCGCTCAGGCGACCTCGGGGCAGTAGAGGATCGTCCGCCCGTCGCTGAGCCCCTTCTCGTGCTGCGACATCGGCGCGCCGCACAGCGGGCAGGCCCGCTCGCGGGCGGGCGTCGGCGCCGGCTGGTCGTAGGGTCCGAGCGGCGGCGGCCCGAGGTAGGGGAAGAGCTTGCGGTTGAGGCGGTTGAAGAAGCCGCCACCGTTCGCGAAGTCGTTCGAGGGTGCGAAGCCCTCTTCCTCGTGTGCCATAACCATTAGTGTACTAACTATTTGCGTAGGATGTCATCCATGGCAACCGAGACCCCCGATCTGCTCGCCCTCGAGAACCAGGTGTGCTTCGCGCTCGCGGTCGCCTCGCGGAGTGTCAACGCCGTCTACCGGCCGTTGCTGGAACCGCTCGGCCTCACGCATCCGCAGTACCTCGTGATGCTCGCGCTGTGGGAGCGCAGCCCCCGCTCGGTGCGGGAGCTCGGCGACGAGCTGCAGCTCGACCCCGCCACGCTCTCCCCGCTGCTCAAACGCCTGGAGGCACTCGGCTACGTGTCGCGGCGACGCAGCGCCCACGACGAGCGCGTGCTCGAGATCACGGCGACGGATGCCGGTCGCGCCCTGCGTGCGCAGGCCGAGCTCATCCCGCCCCGCATCGTCGAGCGCCTCGGCATGAGCCTCGACGAGCTCGACACCCTGCGCCGCTCCCTGCACCGGGTGATCGCTGCCGCGTCGCTGTAGTCTTTTGCATTAATGTGTGTCACACAGTATGGTGTGACACATGTACGACGACGAGGTGCTCGCCACCCACCTGCAGGAGCTGCGACGCGGCACCATCGTGCTCGCCTGCCTGCTGCTGCTCGAGCGCCCCGACTACGGCTACGCGCTCATCGAAGCGCTCGAGGAGCGCGGCTTCGCCACCGACGCCAACACCCTCTACCCGCTGCTGCGACGGCTCGAGAAGCAGGGCCTGCTGATCTCCGAGTGGGACACCGCCGAGGCGCGCCCCCGCAAGTTCTATCGCACGAGCTCCGACGGCGCCGCCCTCGCCGAGCTGCTGACCGCCGAATGGCGCCAGCTCGACACCGCATTCGACACCCTGAAGGACACGCCATGACTGCCACCAGCCTCACCGACCGCTACGTCGCCGCCGTCGTGCGGAGTCTGCCCGAACGGCAGCGCGCCGACATCGAGCAGGAGCTGCGGGCGTTGCTCGCCGACGCGATCGACGACCGCGTCGAGGCGGGCGCCGAGGCGACGACCGCCGAACGCGACGCGATCGTCGAGCTCGGGGATCCCATCCGTCTCGCCGCCGGCTACGCCAACCGACCGCTCCACCTGGTCGGGCCGGTGTTCTACGCCGACTGGAAGCGCCTGCTGACCGTGCTGGAGCTCACCGTCGTGCCCATCGTCGCCGCCGTGCTCGCGGTGATCGGCGCCCTGCGCGGTGGGGCGCCGATCGAGGTCGTCGGTTCGGTGGTCTCGACCGCGCTCACGGTGGGCGTGCACCTCGCCTTCTGGGTGACCCTGGCGTTCGCGGTGCTCGAGCGCACGCCCGGCATCCGCGACAAGGCGCTCGTGGGCTGGTCGCCCGACATGCTGCCGGAGTCGCCGCGGAAGGCGCACTCGCTCGGCGAGGTGATCGGGCAGACGATCTTCGGCGTGCTCGTCATCACGGCCCTGCTGCTCGTGCCGTTCGTGAGCCCCTACCGGGATGCGGACGGCGCGCCCATCCCGCTGCTGGATCCGTGGATCTTCACGAGCGGACTCGTGGTCGTGCTGGTCGCCGTGCCGGTGCTGCAGATCGTGGCCGACCTCGTGAAGCTCGTGGGGCGCTGGACCCTGCCGCGCGCCCTCGTGGCGATCCTCGTCGACCTCATCGGCGCGGCGGCGATCATCGCGATCGGCGCCGGCGGGCGCGCCCTCAACCCCGCGTTCCGGGAGGCGGCCGACTGGCCGGAGTCGATCGTGCCCGTGGTGAACATCGCGCTCGTCGCGGTGGGCGTGCTGACGATCGTCACCTCGCTCTGGGAGCAGACCCGCGGCATCCGCCGCTCCTGACCCGCCCCTCCTGCCCCCCCTCACCCGAGGGCGGAGCGGTCAGCCGCGGGCGCGGGGGATGAGGCGCTGCAGCTGGGTCACGTGGGCCGGCTCGAGCTCGGCGATCGTGGAGGCGCCGAGCAGCTTCATGGTGCGCACGAGCTCGGTCGTGAGGATCTGGAGCGTGCGATCGACGCCCGCCCGCCCCCCGGCCATCAGCCCGTACAGGTAGGCCCGCCCGATCATCGTGAACTTCGCGCCGAGCGCGACCGAGGCCACGATGTCGGCCCCGTTCATGATGCCCGTGTCGACGCCGATCTCGAGATCCTTGCCCACCTCGCGCACCACCTCGGGCAGCAGGTGGAAGGGGATGGGCGCGCGGTCGAGCTGACGACCGCCGTGGTTGGAGAGCACGATGCCCTCGACGCCGAGGTCGGCGAGCTTCCGGGCATCCTCCACGTTCTGCACCCCCTTGATGACGATCTTCCCGGGCCACAGCTCGCGGATGACGTCGAGGTCGGCGAAGGAGATCGTGGGATCCATCGCCGCATCCAGCAGCTCGCCGACGGTGCCGCCCGTGGACGACAGCGAGGCGAACTCGAGCTTGGGGGTGGTGAGGAAGTCGAACCACCACCACGGCCGCGGGATGGCGTTGATGACGGTGCCGAGCGTGAGCTGCGGCGGGATCGAGAAGCCGTTGCGCTTGTCGCGCAGGCGCGCGCCCGCGACGGGGGTGTCGACGGTGAAGTGCAGGGTGTCGAATCCGGCGGCCGCGGCGCGACGGGTGAGCTCGTAGGAGATCTCGCGGTCGCGCATGACGTACAGCTGGAACCAGTTGCGTCCGTCGGGGTTGGCCGCCTTGACACCCTCGATCGAGGTGGTTCCGAGGGTCGAGAGCGTGAATGGGATGCCGGCCGCCCCCGCCGCGGAGGCGCCCGCGGTCTCGCCTTCGGTCTGCATGAGGCGCGTGAAGCCGGTGGGGGCGATGGCGAGCGGCAGCGCCGACGGGCCGCCGAGAAAGGTCGTGGAGGTGTCGACGTCCGCGGCCGGGCGCAGGATGCGCGGACTGAACTCGACGTCCTCGAAGGCCTGTCGCGCCCGGCTGAGCGACAGCTCGCCTTCGGCAGCGCCGTCCGTGTAGTCGAAGGCCGCCTTCGGGGTGCGACGCTTCGCGATGTCACGCAGATCGTAGATGGTGAGCGCCTGGGCGAGTCGGCGCTTCTTGCCGGGAAGCTCGGGCTTCTTGAACTTCATGAGATCGAGGATCTCGAGCGGGCGCGGGAACTGGCGTTGGACCATCGTCGGTCACTTTCTGTGCGTGGCGTCGTAGTGCGCGATCAGCCGATCGCGCGAGGAGAGGATGTGGGCGCGGGTGAGGTGCCCCGCGAGGGCGGCGTCTCCGGCGGCGACGGCGTCGAGGATGCGGCCGTGCTCGGCCGCCACCTCGCGGGTGGACCGCAGTCGCTGCGCGTCGACCTGGGCGATGGCGAGCTCGATCTCGCCCATGAGCTGGTCGTGCAGGCGCGGGAGGCGCGTGGCGGGGGCGCCCTGGACGAGGGCGCGGTGGAAGGCGATGTCGACCCAGGAGTAGGACGCATCGGGGGCGAGGGCGAGCAGCTCGGCGTGGGCGGCGGTTGCGGCCTCCGGCACGGCGGCGGTCGCGGCGAGCAGTTCGACGGCGGCGGATTCGACGGCGGCGCGTGCCGCGAAGAGGTCGGCGAGGTCGGCGCGCCCGAGCCGGGTGACGCGGGCCGCGTGGTGCGGTTCGCGCGTGAGGAGGCCGTCGGCGACGAGCCGGTCGATCGCGATGCGGGCGGTGGGGCGGGCGACGTCGAAGCGTTCCGACACGAGCGCCTCGGTCACCGGCGCTCCGGGGGCGAGCCGCCCGTCCAGGACCTCGGCCTGCAGGGAGGCGACCACGGCGTCAGGGAGCATGATTGTCAGACAATACCAGATTGTCTGACAATCATGGAGCTGTCTGCGGTCACAGGGAGGCTCCCACCCGCGCTGGTACCCTGGGAGGGCGCCACCCCCTTCCGGGTGACGCCGGATCGCCTATGAACTCCTTCCCCCCGGTTCTCCCCCCGCTCCGCGAGAGGTTCAGCGCCTCTCGCGCCGATCGGCGAACCCGCGGGATGCTCGTGGCCGGCGCCATCGCGGTGTCGTTCGGACTCACCGCGTCTCTCGCGCTCGCGCCTCCCGCGCCGCCGAGCGCGGCGGCCGAGCTGCGTGCCTACGTCGATGCGCACGCCCAGGGCCTGCGGGTCTCGCCGACCGCGGCCGCGGAGCACCTCGAGGCGACGGGTGTCGCCACACGCGACTCGTACACGGCCACCCCCGGTATCGCCTCGCTTGCGGCGAGCGGCACCAACTACGACTGGGCGAAGCTCGTGCTCGTCTTCGCCGGATGGCCGATCACCGACGCGAACGTCACGGTGCTCACCCGGTGGATGCGGCAGGAGAACTCCCCGAAGAACTGGTGGAACCGCAACAACCCGCTCAACAACGGCTGGGGGGCGAGCTATGGTCCGGGAGGAACGGGCAGCAACGTGAGCCTCGTCGCCGCGGCCGAGAACGCGGCCGACGCGCTGCTCACCCATCGCGGTTACGCCGGCATCCGGGCCGCCTTCGCCGACGGTTCGAGCACGGCCGCGATCGAATCGGCGATCTGGGCCTCCCCGTGGGCGACCGGTCACTACGCGAACGGCGGGCACTGGCACTACACCCCGGTGGATGTCGTGCAAGCGCCCGCCTCGGCGTGGGGCTGACGGCGGCTCAGCCCGCGAGCGCCGCCTCCACGGCGTCGAGGTTCGCGCCCATCCAGGAGAGGTAGTCCTCGCCGTCGGGCAGCAGCTCCGTGAAGGACACGACCGGGGTGCCGGCATCCTGGGCGGCGGCGAGCACCTGCTCGGTCTGCGGGCCGACGGTCTGCTCGTTGTAGGCGAGGAGGGCGACGCTGCCGTCGCCGACGAGGGCGATCATCGCCTCGAGCACGAGGGCGGGTGCGTCGGTGCCCTCTTCGACGGCCTCGCTGAACTCGCTCGGGGTGCGGTTCTCGAGCCCGGCGGCCTCGAGCAGGTACAGCGGCACGGGTTCGGTGACCGCGACCCCCGCCCCGCCGTGGTCGGCGGCGATGTCGGCTGCCCGCGCGGCGAGCGCGTCGAGACCGGTGCGGAACTGGGCGGCGCGCGCCTCGGCGGCGTCCGCCTCGGCCGGCTCGAGTTCGGCGACGGCATCCGCGATGGCGTCGGCGACGGCCGCCACGGTGTCGAAGTGGTACCAGACGTGCTCGTTGAACTCGCCGTCGGCGGGCTCGGTGTCGAGCCCCGAGAGCTCGACGGCGTCGAGCACGACGGGCGAGGACGCCTGCTCGAGCAGCGAGCCCATGAAGTCGTCGTAGCCTCCGCCGTTGACGATCACGATGTCGGCCTGCGACACCGCGAGCGCGTCGCGCGGCGTGGCCTCGAACTCGTGCGGATCCTGGGCGGAGTCGTGGATGAGCGAGGTGATCTCGGCGTCGTCGCCCGCGATGGTGCGGGCGATGTCGCCGTACACGTTCGTGGAGGCGACGATGCGGATGGTGCCGTCGTCGACGGCGTCGGGGGTCGTCGCGCAGCCGGTGAGGGCGGCGGCGGCCACGAGGAGGGTGAGGGCGGCGGCAAGGGGTGCGGGTCGTCGAAGCATGCTCCGACGCTAGTGCTTATTGATAATGATTGTCAAAACGGATAACGGATCGATCGGCTGCCCCTAGAGTCGCAGTCGTGAACCGCGCCACCGAGCCATCCGAGCACACCGTCCACGTCGACGCTCCCCCGCGCGCGGTGTTCGACCACCTGCGCGACCCGCGCAACTACGTGGGCCTGTCGCCGCTCGTGATCGAGGCGCGCGACATCCGCACCGACGGCGGCCTGCTGCACTATGTGGCCGTCGAGCGCTTCCGCTTCCTCGGGTTCCTGCGCTACGACAACCGCATCGCGGTCACGCTGCGCGCCGACGACACCGACCCCGAGCGACTCGTCGTGAGCGGCGACGTCGACAGCCCCGGCAAGGTGCAGCTCGCCTACGCCTACGAGATCAGCCCCGAGGGCACCGGATCGCGCGTCGTCGACCGGATCGCCGTCACGGCGCCGTGGGGCCTGCGCCGCTTCGCCGCCGGCCGGGCGGGCGCCGTCCAGCTCGCGCGCGGCCGCATCCTCGCGGATCGTCTCGCCGGCGCCACCGCCTGAGGGTCGCCGACTCGGAGCCGGCGGCACCGTCGGCCGACCGCGGGAGCTCGGCGAGTCGGGTCACCAGTACCGGATCATCGTCGGGGTCGGGATGCCGAGTCGATGCCCCGTCCAGGAGAGGCCCCCTCGCTCGTCGACCGCGAAGCTCACGACCTCGTCCGAGTTCTGGTTGGCCACCAGGAGGAAGCCGCCGTCGGGGGTGACGCGGAAGTGGCGCGGCCACGCCCCGAGCACGTCCACGGATTCGCGGAGGGCGAGGCTGCCGTCCTCGGCGACGATGTCAAACACCGAGAGCGACTCGTCCCGCCGATTGGCGAGATAGACGATCGGGAGCGTTGGGTGGACCGCCACCTCGGAGGTCAGTGCGGCCGCGCGGCCGAGGCCCGGCGATGCCACGAGCTGCACGACGCGCAACGCGGGGTCCGCTCCGACCGTCACCTCGATGACGCTGATCCCCGGGGTGTTCTGGTTGCTGACGTAGACGATCCCGCCCCGCCCGGCGGCCAGGTGACGTGGGCCGGTCCGCTCGGGGAGCGCCAGCTCGGCGGCGAGCGACAGCCTCGCATCGGCTCCCCGCCCGTGGATCCGGAAGAGCAGGAGGCTGTCCCTCCCGCAGTCCGCCATGAGCACGTGATCTCCGATGACGAGGCTCGAGTGGGGGCGAGGCCGAGCGTCGCGGCGATCCACGCCCGCGACGACACCGGGCATCTCGTGCACCTCGACGAGCGACGCCGGCAGCCCGTCGTCCAGCGCGAGCACCGAGAAGCGGGCGCCCTGGTAGTGGGCGACGTAGGCGAGGTCGTGCACCAGGTCCGCCGTGACGTGGCACGGAGCGTCCGCCCCCGTGTCGACACCGGTGCGGCGACCCAGCGTCCCATCGGCGTCCACCTCGTAGCCGTGCAGCGCGCCTCCCGTCTCGAGCTCGGTGACCGTCCACAGTCGAGCTGCGCGGGGATCGGTGTCGATGTAGGCGGGGTTGTCGTCGAAGCGGAACTCGACCAGCTCGAGCGCCCCCGATTCCTCGGAGAGTTCGGCGAGGGCGATGCCCTCGCCGTGCCCGTCGGGGGCGGCGGCCCACGGCGATCGGCGCGAGTAGGACCCGACATGGAATCTCATGGCACCCTCATCCTTGATTGGTCAACCGGTTGCTATATTACCTTCGGAAAGGCTCGATGACGATGAGAAGCGACCTCCCCCGACTGCACCCGTCCTCCGAGCTGTTCGCGGCGGTCGGCGCGGCGCGCCAGAGCATGGCCGCCGAGCTCGTGACCCACGCGGACGGCCCCGAACGCGGAGTGCGGAGCGCGTTGCTGCAGAACGACCGCGTGTCGCTCGAGGTCGTGGTCGATCGCGCCCTCGACATCGCCGCGGCCCGCATCGACGGGGTTCCCGTGGCGTGGCGGCCGCCCATGGGCATCGTCGGCCCGTGGTACGTCGAGAACCGCGGGTTCGGTCCGCAGCGCACCTTCCTCGGCGGGCTGCTCACGACCTGCGGACTCGATCACGTGGGCGCGCCGCGCGAGCGTTCCGCGGAGCGATTCGGATACGCCGCACGCACGATCGACGAGTTCCCCCAGCACGGGCGCATCAGCGGCACCCCCGCGCACCTCACCGGCTACGGCGTCCAGCTCGATCCGGACGGCAGCCCCGTGGCCGTGGTCGAGGGCGAGATCGCCCAGGTGTCGCTCTTCGGCGAGCACCTCGTCCTGCGCAGGCGCGTGAGCCTCGCCTACGGATCGACCACCATCCGGATCGACGACACCGTCACGAACGAGGGATACGCGAGCAGTCCCCTCGCCGTGCTCTATCACGTGAACGTCGGCTGGCCGGTCCTCGCACCGGGCGCCCAGGTGCTCATCGACGGAGTGCGGCGCCGCGGCGTCGGCGACGGCTCGACCGTCCCCGCCCCGGAACGCGGTCGCCCGGAGCGAAGCTGGTTGTACATCGCGGCCGCGGACGACGCGGGCCGCGCCTCCGCGTCGGTGCGGAACCCGCGCATCGACGGTGCCGGCGCGGGCGGCGTGCGCGTGGGGTGGAACGCCGAGGTGATGCCCACCGTCACGCACTGGGAGTCCGCGAACACCGCGGGGCACTACGCGGTCGGCCTCGAACCCTCGACGACGCTTCCCAGCGGCCCCCCGGGGGAACGCCGCTTCCCGCTCATCGAGCCGGGCGAGCGCGTCCCGCTCGGCATCGAGATCGAGCTCTCGCTCGGCGCAGCCGACTGAGCCGACCGCGTCAGGCGTCTTCGCCGAGCGAGTCCCTCAATCGAGCGCTCGCGGTGACCATGTGCTCGCGCATCGCCGCCTCGGCGGCATCGGGATCCCGGCTCGCGATCGCGCGGTAGACCGTGGCATGCTCTTCCGCGCTCGCCGCCGCCGAGGAGCGATCCTGACTCGTGCGCTCGACCCAGACGTGCAGCAGCTCGCGGACGCTGTGCAGGATGTCGCTCAGCACCGAGTTGTTGGCCGCGTGCGCCACCTCGAGGTGGAAGGCCACGTCGGCGTCGACGTACTTGGACACGTCGCCCGAGACCCGCTTCATCTCCTGCACGCGCTGTTCGATCTGGGCGATCGCCTCGTCGGTCGCCCGCTCGGCGGCGAGTCGCGCGGAGAGGATCTCGAGGTACTGGCGCATCTCCACCAGGTCATGGGTGCGCGGTTGCGCCAGCATGAGCCCCCAGTTGATGGTGCGGGGAAGCATGTCGGAGCTGCTGCCGCGCAGGTAGGTGCCGGAACCCGGACGGATGTCGACGATCCCCAGCACATCGAGCACCGCGATCGCCTCACGCACGGCCGAGCGCCCCACCTGGAGGCTCGCCGCCAACTGCCGCTCGGAGGGCAGCCGGGTTCCCGGAGGGACGCGCCCCGTGGTCAGCTGGTCGAGCAGCTTGCGCGCCACCGAGCTGACGACCGACTCGCGGGGAACGACGCCGAGTCCGTCGGCAAGCATGCTCGCGAGCCCATCGCTGTCCGTCACGGATACCCCTTGCTCGTCGACCGTGTGCTGCGGCTCCGATCCTAGCCAGATCGGCCGGGCGACCGGTGGACCGGCTCAGGAACGCTATCAACCAGTTGACCACTTTCTGCCCCCGAGGATAGCGTGGGGCACAAGGAAAGGACGGGCAATGCTGATCGATTTCACCGACAAGGTCGTCGTGGTCACGGGAGCGGGAAGGGGGATCGGAGCCGGGATCGTGACCTCGTTCGCGCGCGAAGGGGCGACGACCGTCGCCCTCGACGTCGGAACCGACGATCTCGCAGCGGTCGGAGCCGAGATCGAGGCTCTCGGCGGGACGGGCATCCAGCGCCGGGTCGACGTCACCGACGCCGCCGGGGTGAGGGCGGTCATGGCCGAGGTCGTCGAGCGGT
Source organism: Protaetiibacter larvae (assembly GCF_008365275.1). Taxonomy (GTDB): domain Bacteria; phylum Actinomycetota; class Actinomycetes; order Actinomycetales; family Microbacteriaceae; genus Homoserinibacter; species Homoserinibacter larvae. Next base: position 1,053,225 of record NZ_CP043504.1, on the reverse strand, counting down.
ACGGCCGCATCGACGTGCTCATCAACAACGCGGGCATCGCGGGCAACGGCGCCGTCGAGGACCTCGACGACGCCACCTGGGATCGCGTGTTCGACGTCAATGTGAAGGGCATCCTGCACACCTGCCAGGCGGTCATCCCGACCATGAAACGGCAGCGCTCCGGCAGGATCATCAACTCGGCCTCGTTCGCCGCGATCGTGCCGCTCGTCGGCGGCGGGCTGTACGCCGCGTCGAAGTCCGCCGTCACGCAGTTCACCCGCGTGCTGGCCGGCGAGCTCGGCCCCTGGGACATCACGGTCAACGCCTACGCGCCCGGGATGATCCCGACGGCGCTGGGGCGATTCGGCGACATGGATCCGCAGGAGCAGAGCCGCTACCTCGACACGCTCACCCTCCGCCGCTGGGGCGATGCGCAGGAGGTCGCCCATCTCACGCTGTTCCTCGCGAGCGACCTCGCGTCGTACATCACCGGCACCCTGATCGACGTCAGCGGCGGGAAGCTCGCGACCCAGCGACCCCGCCTCGCCTACGAGCGGTCCGGCATCGAGGGAGGTTGGGACCTCGGATCCTGACGCCGGCAGCCGCAGCAGGAAGGGGCCGTCTCCCGGGAGGGAGGCGGCCCCTTCTGCATGCGGCTGATGGGCTGCTCAGCTCTTCTCGAGCACCTCGTCGCCCGCGGACTGCGCCGCCCGGAGGCCCACGTTCTTGAGACGGTCGGCGCGGCCGAGGAGGCCCACGAGGATCGCCGCGAGGAGCATGAGGATGCCGGGGATCAGCAGCGGGATCTGGTACGCCCCCGTCGCGTCGGCGAGCGCACCGGTCACGAGCGGCGCCACGAAGCCCGCGATGTTGCCCACCGTGTTGATGAGCGCGAAGCCCACCGCGGCTGCCGCACCCGTGAGGAAGCGGCTGGGGAGCGTCCAGAAGTTCGGGTTCGCCGCGAAGATCGCGATCGGCACGAGCGCCACGAACACGAGGGCCACGACGGGGCTGCCCGCGAGCAGCGCACCGATGTTGCCGACCACACCGAGGAGGATCGGCGCACCGACGTGCCACAGGCGCACGCCGCGCTTGGCGGCATCGCGCGCCCACAGCAGCAGCACGATGGCGGCGGGCAGGTAGACCGCACCCGAGATGACACCCTGCTGCAGCGGGTTGGTCGCGAAGCCGTAGGTCTCCTGGAAGCCGGCGATGATCGTCGGGAGGAAGTAGGCGACCACGTAGAAGCCGTAGGTGATCCCGAAGTAGACGAACGCGAGCACCCAGACCCGACCGCTCTTGAACGCGTCCCAGAGGCGGGGGCGCACCGTGCTGTGGTCGTCGACGGCCGACTTCTCGGCGGCGAGCGAGGCCTCGAGCCACTGCTGCTCGTCGCGCGTCAACCACTTGGCGTCGCTCGGCTTGTCACGCAGGTAGAACCAGGCGATGATTCCCACGACGATCGCGGGGATCGCGACGCCGATGAACATCACGCGCCATCCCTCGAGCCCGAAGAGGCCGTGCGCCTGGATCAGCTGGCCGGCCAGCGGGCCGCCGAGCACGTTGGTCAGCGGCTGCGCGACGTAGAACAGCGCGAGCACCTTGTTGCGGTGCTGCGGCGGCGCCCACCGGCTGAGGAAGAGCACCGCGCCCGGGAAGAAGCCGGCCTCGGCGACGCCCAGCAGGAACCGCAGGCCGGCGAGCTGCTCGAAGTTCTGCACGAAGGCGAGCAGCAGCGCGACGATGCCCCAGCTGACCATGATGCGCGCGAGCCAGCGGCGTGCTCCGAATCGGTTGAGCGCGATGTTCGACGGCACCTCGAGCAGGATGTAGCCGAGCGAGAAGATGCCCGAGGCGAAGCCGAACTGGGCCGCGGTGAGGCTCAGGTCGTCGTTCAGGCCGTTGGGGCCCGCGAAGCTGATCGCCACGCGGTCGAGATAGTTGATGAAGAACATCAGGGCGACGAACGGAACGATCCTGATCAGGATCTTGCGCACCGCCGATTTCTCGACGGCGCTGACGACGCGCCCGGGGGCTGTGGTGTCCACATTGACTCCTGTCTTGCTGCACGGGTGGGTGGTTTTCCCCGAAGGTGCACCCAGCCTGTCCCGATCGTCGAGATAAGTCAACCGGTTGACCGGTTTTGATCTCGGCTCGTCATCGGAACAGCGCGATGACGACGATCACCGGTACCGAGAGCACGGTCGTCACGAGCACGGTGTCCCGGACGACGGGCACCGAGCGCTCATAGCGCTGGGCGTAGGTGAACACGTTCTGCGCGCTCGGAAGCGCCGCGAGCACGGTCACCGCGAACAGCACATCGCCCTCCATGCCGAAGGCGTACCGCGCGAGCAGGAACACCAGCACGGGCATCACGAGCAGTTTCACGACGCTCGCCAGCACGATGTCGGCGAGCCCGCCGTGCGCCTGGAAGGGGCGCTGCCCGTGCAACGACATGCCGAACGCCAGGAGCACCGCGGGCACCGCGGCGCCTCCCAGGATCTCGAAGGGCTGCAGCAGCGGCGCCGGCGCCTCCCATCCGGTCAGCGCGATCGTGACGCCGATGCCCGACGCGATGAGCAGCGGATTGACGAGCGGGCGCCAGATCACCCGCCAGACGGAGGTGTGCCCCGAGGCGAGCACATCGAGCGAGGTGAGCACGATCGGGGCGAAGACGACGAGCTGGAACAGCAGCACGGGCGCCGAGTAGGCGGGATCCCCGAGCACGTACGCCGCGATCGGCAGGCCGATGTTGCCCGCGTTGACGTAGCTGGCCGCCGTCCCGCCGAGCACCGCATCCGCCCCTGCGCGTCGCAGGACCAGCCGTGCGATCACGATGTAGAGCGCGAACGCGAACAGCGCGTCGATCGCCGAGACGACGAACACCGACGACAGCAGCGTGTGCACATCCGACGTGGCCAGCACCGTGAGGAGCAGGCTCGGGTTGAGGATGAAGAACGACAGCCGACTGAGAGTCGGGCCGGCGTCGGGGCCGATGACCCCGAGACGGCTCAGCAGGTATCCCGCCGCGATGATCGTCCCGATGATCGCGAAGCCCGTGAGGACCCCGGTCATGCGCGGGGCAGCGGCTCCTCCAGGATCGCCGCGAGCAGCCGCCGGAGGTAGTCGCGGTTGGCCGCCGACACGGCGATGCCGTCGCCGCCGTAGTGCTCCGTAACGATGGTGCCCGAGAATCCGCGGGCGAGCGCGAAGCGCAGCGCCTTGCGGTAGTCGACGACACCCACGTCGAGACCGGACGGCACGGTCGTCGCGGTTCCCGCGAAGGGGTCCTCGGTGCGCGAGTAGTTCTTGACGTGCCAATAGTTGGCGAGCGGCAGCGTGGCCACCACGACGTCCTGCCAGTCCTCGATCGGTCCCTGCACCCGCACGTAGTTGCCGAGGTCGGGGTTGAGGCCCACCGAGGGCAGGTCGATGTCGGAGATGAGCTGCACGGCGCGCGCGGCCGTGCCGACCGCGGTGCCGGGATACAGCTCGACCGAGAGCTCGATGCCGACGTCCGCCGAGTGCCGGCCGAGCTCTCGGAGCATCGAGACGAGCTCGGCGTAGATCGCGGGGTCGTCGTCGTAGACGTTGTCCTGCTCGGTCCAGAACCACAGCGGAGCACCCGGGCGGCGTGCCGAGAAGGGGTGGAGGCCGATGCACAGCACACGGGCGCCGAATGCGGCCGCCGCGTCGATCGACTCGTGCGTGTAGCGCAGGTTCTCGGCGGTGCGGGCCGCATCCGTGATCGGGCGCCCGGCGACGATGTAGCCGGGCACATCGAGCCCGAGCTCGTCGAGCACCTCGCGCAGGGCGGACCGGGATTCCTCGCCCGCGAGCGTGAGATCGAACCAGCGGTTGCCGAGCTCGAGCGCCGTGAAGCCCTCGTACGCCACCGGCGAGAGGATCGAACGCCACTGCGCGGGCGGCGCCTCGAGGATCGGGCCGCCGTCGCGGTTGATGCCCGCGAATTGGAGCATGCCGGCGGCGATGGGCCAGTCGGCCGAGGAATACGCTCCGCCGGTGACCTCGCCGAGCTCGATCTCGTCGGTTCCACTCATGTCTGTCCTCCTGGATGAAGGACGCGGCGCGGCCGGGCCGTCCCGACCACGCCGCGCCGGATTAGGCGGCGGCCGCGTCCGCTTCGACGGCGCGGAGCACGGCGTCGCCGAAGCCCTCCGTCGTCTGGGGGCCGCCGAGGTCGGGGGTGCGCAGCGCCGGATCGGCGAGCACGCTCGCGATCGCGCGCTCCACGCGCTCACCCGCGGCGAGCGCCGCGGCGTCGTCGTGCTGGGCGCCGAGCCAGCTGAGCATGAGGGCGCCGGAGAGGATCGCCGCCGTCGGGTTCGCGATGCCGAGGCCGGCGATGTCGGGGGCGGAGCCGTGCGCCGACTGGAACATGCCGTGCTCGTCGCCGACGTCGGCGCTCGGGGCGAGGCCGAGTCCGCCCACGGTGGCTCCGGCGAGGTCGGAGATGATGTCGCCGAACAGGTTCTCGGTGACCACCACGTCGAAGCGCTCGGGGCGCTGCACCTGGTAGGTGGTCATCGCATCGATGTAGGCGTAGTCGCGCTCGACGTCCGGGTACTCCGCGGCCACGTCGTCGAACACCGCGCGGAAGAAGGCGTAGCTCGCGAAGGCGTTCGACTTGTCGACGCAGGTGACGCGCGCGGGGCGGTCGGGGGTGCGCAGATGGCGGGTGCGGGCGAGCTCGAAGGCGCGGCGCACGACGCGCTCGGTGCCGTAGCGCGTGATGATCAGCGTGTCGGTGACGACCGCGTCGCCCACCCGGGCGCCGCCGAGGCGCGAGGCGAACATGCCCTCGACGTTCTCGCGGACCACCACGTAGTCGATGTCGGCGGCGGTGGTCAGCACCTTCGGTACGCCCGCGAAGGAGCGCGCCGGGCGCAGCCCCGCGTAGAGGTCGAGGCCGGTGCGGAGGCCGAGGATGACGTCGCCGTTCACCTCGCGGCCGTCGGGGTGCCGGGCCTCGGGAAGGCCGATGGCCCCCAGATACACCGCATCCGCGGCGAGGCACGCCGCGAGCTGGTCGTCGGGGAGGGCCACGCCGGTGCGCATCCAGCGGACGGCGCTCGCGTCGAGGTCGACGGTGTCGAGCGCGATGCCGACGGTGTCCGCCGCCGCCCGGACCACGCGGATCGTCTCGCGGGTGATCTCCGGACCGATTCCGTCTCCTCCGACCACGGCGAGGTCGTAGTGGCTCATGCGGGGTGTTCCTTTCCGTCGCCATTGGCGGTGACTGCGTTGCTCCCGTGCGGGTGTCCCTGAACAGTAGCGAGCATACCCAAATTGGTCAACCGGTTGATGTAAGCTGCGACGGAGGATCAGGGAAAGGCCCCGCATGACCGACGCACCCACCCGCGAAACGTCGCCGATGTTCGCGCCGCACGCGCATCCGCTCTTCACGCGGCTCGACCACGTGGGCATCGCCGTCTGGAACGCGGATGCGCACATCCCCTACTACCGCGACGTGCTGGGACTCCCCCTCGTCGGCGACGAGCAGGCGCCCGAGCCGGGCACGCGCCTCGTCTACTTCGACGCCGGCAACGCCTTCGTGCAGCTCGTCGAGCCCGTGAGCCCGAACGCCGACATCCGCCGGTGGCTCGCGGAGCACGGCGAAGGCATCCACCACCTCTGCCTCGCCACCGACGACCTCACCATGGTGCAGCAGCTCGGCCCCGGCGACCCGCGCGCCCCCATCTTCGAGGCCGGCCGGCAGCGCCGGGCGTGCTTCCTCACGGGCGCGCCGAAGGGCGTCAACATCGAGGTCACCGAGACCTTCCCCTCGCGCTGACCCCGGGAGCGCGCCCGCTACAGCCCCTGCGCGAGCCGGAAGTACGCGGCGTTGCCGCGCAGCTCCTGCTCGAAGCCGTGCAGCGTCGTCGACTCGTCGATCACGAGCAGCTCGACGCCGCTCATCCGCGCGAAGTCGCGGAACGCCTCCACCCCCAGCTGCGTCGTCATGACCGTGTGATGGGCGCCCCCCGCGGTGAGCCACGCGGTCGCCGAGGTGCGGAAATCGGGCGCCGGCCGCCACACCGCGTGCCCCACGGGCAGCTTCGGCATGGGCTCGGGCAGCGGCACGTTCTCCACGACGTTCGCCACCAGCCGGAAGCGGTCGCGCAGATCCGACAGCGCGACGACGAGCGCAGGCCCCGGGTCGGCCGTGAACACGAGCCGCACCGGGTCGTCCTTGCCGCCGATCCCGAGCGGATGCACCTCGAGTCGCGGCCGGGCGCTCGAGAGCGTGGGCGCCACCTCGAGCATGTGGGCGCCGAGGATGAGCTCGGCCCCCGGCTCCAGATGGTAGGTGTAGTCCTCCATGAGGCTCGCGCCGCCCGGCAGCCCCGCACCCATCACCGCGGCGATCCGCACGAGCACGGCGGTCTTCCAGTCGCCCTCCGCCCCGAAGCCGTAGCCGTCGGCCATCAGTCGCTGCACGGCGAGACCCGGCAGCTGACGCAGGGCGCCGAGGTCCTCGAAGGAGGTCGTGAACGCCGAGAACCCGCCCCGCTCGAGGAAGGTCCGCAGCCCCGCCTCGATCGCGGCGCCATCCCGCAGTGAGGCGTGCCGCTCGCCGCCCGGGAGCAGCTCGGGGGCGACGTCGTAGCTCGCGGCGTACTCCTCGACGAGCGCGTCGACCTGCGACGGCGTCGCGGCCTCCACCTCCTCCGCCAGCTCGTTCACGCCCCAGGTGTTCACCTGCACGCCGAAACGCAGCTCGGCCTCGGTCTTGTCGCCCTCCGTGACGGCCACGTAGCGCATGTTGTCGCCGAAGCGCGCGAGCCTCATCGAGCGGGATGCGGCGCGTCCCGCGGCGGCGCGCGTCCAGGTGCCGACCCGGGAGGTGACGGCCGGGTCCGAGACGTGTCCCACGACGGTCGTGCGCGGAACGCCGAGCCGGGTCTCCAGGTAGCCGAACTCGCGATCCCCGTGCGCCGCCTGATTGAGGTTCATGAAGTCCGGGTCGATCTCACCCCACGGCAGGGTCACGTTCGCCTGGGTGTGCAGGTGCAGCAGGGGCTTCTGCAGGGCGTCGAGTCCCGCGATCCACATCTTCGCGGGACTGAAGGTGTGCATCCAGGCGACGAGGCCGATGACCGAGTCGTCGAGGTTCGCCTCGAGCGCGACCCGGCGGATCGCGTCGGAGCTCGTGAGCACGGGCTTCCACTCGACCGTCACGGGGACGTCGCTCGACGCGCCGAGCGCGCGGGCCACCTGCTGCGACTGCTCGGCCACCTGCCGCAGCGTGTCCTCGCCGTAGAGCGACTGGCTGCCGGTGAGGAACCAGACCGTGTACGTCGCGAGATCCGGGACGATGCTCGTCACGTCAGTACTCCTTGAGGGGCTTGTCCGTAGACGTTCTGATAGCGGTCGAAAAGCGAGTCGATGCGTTCGGGCGCGATCGGCACGAGCTCGCCCAACTGTCGGGAGATGTGGACGGTGCGCGCCACGTCCTCGCACATGACCGCGGCCTTCACGGCGTCCTTCGCATCCTTGCCGATCGTGAACACGCCGTGGTTCTGCATGAGCACGGCGCGCGAGCGGTGCCCGTCGAGGGTCGCCACGATGCCGCGGCCGATCGAGTCGTCGCCGATGATCGCGAACGGGCCGACCGGGATCTCGCCGCCGAACTCGTCGGCCATCCCCGTGATGACGCACGGGATCGGCTCCGCACGCGCCGCCCAGGCGGTCGCGTAGGTGGAGTGGGTGTGCACGACGCCGCCGACGTGCGGCATGTTGCGGTACACGTAGGCGTGCGCGGCGGTGTCGCTCGAGGGGCTGCGGTCGGAGCCGGGGGTGCCGGGGATCACGTTGCCGTCGAGGTCGCAGAGGATCATGTTGTCGGGCGCAAGGTCATCGTAGGAGACGCCGCTGGGCTTGATCACGAACAGCTCGGCCCCCGGCACGCGCGCCGAGATGTTGCCGCCCGTCCAGCTGACGAGACCGTAGCGGGTGAGCTCGGCGTGCAGGGCCGCCACCTCGGCACGCACCGTGTCGATGGCCTCCTGCACCGCGTCGGCGGCGGAGGCGGAGGCGGAGGCGGAGGCGGAGCGCCCTGCCGTGGGACGCGGAGCCGGGAGGGCGCGGACGGCCTCCCGCTCGATCCCGAGCCCCGCCTCCCAGCGGTCGAGGTAGGCGTCGAACGCGGCGATCTCGGAGGCCGTCGGCTCGACGACGTCGATGACGCGCCGCGCGAACACCACGCGGTCGAGCCAGACGTCGAGGGCCTCGCCCGCGGCGGATCCGTCGAGCACGGCCCGGCGGTACGCGGCCAGCACCGCGATGCCCCACGCCCCGCCCTCGCCCGCACCGTGACCGACCGCGACCGGAGCGCCGAGGGCCGCCGCAAGGGCGCGCTGGGCGATGCGCCCGGTGCGGAACAGGCCGCCGTGCGCCACCACGGTGTCGAGTCCGACGCCGTCGGAAGCCAGCCGGCGCATCCCGAGGCTGAGCGCCGCGAAGACCGAGAACAGCTGCGCCCGGGCAAAGCCCTCGAGGGTGAGGCGCGATCCGGGCGCACGCACGACGAGCGGCCGCCCCTCGTCGGTGCCGATGAGGGGCTCCCCGGCGAGCAGGTTGTACGACAGCAGCCCGTCGGCATCCGCCTCGAGCGCCCCGCCCAGCACGGCCGCGAAGACCTCGTCGGGGCCGGCTGCGGAGCCGAGCGCGCTCGCGAACTGCTGGAAGACGCCCACCCAGGCGCCGAGCTCGCTCGAGCCGTTGTTGCAGTGCACCATCGCGACCCCGCGCCCGTCGGGGGTCGTCACGACGTCGATCTCGGGGCGCACCACGGCGAGCGGGGCGTCGAGCACGACCATCGCGAAGATGCTCGTACCGGCGCTCACATTGGCGGTGCGCGGCCGCACCGCGTTGGTGGCGACCATGCCGGTTCCCGCATCCCCTTCGGGTGGGCACAGCACCGCGCCGGGCTGAAGCGCACCGCTCGCGTCGAGCAGCGCCGCACCCTCGGCGGTCAGTGCGCCGGCGTCCTCCCCCGCGGAGCGCACGGCGGGCAGCAGCTCGGCGAGGCGCAGGTATGCGCCCTCGGCGGCCGCGAGCTGCTCGTACACCCGCACGAGGTGATCGTCGTAGGCGCCGGTCGCCGGATCGATGGGGAACACCCCGGAGGCGTCCCCGACGCCGAGCACCTCGTGGCCGCCCAGCACGCGGTGCACGTAGCCCGCGAGGGTGGTGAGCCGTCGCAGACGCGGCACGTGCGGCTCGCGGTCCAGCACCGCCTGGTGCAGGTGCGCGATCGACCAGCGCAGCGGGATGTTCACGCCGAACGCCTCGGAGAGCGCGGCGGCGGCCCGACCGGTGTGGGTGTTGCGCCAGGTGCGGAACGGCACGAGCAGTTCGCCGCGCTCGTCGAAGGCGAGATAGCCGTGCATCATCGCCGAGACGCCGATGGCGCCGAAGCTCGTGGGGGCGGTGCCGAGCTGGGCGACGAGATCCGCGTAGGCGGACCGGATGCCGGCGCGCACGGCCTCGAGCGAGTACGTCCACACCCCGTCGACGAGCTCGTTCTCCCAGGTGTGGGAGCCGGTCGCGATGGTCGCCCCGTCCGGTCCGATGAGGCACGCCTTGATCCGGGTGGATCCGAGCTCGATGCCGAGTGAGGTGTGTGCGTCGTCGGACATCGCCTGCAGCCGCTCCTTCGTCTCTCCCGCGCGCATCCGTGGATTCACGAATGTTCGCGTTAACATGCGAGGACGAGGCTACCAGAGCGAGCCGGGCTGTCTAGTCCTCCCGGGGCGGCGCGGTCGACTCGCGCACCACCAGGCGGGGCGCGACGACGGCATCCGGGGCGGGTTCCGCGCCGACCGAACCGGCCGTCAGCCGCGAGGCCACCGTGGCGACCGCCCGCCGGCCGACGGCCGCGAAATCCTGCTGCACCGTTGAGAGCGCGGGCAGCACGAACCCCGCCTCCGGCACATCGTCGAATCCCACGATCGACACCTCCTCGGGCACCCTGCGGCCCCGCTTCGCGAGCGCGGCGATGAGCCCGATGGCCATCTGATCGTTCCCGGCCACGACAGCGGTCGTGTTCTCGGCCAGCTCGGCGGCCGCCGCGAACCCCGACGCCGCCGACCAGTCCCCCGCGAGATGCGCGCCCGTGGGCACTCCGGCGGTCGCCATCGCCTCCTCGAACCCGCGTCGACGGGCGGCGGCCTCCAGGTATCCCTCCGGACCCGAGAGATGCTGGACGCGGCGGTGGCCGAGCTCGAGCAGATGCCGGGTGGCGAGGCGGGCGCCCTCCGCCTGATCCACGCCCACCCCGTCGGGGCGGTCGGGTGCCTGCAAGGTGACCAGGGGAACCCGGATGTCGTGCTGCTCGATCGCATGCAGCACGGTGTCATGCGGCGCGATAACGATGAGCGACTCCACAGCCTGATCGAGCAAGAACTCGAGGGCGTCGACGACCGCCTCGTGCTCGACCGCCGCCGCGGTCACGAGCGGGTGGTAGCCGCGCTCGCGCGCCGCCTGCTCGACGGCGAGCACAAGCGACGCGGGCCCGTGCTGCGCCACCTCCGGGGTGAGCACCCCGATCGAGCCCGTGCGGCTCGTGACGAGCGCGCGCGCGGCGAGGTTGGGGCGGTAGCCCAGCTGCCGGATCGCGGCGAGCACGCGCTCGCGCGTCTCGGGGCGCAGGCTCGGGTGGTCGTTCAGCACGCGGGACACCGTGATGTGGCTGACGCCCGCGAGCGCCGCGACGTCGTACATGTTCGGGTTCTGCCGGGGAGCCTGCGCCACCGGGCCAGGCTAGCGCCGTACGACGCTCAGCCTCCCCCGCATCGGTGCGGAATCCGTGCCACGCCCCGCGCCGGCCGGCCCGCGATGCGGGAGAAGCAGGCGAGAGCGAGCTGCGCGACAGGAGACGGTGGACCCAGGGGTGTCCGGATTCACGACATGGGCGACAGGTGATGCGCGACACATGAGTCGCGTCATGGGCGACAGCCTCGATGGATGTCGAACAAGCATCAGGTCGCGGTCCTGCAGATCACCGCCGGACAGCTCACGGTGTCGGAAGCCGCCCGCCGCTACGGCATCAGCCGGCAGCACCTGCACCGGCTCCTGACCCGGTTCCGGAATGGGGGCCTGGAGGCGATCGAGCCCCGCTCCCGAGCCCCGCTATCGAACCCGAACCAGACCAGCGACGAGGTTCGGCAGCGCATCATCGAACTGCGCCGTCAGCTCGCTGCCACCGGGATGGATGCCGGCCCGATCACGATCGCCTGGCATCTCGAGCAGTCAGGACATGCAGTCCCGTCGACTGCGACGATTCGTCGGATCATCACCCGCGCCGGCCTGGTCACCCCGGAACCGAGAAAGCGCCCGAAGAACTCGTTCGTCCGTTTCGAGGCCGCACAACCCAACGGCACCTGGCAGTCCGACTTCACTCACTGGCACCTGGCCGACGGCACCGACATCGAAATCCTGAACTGGCTCGACGACCACTCCCGCTACCTGCTGGGCTGCACCGCGATCGGCCGCGTCACCGGCGACGACGTGATCGTCGACTTCCTGCGCCTGATCGACACCTACGGCCCGCCGGCGACCACACTCACCGACAACGGCAGCGTCTACACCGCCCGCTTCGTCGGCGGGAAGAACGCGTTCGAGCTCACCTTGCCGCTGCTGGGCATCCAGCAGAAGAACGGCCACCCAGGCCACCCGCAGACCCAGGGCAAGATCGAACGCTTCCACCAGACCCTGAAACGCTTCCTCGCAGCTCAGCCCGTCCCGCGCACGCCGGCTGAGCTGCAGCACCAACTCGATGCCTTCCGGCAGCACTACAACGAACACCGCCCCCACCGCGCAAGAGACCGCATGACCCCCGGCGACGCCTACCGCGACACCCCGAAAGCCCTCCCCGCCCGACGCATCGAATCCGGCCACTACCGACTGCGCTACGACCACGTCGACGACCGCGGCAAAGTCTCCTTCCGCCTCGCCGGACGCATGCACCACCTCGGCATCGGCATCGAGCACCACCGCAAACGCATCATCGCGATCGCCGACCACGAAACCGTGACCGTCATCCACCTCGACACCGGCGAAGTCATCGCCACCAACCAGATCGAACCGACCCACAGCTACTGGCGCAACACGAAGAAAGCCCCAGGCCGATGGCCCAGGGCTTCCACGTGAACGTCACACATGTCGCGACTCACCTGTCGCACATGTCCCGACTCATCACATCGGTGGACCCAGGGGGATTCGAACCCCCGACCTCTTCATTGCGAACGAAGCGCGCTACCAACTGCGCCATGGGCCCTGACTGCCTGAACACGATATCACCCCGCGACACGGCTCCCGGACGCGCGGGCCGCGGAGCCGGCTCAGCCGGAGCGGCGGCGGCGCAGCACCTCGTCGAGGTCGGGCATGGCGCCCTCGACCTCGCCCACGATGCCCATCGACGCGAAACGACTCGGGGCAGGCGTGGTCACGGGGGCGGCAGGGGCGACCGCGGGACGCGTCGGGAACGGCACGACCTCGGGCTCGGCGTGCGCCGCGAGCAGGGCGCGCTCCGCCTCCGCGGCCGCCGCGCGCAGCAGCTCCTCGGCACGCTGCGCCGGCACGACGGGCACGCGTGGCGCCTCGTTCCGTTCCAGGTAGAGGGGCTTCGGCACCGCCACCGGCGTCCAGCCGCGCGCCGGCGCCGTCACGGGCTCCGCGTCGATGAGGCGGGAGCTCGCGCGCGCCACCGGGGCGGCCGCGAGCGCCGCGACGGCGCGCGTCCGTGCCACGATCCCGCGCTGGATCCGCACTGAGACGACTCCCGCGGCGGCGGCGCCGGCCAGGACGAGCCATGAGCCCGGCACGACCCCGGTCGTCGCCATGAGCCACAGCTGCACCGCGGCCACGACGAGCGCGGCCAGCAGCAGCAGGCCGGCGATGCGTCGGGCGCGCCGCAGCCGCTGCTGCACGAGCACGGCCCGCGCCGACACCCGGTGCGCGGCGAGAGCAGCCGACGCCGTGCGCGCCGCCCGCTCCACCGCCGCGGCCTCCGCTTCGGCAGCCCGCGCCCGCATCGCGGCGGCGCGCAGCTCGGCGCGCGCCACGGCATCCGCCCGGCGCTGCTCCTGCCGTACGAGCTTCTCGTGCTGCACCGCGTCGCGCGCGGCGACCTCCACGCGAACCTCCTGCGGCAGCTCCGCCGATTCGGCCATCACCCGGATGGCCCGCTGCAGGCGCGTGGCGTTGCGCTCGGTCGCGAGGTACTCGCGGCGACGCACCCAGGTGGGCAGCAGGTACAGGAACCACAGCCCGGCCGCGAGGGCGAGCATGATCGCCGTGCCGCCGCCCGTGAAGTCCATGCCGTCAGGGTAGGAGCGGATGCGCCACCCGCGGCGAGGGCGCGCCGCGCGCTAACGGGACGTGCGGAGCGGGTGCGTCGCCGCCTGGGCATCGAGCTCCGGGACCCGCGCAACGCCTTCCGGAGCGCGGCCCTCCTTCCAGCGCCGCAGCACCCCTTCCGGCACCTCCTCCACGACGAGCCCGAAGCAGAAGTGGTCCCGCCAGTCGCCGTTGATGTGGATGTAGCGCCGCCGCAGCCCCTCGTAGCGGAAGCCGAGCTTCTGCACGACGCGCAGGCTCGGGGCGTTCTCGGGACGGATGCAGATCTCCATGCGGTGCAACCCGATCCCGAAGAAGCAGTGATCGGTGGCGAGCGCCACCGCGGTGGGTGTGACGCCTCGCCCCGCGAAGCGCTCCGCCACCCAGTAGCCGATCGTCGCCGACGACAGCGAGCCGTAGGCGATCGACGAGACGTTCAACTGACCCGCGAACTGCCCCTCGTACTCCACGATGAACGGCACCCCGGCGCCGGCACGCGCGTTGGCCTGCAGGGCGCGGATCGACGCCTTGACGTCGAAACCGGCGGGGCCGTGCGGGTTGGTCGCCTCCCACTGCCGCAGCCATCCGCGATTGCCGAGCAGCTCGGTCTCCAGTGCACGCGCATCGCGGATGCGGATCGGGCGGATCGTGACCGGCCCGTCGGTCAGGGTGGGAATGACCATGGTGCGCGCCACATTACTGCGCGCGACGGGGTTCAGTCGTCGCCCTCGCCCGGAAGGGTGCGGGCGAACTCCTTGAGCCACGGCCGGAAGTCGCCGCCCAGGTCGTCGCGGTCGACCGCGAGCTGCACGATCGCCTTCAGGTAGTCGAGCCGATCCCCCGTGTCGTAGCGGCGCCCGCGGAACACCACGCCGTGCACCCCGCCGGCCCAGTTGGGTCCCGTCGCGAGCTCCTGCAGGGCGTCGGTCAGCTGGATCTCGCCGCCCTTGCCGGGCGGGGTGCGCTCGAGCACCTCGAAGATCTCGGGCCGCAGCACGTAGCGGCCGATGACCGCAAAGTTCGACGGCGCGGTTCCGGGTGCCGGCTTCTCCACGAGCCCGGTGATCTTGACGACATCCTCGTCGGCGGTGCCCTCGACGGTCGCGATGCCGTAGAGGTGGGTCTGCGAGGGGTCGACCTCGAGCAGCGCGACCACGGTGGTGTTGAGGGCGAACTGCACCTCGAGCATGCGCGCGAGCAGCGGATCCCGGTTGTCGATGATGTCGTCGCCCAGCAGCACGGCGAACGGCTCCCGGCCCACGTGCATCTTGGCGCGGAGCACGGCGTGCCCGAGCCCCTTCGGGTCGCCCTGACGCACGTAGTGCACGTCGGCGAGGCCTGTCGAGTAGTTGACCTTCTCGAGTTTCTCGTCGTCGCCCTTGCTCGAGAGCACCGCCTCGAGCTCGCCGGCCCGGTCGAAGTGGTTCTCGAGCGCGTTCTTGTTGCGACCGGTGACCATGAGCACATCGGTGAGACCGGCCGCGACCGCCTCCTCGACGACGTACTGGATCGCGGGCTTGTCCACGACCGGCAGCATCTCCTTCGGCATCGCCTTGGTGGCGGGAAGGAATCGGGTGCCGAGCCCGGCGACGGGGATGACCGCCTTGGTGATGAGGGTAGCCATGCTCGCCAGCGTATCGGTCGCCCCTGCCGTCGCGGGTTACGCGCCTTTTACAATCAGTGACGTGGCTGATGAACCGGAGAACCGGAAACGAGCACTGCGCGCCGAGCTCCGCGAGCGTCGCCGCATCCGCACGAGCACGGAACGCGAGCGCGCGTCCGCCGCGATCACCCAGCACCTCGTGCAGCTCGCGAGCGACCTCGACGTTCATTTCATCGCCGCCTACCTGTCGACCCCCGACGAGCCGGGCACCCGCGAGTTCCTACGCTGGGCGGCCGGGCGCGGCATCCGGATCCTGCTGCCGGTCTCCCGCGCCGACGGCCTGCTCGACTGGGCTCCCTACGACGGGGAGGACGAAGACCAGGACATCCTCGGCATGCCGACGCCGACGAGCGAGCTGCTCGGCCCGATCGCGATCAACGGCGTCGACCTCATCCTGGTGCCGGCCGCCACGGTGTCGCGCACCGGGATGCGGATGGGCTGGGGGCGCGGCTACTTCGACAAGACCCTCGGCTCGATGGAGGGCTGCCCGCCCGTCTACGCGCTCATCTACGACGACGAGCTCGTCGACGAGGTGCCCACCGAGCGCCACGACATGCCTGTGGACGGGGTGGTGACCCCGAGCGGGATCGTCTCGTTCGCCGTAACCTGAGAGCACGATGCCCACGTACTCCTATCGCTGCGCCGACTGCGGCACCGCCTTCGACATCCACCAGGCGTTCACCGACGACTCCCTCACCGAGTGCCCCAGCTGCGCCGGGCGGCTGCGCAAGCAGTTCGGCGCCGTCGGGGTCACCTTCTCCGGCTCCGGGTTCTACCGCACCGATTCGCGGGTGGCATCCGGCTCGAGCGGCAACGACGCCGCTCCCGCGGCTCCGGCCGCACCCACCACCACGACCACCACGACAGATTGAGGTTCCCATGAAGGGGTTCCGCGACTTCATCCTCCGCGGCAATGTGATCGACCTCGCGGTCGCCGTCGTCATCGGCGCCGCGTTCACCGCGATCGTCAACGCGATCGTCAACGCCGTGATCAACCCGGCGATCGGGGCGCTGTTCAACGCGGAGACGCTCAACGAGGCGCTCCCGGTGACGATCCCGACCACCTCCGGCGGCGAAGCCACCCTGTTCTTCGGGGCGGTGATCGGCGCGGCCATCAACTTCGTGATCGTCGCCGCGGTCGTGTACTTCGTGCTCGTGCTGCCGGTGAACAAGCTGCGCGAGCGTCAGGCCGCGAAGAAGGGGATCGCCGAGGAGGAGGCCGGGCCGACCGAGACCCAGCTGCTCGCCGAGATCCGCGACCTGCTCGCCGCCAAGCAGTAGCCCACCGGCACCGAACTAGTAGTGCGGGGGCTTGTCCTGCCGCATCCGCTCGTCGTTCTCGGTGGGCGAGTGGCGCCGAGGTTCGGGCGCGGGCGTCGGGTCGCTCCCCGGCGGGGGCGGCGTCGTCACGCGGCGTCGCTTCCGCCGCGGTGCGGGCGGCTCCTCGCGCTCAGCCGGCGGCGGGGTATCCAACGACGGGAAGCTCCTCGGTGATCGGCGCCGTGCTGATGCCGGCGAGCCCCGCGATCCGGGCGGCGACCGCCTCCGGGTCGGCGAACAGCTCGAAGGCGTGCACGCGGGCGTAGTGCCAGCCGAGTCGCCGCAGCACCTCGGGGCGCAGCCGCACCGCCTCGCGCAGGCTGCGGCCGGTGAACACCGTGTCGGTCTCGACGACGACGCACATGCCGCCGTTGGCGGCGACGAGACCGAGCTTGCCGCGGTGGCCGAGCGCGACGCGCAGCCCGCGGGCTTCGAGGCGACGGGCGAGGTCGACGAGCATCGGGTCGGAGTCGTCGGCGAGCGGCGGCTCGGCGCGCCGGGTGGCGATCTCGCCGAGCAGCTCGGCGAGCGCGACGGCGCCGTGCTTCATCCGCTGGGCGTCGAGGTCGTCGGGCTGCACGCAGGTGACGATCACGAGCGAACGCCGGGCGCGCGTCATCGCGACCGCGAGCAGGCGTTCCCCGCCGGGGCGGCCGAGGGCGCCGAAGTCGCTCAGCACGCGGCCGTGCGGGGTGCGTCCGTAGCCGAGCGAGAACACCACCCGGTCGCGGCTCTGGGCGACGGCGCGCTCGACGGGCAGCACCGCGAACGGCTCGGCGTGCTCGCCGAGCACGAACTCGCCGAGCTCCGGATGCGTGGCGAGCTTCGCGAGCACCGCGTTCATGACGCGCACGGCGTGCTTCTCGGAGGCGGTCACGACCATGAGCGATTCGCGCGGGCGCGTGACGGCGTGGTCGATGACGAGCTCGAGCACCCGGGCGACCTCGGCATCCACCGACTCGACCGCGCCCGTGTCGGGGTCGGGCAGGCCGGTGCCGTTCTCGATGTACTCGAGCGAGATGCTGCCGTGGCCGAGGAAGGAACCCGCCCAGGGGAGGGCGTCGATGCGCCCGCCGTAGAAGCGACGGTTGACGAGCTCGGCGAGGTCCTCGCCGCCCGCCCGGTAGCTGCGGGTGAGCGTGAGGGTGGGCAGCACGGCGGACAGCCGGGCGAACGCGGACTGCGCGTGCAGGTCGTCGGGGCGCTCCTCGGCGGCCTCGTCGAGGGATGCCGCCGCGGGCTCCGCCTCGTCGACGCTCTCCTCGGCCGGTTCCGGGGCGTCCGCGTCGTTCGACTCCGCGTCGACGGCGGGGATCTCGGGAGCCGACGGCTCGAGATCGAGGTCGAGTTCGACGGCCGTGTCGGCGGACTCCTCAGGAGCCTCCGCGGCCGCGCGCACCGGCATCGCCGAGCGCGGCGAGGGGTAGGCGACCGCCATGGGGGTCTCGGGGCTCTCGTCGAGGCCGATCCGGAAGGCGGCCGGGGTCTGGGTGACGGGGTCGCCGAAGGCGACCACCTGCTTGGCGCGGCGGATGGCGCCCACGTTCTCGGCGATCGTGGTGGCACCGGCATCCACGAGGATCACCGTGTCGATCGCCATCGTGTCGCTCACCTGCTCGATCTCGTACGGCGAGGCGAGCCAGACCGGCGCCGCGGTGCGCGAGAGGTGGGGGGCCAGTCGCTGCAGCGACTCCGAGGTGAGGGCGCCGCTCACGATCAGCCGCTTGAGGGCGGCGGCCTCCTCGGGCCAGTCGATGAGGCCGATCCGCCAGTTCTCGGAGAGCTGCCAGGCGAGCAGGCCGGCGCTGCCCTGCGCGTGTGCTTCATCCACGAGCCGGAAGTCGGCTTCGAGCCGCTGCAGCACCTCGGTCTTCGCCCCGAGCAGGGCGCGGTCGGAGGCGAGCAGCCCGTCGAGGGCGGAGCGCCACCAGGCCAGCTCGAGCTCCGCCGCGACCTGCTCCTCGGGCACGTGGCGTGCGGCGAGGTCGGTGATGAGCTCGTCGAGGTCGAGGTCGCGCAGCTCCTGCATGAGCTCGCTGCGCTCCTGCAGGTTGTGGAGCACGTCGGACTCCTTCGCGAGCTCGCCGAGCAGCGCCGACAGCTCGTGCAGCGGCAGGGCGTTCAGCTGGGTCTCGCGCGTGGTGCGGCCGAGAGGCGCGTCGAGCTGGGCGAGGTCGGCCGAGACCTGCTGCCAGGCGACCTGCACATCCGAGATCCCGGTGGGCACCTCGGGCGTGACGCCCGCCGCGACGTAGCGCTGCCACAGGATGCGCTGCTGCTGGATGCCGGTGAGCGCCTCGTGCAGGTCGCCCACGTGCATGCCGGGGCGCACATACTCGCGGGCGAGCTTCTTGAGCCGCCGACGGTTCGCGCCCGACATCTCGGGGGCGTCGCGGCGCGGGGCGGTCGCGACGATGAGCTCGGAGAGCGAGCGGTCGAAGACGGCGGGCTCGAACTTGTCGAGCGTGTCGCGCAGCTCGGTCAGCAGGCGCAGGTACACGCCCAGCTCGGCGATCGAGGTGAACGGCCGCATGCGGGTGGAGCCGATGAGGGCACCGGCGCGCACGAGCAGGCGGGGAAGCGTCTCGGCGTGCAGCTTGCGGGCGATCGCGTGCGCCCGTCCGGCGTCCTCCCCGGTGGCGAACTGGGCGCCGTACCAGGGCGAGTCGCCCGGTCCGTAGCGGAACTCCCCGAGCCGGGCGGCCGCGACCATGGTCGCGGCGACGCGTGCGCGGTCGCCCGCGAGCCGTTCGACGGCGAGCGGGCTCAACCGCGCCGAGGTGGACGGCGGCTGGGGCAGCGAGGCGAGCCGGGAGAGCTCGTTGACGCAGTCGAACACCGAGACCCACAGGGTCGGGTCGGGGCGCACGAGCGCCTCTCGGTAGTCGATGAGCACGCTGCGCAGGCGCACGAGCGCCTCGTCGACGTCGGCCAGCTGGGGCTGCACGGTCTTCTCCGCACGGGCGATGCCGCGCACGACATCCCGGCGCAGCGTCGACGGCGAGACGGCGACGCCGGGAAGCCCGACATCCCCGAGGCGCTGCGCGATGCCGCGCAGGCTCGCGCGACGCGCCCCCACGACGAGCACGCGCTTGTTCTGGCTCACGAGCGTGCCGAGGGCGTTGACGATCGTCTGGGTCGCGCCGGTCCCGGGCATGGTGCGCACCACGAGCGAGTTGCCCGCGGCGATCTGCGCCACGATGTGCTCCTGCTCGGCGTCGGCATCCAGCAGCAGCACGTCGGTGGAGGGGTCGCGCCGGTCGGGGTCGACGGCGGCGACCGGGTGGTATCCCTCCTCGAGCGCCCACTTCGCGGTCGCGTTGCCGGCGAGCGCATCGAGCACGGGATGCTCGAGGTGCTGTGCGTCGGCGACGAGCGCGGAGGCGACCTCCTCGAAGGAGGAGACCACGAGGCGCGGCTGCACGGTGATCTCGCCGAGGTGCCCGGTGAGGCGGCGCAGCTGGTCGATGACGGCGTTCGGCTTGAAGGTGCCGTCGTCGTCCGAGAGCGCGACGAAGCTCGCGGCGTCGAGCGAGATGCCGTATTGCCGCTCGAGAGCGCGCGCGAGCGCCGGGTTGAGCACGGCAGGGCCGCGCAGGCGCAGCTCGAAGTCGCGTCCGTGGCGGCGGATGGCGAGGGGGCGCAGCAGCAGGGGCGCGCAGTAGTCGACGCGGTCGTGCA
Organism: Protaetiibacter larvae; assembly: GCF_008365275.1. GTDB lineage: Bacteria > Actinomycetota > Actinomycetes > Actinomycetales > Microbacteriaceae > Homoserinibacter > Homoserinibacter larvae. Next base: position 1,033,217 of record NZ_CP043504.1, on the reverse strand, counting down.
TCCACCGCACCACCCCGATGCCGAGGTGCACGGTGTCGAGCCCGCGCGTCGTGGAGAGCTCGAGGCTCTTCGCGGTGATCCGTTCGGCCGCGACGCGCGCCACCCGCAGCGCGAGGTCGTCACGGATCAGCTGCGACAGCAGGGTGCTTTTGCCGGTGATGAACCGCGCGAGGCCTCCCGGGTGGGTGGTGGAGAGTTCGATGCGGGTGGTGGGCGCATCGACGAAGTGCAGCAGCGGGGAGGGGCCGCCGATCTGGGCGAGCTCCTCACGCCACGCCTCGCGTGCGGGGTCCGCGACATCGCGGGAGCTCGCGGGGGGGACGGGCACGAGCACCGGCGGGGTCGCCGGCGCTCCGGACGCGTTCGGGGTCACCGGGATCTCACCCGTTTCGTCATCCCGTCGATTGGCAGGCCACACACGGCCACGATAGGTCGATCAGCCCCCGGTTCCCGGGAGCGAAACTCCGCAATCGACGACCGGTGCGCATGACGAGGGTCAGCCGAAGTACTGCCTGCCGAGCGCCTTCGACTTGAGCGCGTCGTACTCGCCCTGGTTGATGGTGCCCGCGTCGAGCAGCGCCTTGGCTTTCGCGATGTCGTCGACGGGGGTACGGGACGCCGCGGGCCTCCAGTCCTGTTCGGGCACGACCGCCCGCTGCGCGCTCGCCCGGGCGCTGATGCTCTTGCCGCGGATGATGAGGTACAGCAGCGACCCGAGCAGCGGCAGCAGGAGCAGCACGACGAGCCAGACGGCCTTCCAGCCGCCGCCGAGCGTGTGGTCGCGGAACAGGTCGACGAGGATCCAGAACAGGATCAGCAGCGTCGCGATGAAGATGAACGCCTCGAGGATCCACCAGATGAAGGTCGCGGTCCAGGTGAAGAAATCCATCGTCGGCTCCTCGTCGTCGGGACGGTCGTCTCGATTGTGCCCCTCAAGCCGGGTCCGGCGCACCCTCTCGGGCGAGTTCGCGCGTCATGAAGACGCTGAACGGGTCGAGGCGGTAGTCGGCGAACGGGCCCGTCTCGACGAACCCGGCCCGGGCGTAGAGCGTGCGGGCGGGGCGGAAGAACTCCTGGGTGCCCGTCTCGAGGCTGATCCGCCGGTAGCCTCGGGCGGTCGCCTCGGCGAGCACGTGCTCGAGCAGCAGCCGACCGAAGCCTCGGCCGCGCGCCGCGGCATCCGTGCGCATCGTCTTGAGCTCGCCGTGGGTGGGGTCGAGCTGCTTGAGGGCGACGCAGCCGAGCACCTCGTCGCCGTCGCTGAGCACCCAGAAGGTGACGGAGGGATGCTGCAGCCCCGAAACGTCGAGGGCGTGCACGCTCTCGGGCGGCGACTCGGCGAACATGTCGGCGAGGTGGTCTTCGAGCAGCCGCAGCACGCGGGGATCGGTCAGCTCGCCCAGGGCGATCACGGGTGCGCTCATCGCATCCATTCTTCCCGAGTGCGGCTGCCGCGGCGTTGGGTCACAGCCGCGGGATGAGGCCCTCGACCTTGGCGAGCCGCTGCTCGGCCGTCTCGAGGAATGCGCCGCCCTGTCGCGACGGCTCCGCCTCGAGCTGCGCCCGCACGCTCGCGACGGTCGAGGCGAGCATCGTCTGGATGGCCGTCGCCGCCCAGCGCGGCGCCTCCTCGTCGGTCGACGCACGCGGCTGGTAGTCGAAGCTGTCGAGGGCCTGGCCGCTCGCGGGGTCGAAGCGGGCGAAGACGGCGCGCCAGGAGTCCGCCTCCGGGATGAGGAATGCGCGCAGGCCGGGCAGGACCTCGACCGCCACACCGAACTCGGGCAGCTCGCCTCCGGGCGGGAAGCTGTGCACCCGGGGATCCATCTCGCGCACGCTCCACGCGAGGGTCTCGGCGAGGTCTCTCACCCGTCTGCGCTCGTTCCTGGCCACGCTTCGACGCTACCGGTTCCGCGAGCGCCTCCGAGTCACGCGCGGACGGCGCGTGACGGCAGTGGTGCCCCTGGAGGGACTCGAACCCCCAACCCTTTCCTTAGGACGGAACTGCTCTTCCATTGAGCTACAGAGGCGCAGGGCCGAGACCCGGCGGATCGAGTCTACGGGCGGGCAGGCGGGCGGCGGCGCGGATCAGTGCGGGGGCGGCGAGAGGTAGATCGCGTCGGCGGCCGCGATCACCCGCTGACCGTAGAGGTGGTCGGAGCCGTAGTTGTACTCCTCGATCGCGACCGAGCCGTCGGGGAGGATGCCGGACACGTAGGCCACGTGGTTCTGGCCCGGGAACCAGGCGACCCATCCGGGCGCCGGGGTCGTGCTCGTCGCCCAGCCGTGGATCTCCCACTGGCGCTTCCACGAGCTCGCGTTGCCGCCGCCCGGGGTGAGCACCGACCAGGTGAGCGCGAAGGGCGCCCTCGTGCTGCCGGCGTCGCGGTTGAGGCGCCAGGCGACGAAGTCGACGCACTCGCGGTAGAAGTAGTTGAGCGGCGAGAGGCCACCGCCCTGGTTGCGGCTGAGCTCCGCGGGCCACGGGTAGTCGTCGCCCATCTCCTTGGCGCCCGAGCTGAGGTACGCCGAGAGGTTCTGCTGGCGCTGCGCGTCGCGATAGAGACGCTTGAGGTCGGCTGCGCTCGTGGCCTCGTAGCCGTCGCGCGCCTCACCCGAGGCGGAGGCGAGCTCGGTGGAGCCGGCGGCGAGGGCCACCTTCTGGGCGGCGCCACCGGCGGCGACGTCCGCGAGCGGCGACGAGAGCTCGCCCTCCGCGAAGGCGGGGAGGTTGGCGACGCCGGGGAGGGTGACCGATGCGAAGAGACCGCCGACGATCACCATGGTGCCCGCGGCGGTCAGACGCTTGCGGAGCGGGCGACGAGGCGAGGAGGACGGCGCGGATCCGCGGCGCGAGCTCGCCCGACGCTCCGGGCGCGACCGCTTGAGCGGCAGCGGCTCCTCGGGCTGCAGGGCCAGCGCGGGCGGCGGGGCCAGCGCGGGCGGCAGGGTCAGCGCGGGCTCGACCGGCACAACGGGCGGCGCGGGCTCGACGGGTGGCACGGGGAACGCGGAGGCGAGCGGTTCGAGCGGCGCAACCGGCGCGAGCGGCACCGGCGGCACGGATGCGGCCGCCTCGCGGGCGGCGCGACGCGAGGGGTACTGCACCTCGGGCGCGGCGGCGACCGCGAGCGCGGGCTGCGACAGCACCGCCGCGGCGGCGCGAAGCGAGCGACGCGACGGATACTCGACATTTCCCGGAGCAACCACCGCCGCGTCGGGACGGCTCGGCTGCTCAGACAGGCGTGCTCCCGAGGTCTCTGCGGGCCCGGGCGCAATGCCCCAGGCGGCGAGGGTCTCGATGTCAGTCACGTTGGATACGGGTCTCCGGGTTTAGGCGACCCGATCGACGTTACGCGACATCAAACCGATTGTCACGTCTTGGTAACGCCACGTTTTCCGGGGCAGACAGGTCTGTCGCCCAGGACTTTCCCAGGCTCGGAGGCCGTCCGACAACGGGATCCGCACCTCACGCCGCGGGCGCGAGGAACTCCTCCCATTGCGGCTGACCACGCTCGGCACCGCGCACCAGCCACGCCGTCCCGTGAGGGGGGCGGGGCGAGAACCGCAGCGTCCACCCCATCTCCTGCGGGGTCCGGTCGCCCTTGATGTTGTTGCAGCGCAGGCAGCAGGCCACCAGGTTCTCCCAGCTGTCGGCGCCCCCGCGCGAACGCGGGATGATGTGGTCGATCGTCGAGGCGTGCATGCCGCAGTAGCCGCAGCGCTGATCGTCGCGCCGCAGCACGCCCCGCCGCGACACCGGCACGGCTCGTCCGCTCGGCACGCGCACATACCGCCGCAGCAGGATCACCGACGGGCGATCCCAGCTGCCCGTCGTGCCGTGCACCGGGTGGTCGTCATCGCACGCGACCACGACCGCCTTCCCGGCGAGGACGAGCACGAGGGCTCTCTTGAACGACACGACGGCGAGCGGCTCGTATCCGGCATTCAGGACCAGGGTGCGCAACGGGTCTCCTCTCGAGGGAGCCTGCACGGCTTGCAGGCCTTCGAACATCCCCGAGGTGCACGGATCCGAGCCCGAGAACAGGAAGAGGCGCCGTCGCGAACGACAGCGCCTCATACCTCCGCGGCGTGACAGTGCACGTGCGGACGACTGCTCAGCTGTATGCGGAACTGCGCGCGGGCATCCATGGTGCGGATGCTGCGTGCGGTGCGCATATGCCCTCCCGATTCCGAGAACCCCGAGGCCACCAGGCTAACCCCGTCGGGTGAACATCGCAGGAACGACACAGAACGTGCCGCCGCGCGCGGTTCGGCGCTACGCGCCGTAGCGCACGAACCAGGCGTTCGGATCCCAGATCGCCTCGATCTCGACCACGCGGCCCGGCATCGGGGCATGCACCATCGTGTTGTTGCCGAGGTAGATGCCGACGTGGCCGCCGCGGTCCATGGCGACGATGTCGCCCGGCCGCGCGTCCGCGCGCGAGATCGGGATGCCGCCGGCACCCTGGGCGCGCGAGGAGTGCGGCAGCGCCACGCCGAACTGGGCGTAGACGAACATCGTGAAGCCCGAGCAGTCGAACCCCGCCGGGGTGCCTCCGCCATAGACGTACGGAACGCCCTGGTACTGCAGGGCGACCTGCACCACCTGGTCGAGCGAGAACGACGGATACGGCGGGTTGGCGAGGAAGTCGCGAGCCGACGGCCCCGAGTACGCGGCGAAGGCGGCGCGCTGCTGCGCGCGGCGGATCTCGGCGGCCGAGATCGTCTCGTAGCCGTCGCGTGCGTCGGCGGGGAGCACCGCGTCGTCGACCTCGATCGACTGCGCGCCCGCGGCGCGCAGCTGCTCGAGCGCGGCCGCCTCATCCGAGTGGTCGGGGGCGGGCGGCGAGTAGGCGTAGGCGGGCAACGCGATCGTCGCGAAGATGCCGGGCACCACGATCGCCATGACGGCGAGGTTGCGCAGCGAGGTGCGGCGGGGGTTTCGGGTTCGGGGGGCGGGAGCGGCGGACCGCTCCATCTGGGTACCTGGAAGCAAGAGAGCTCTCCCGCGCCTCGGCCGCTCTCGGTGCGCGACCCCATCCCTTTCGTATGTCACGTCGCCGCACAGAGGATGGGTGAACGAGACGCCCTGGGCAGCGGCCCCCGACCGTCCTGATGTGACCGGGGGACTTGGCGAGTTTAGGGGACGGGCCCGCTCTTGTCACATCGCCGTCCCCCGTTCAGGGGGAACCGACCCGGGCGCGCGGCGCTGTGCAGGAGCGGGTTCAGGACTCGATGTAGATGTGCGAGGCGACCTCGCTGGGCAGCTCGAGCCCGTCGCCGAAACCGTCCACCTGCACGAGCACGTAGGCGCCTGCGGCGGAGATCGTGGCGGTCGCACCCGGCAGGACGCCCGCCTCGCGCAACTGCGCGAGCAGCTCGGGCTCGAACTGCACGGGCTCGCCGAGCCGCCGGATGACGCCCGACGACTCCCCCGGCACCGCCGCGGCGCGCTGCACGAGGCTCTCCACGCCGTCGAGGAACCGGCCGGCCGGAACGTCCCCCAGCTCATCGAGACCCGGGATCGGGTTGCCGTACGGCGACTCGGTGGGGTGATCGAGCAGCTCGAGCAGCCGACGCTCCACCTGCTCGCTCATGACGTGCTCCCAGCGGCACGCCTCGTCGTGCACATAGGCCCAGTCGAGGCCGATGACGTCCGAGAGCAGCCGCTCCGCCAGGCGGTGCTTGCGCATGACGTGCATGGCACGGCTGCGGCCCGCGGTGGTGAGCGCGAGATGCCGGTCGCCCTCGACGACCACGAGGCCGTCGCGCTCCATGCGCCCGATGGTCTGCGACACGGTCGGACCCGAGTGCCCGAGGCGCTCGGAGATGCGCGCGCGCAGCGGCGTGATCCCCTCCTCCTCGAGGTCGAGGATGGTCCGAAGGTACATCTCCGTCGTGTCGACGAGATCGGTCATCGTGGCCTCCCAGCACGTCGCAGCAAGCCTACCGGGCACAAATAGACTCGGTGCGTGCCGAACATCGAGATCCCCCGTGACCTGCTGCCCGCCGACGGACGATTCGGATGCGGTCCGTCCAAGGTGCGGCCCGAACAGCTCGCCCACCTGCAGGCGAACGCGGAGCTTTTCGGCACCTCGCACCGCCAGAAGCCGGTGAAGGCGCTCGTCGGCCGCGTGCGCACGGGGCTCGCCGAGCTGTTCCGACTGCCGGATGGCTACGAGGTCGTGCTCGGCAACGGCGGCTCGACCGCGTTCTGGGATGCCGCCGCGTTCTCGCTCATCGAGCGCCGCGCCGAGAACCTCACCTTCGGAGAGTTCGGCGCCAAGTTCGCCCAGGCCGCCGCCGCGCCCTTCCTCGAGGCGCCGCGCGTGATCGACGCGCCCGCCGGATCGCGCGCCGAGGTCGAGGTGCTGGACGGCGTGGACGTCTACGCCTGGCCGCACAACGAGACCTCGACGGGCGTCATGGCGCCTGTCCGCCGCGTCCACGGCGACGACGGCGCCCTCACCGTGATCGACGCGACGAGCGCCGCGGGCGGCGTCGACTTCGACGTCACCGAGACCGACCTCTACTACTTCGCCCCGCAGAAGAACTTCGCATCGGACGGCGGCCTGTGGTTCTCGCTCGCGAGCCCGGCCGCGATCGAGCGGATCGAGCGGATCGCGGCATCCGGCCGCTGGATCCCGGAGTTCCTGAGCCTCAAGAACGCGGTCGACAACTCGCGCCTCGACCAGACGCTCAACACCCCCGCCATCGCGACGCTGCTGCTCATGGAGGCGCAGCTGGACTGGCTGAACGCGAACGGCGGACTCGCCTTCGCGGACGCCCGCACGCGCGAGTCCTCGGACCACCTGTACGCGTGGGCCGAGGCGAGCGAGGTGGCGACCCCGTTCGTGGCGGACCCCGACCACCGCTCGCAGGTGGTCGTCACGATCGACTTCGACTCCTCGATCGACGCGGCCGCGATCGCCGCGGCGCTGCGCGCCAACGGCGTCGTCGACACCGAGCCGTACCGCAAGCTCGGCCGCAACCAGTTGCGCGTGGCGACCTTCGCCGCCATCGACCCCGCCGATGTGCGGGCGCTGACGGCGTCGATCGACTACGTCATCGCGGCGCTCTAGCTGTTCTTCCCCGACACGTTGTGAACGGCTGAGGTGAGCGAAGACCTCCGGGAACGATGTGGGTAACCACACTCAGATCGTTTCCACGGAGGTCTTCGTGACTCACGCTAACGCGCCGTTTACTCCGGAGGGCAGGGCGCGCCTTGCTCGTCTCATCGTCGATCAGGGCTGGCCGGTGCGGCGGGCTGCTGAGCGGTTCCAGTGCTCCCCGGCGACGGCTTCCCGTTGGGCGTGCCGCTACCGCGCCGGGCTGCCGCTGACCGATCGCAGCTCCCGACCGCACCGCAGCCCGTCGCGCTCGTCCCAGCGACTCGAGCGACGCATCGTCGCGTTGCGCTTCACCCGCCGTTGGGGTCCGCACCGCATCGGCTATCACCTCGGTGTTCCCCGCTCGACGGTCGGACGCGTTCTCGCCCGCTATCGGATGCCGCGACTTGTCCACGTCGATCAGGCCACCGGGCTGCCTGTTCGCGCGCCGAAGCCGGTCCGCTACGAGGTCGCCGCGCCGGGAGAGCTCGTCCATGTCGATATCAAGAAACTCGGTCGCATCCCGGATGGCGGCGGCTGGCGCATCCATGGTCGCGGTTCGACCCAGGATCGACGAGCCGGCTCGGCCCGGGATCGAGCCGCACGTCGCGGCGCGTCCCCTTCGCGCGGCTACACCTTCCTGCACCACGCGGTCGATGACCACTCCCGGCTCGCCTACTCCGAGCAACTCCCCGACGAACGCAAAGAGACCGCGGCCGGCTTCTGGCTCCGAGCCGCAGCGTTCTTCGCCGAGCACGGCATCACCGTCACCGCCGTGATGACCGACAACGGCTCCTGTTACCGATCACGCGCCTTCGCCGCCGCACTCGGCAACATCCAGCACCGCTGGACACGCCCCTACCGGCCGCAGACCAACGGCAAGGTCGAACGCTTCAACCGCACCCTCGCCACCGAGTGGGCCTACGCCGAGGCATACTCATCCGAGGCCACCCGCTCAGCCACCTACGCCGACTGGCTCCATCACTACAATCACCACCGACCCCACACCGGAATCGGCGGTCTCGTCCCCGCAGCCCGCGTTCACAACCTCACGGGGAAGAACAGCTAGCGAGGATCGGCGCATGCGACTGTGGCTGCGCGAGGATGAGCGGCGTCCGGACCCGGAACCGGTCGCCACGGACGACCGCGCGGCCGTGCTCGCGGGGCTCGTGCTGTGGGTGCTCGCCCTCGGCGGGCTACTCGTCTTCGTCGGCGCGCTCGTCGATTCGGGGCGCGTCTGGTGGCTGTGGACCTGCCTCGTCGGCATCGGGCTCGGTCTCGTCGGACTCGTCTACACCCACCGCAAGCGGCGCTGAGTCGTCGTGCTCGAAGTCGATCCCGTCGTCGGGGTCGTCGCCGAAGTCCTCGTCGTGGTCGTCGTGGTCGTCGTCATCCGTGTCGTCGGCGTCGTCGTCCGCGTCACCCGCCTCGGCGGCAGCCGCCTCCTGGGCGGCGCGGTACTCCTCGAGGCGCTCCGACCACGGAACCCAGTCCGGTGCGAGCAGTGCGCCGTCGCCGGGCAGCAGCTCCGCCTCGAGCACCGTGGGGGCCTCGCCCGCGAGCTCGGCGACGCTCACCGTCCAGTGCCATCCCGGGTAGCCGGCCATCGTGGCCGCGAAGGCCAGCGTGGTGACGCCGTCGTCCTCCTCGGACTGCGAGATGAGCTCGCCCACGGTCGCGTCGGGCGTGATCTCGCGCAGCGCCTCCCGGGCGATCCGCAGACGCTCGTCGTCGGTCACCGGGTGCTCAGGCATCCAGGTCGTCGGCGACCTTGCGCAGCACCGCGGCGATCTTCGTGCCGTGCGCGCGGTCGGGGTACCGCCCGCGACGCAGGCCCGCACCGATGCCGTCGAGCAGCTTCACGAGGTCTTCGATGACGATCGCCATGTCGTCCGCGGAGCGCCGGTTGATCTTGGTGAGGCTCGGCGGGGCGTCGAGCACTCGCACCGAGAGCGCCTGGGCGCCCTTGCGTCCGTCGGCGATGCCGAACTCGAGGCGGGTGCCCGCGCGCACCACGGCGCCGGCGGGGAGTGCCGACGCGTGCAGGAAGACCTCCTGGCCGTCGTCGGAGGTGACGAAGCCGAAGCCCTTCTCCTCGTCGTAGAACTTCACCTTGCCGGTGGGCATGCGGGGCCTCTCTCGCTGATCCATGGGGCGGGGATGCGGGGCATAGTGTTGTCTCGTGCCCGAGAACGCCCCCGTCCCTCTCAATCGTATCGAACGTGTGCTCACCGTCTGGATCGCGACCATCGTGGGGCTGTCGATCCTGGCGATCGTGATCACGATCATCGGCAACGCCTCGGGGGCCGAGATGGCGAGCGGGATCTGGCCCGCGCTCGTCCTGGTGGGCTACATCGGGTTGCCGATCGCCTTCGTGCTCATCCTGGTGTTCCTCGTCGTGACCACCGTGCGGCGCCGGCGGCTCGCCCGGGACGGTGAGCGGTAGCACCTCCGCCTTGGCGCTCGCAGCATGGCTGCGGGCGCGAGACGACGACGCCCTGACGGCACTGCTGCGGGCCCGCCCGGTGCGGGAGGCGGGCATCCGCGACGTCTTCGACCTCGCCGAGGCCCTCCTCGAGGAGGGCTCGGTGCAGGCCGCGCTCGAGCACCTCGACCGGCCCACCCTCGCGGTGCTCGCGGCCGCCGGCGTGCTGGAGGAGCAGGGCACCGGCGGCGACGCGACGGCGATCGCCGCGCGCCTCGGCCTCGCGCCGGAGGCGATCCGGGAGCCGGTGGCGCAGCTCTCGGGGCTCGCGCTGCTCGACGACACCACGGGGCGCCCCGCCCCCTGGGGCCCCGTGTTCGCCCGACTGCGCGCCTGGCCCGCCGCGGGACTGCCCTCGGTCGAGGACCTCCTGGACGGCCCGCCCCCCGCGGCGCTCGAACCGGTCGGGGCGTCCGATCTGGCGGCCGCGGATCGGGGCGCCGCCGATCGCGCCTTCGAGGCGGTCACCGCGGTGGGCGAACTGGTGCGCACCCTCGAACGCGAGCCGGCGCGGCAGCTGCAGCGCGGCGGCATCGCCCTCCCCGACTGGCGTCGCCTCTCCGCCGCCGCGGGCGTCGGCGACGAGGAGCTGCGCGCGCTGCTCGACATCGCCGAATCCGCGCGGCTCATCGAGCTGAGCGCCGGATCCTGGCGGGTCACGGCGGAAGGCGTCGAATGGCGCGGTCTCAGCCGCGTCGAACGCTGGACGGCGCTGGCCGAAGGATGGCTCGCACAGGTGCCCGAGGAGCTGCGCGCCCACCTGCGCTCCCGAGCGCGGGCCCGCTGGGGCGACGGCCTCGTCGACTACCTCGAGTGGCTGTACCCGGCCGGGGGCGCGTGGATGCGCGAACGCGCCTCCACGGCATCCCGCTCGGCCGAGCTGCTCGGCATCGTCGGGGCGTCGATCCCCTCCACTCCCGGATCGGCCCTGCTCGCGACCGGTCCGGAGGCGGCGGCCGCGGCGGTCGGCGCCCTGTTCCCGCCCGACGTGCGGCAGGTCTACATCCAGCACGACCTCTCGATGATCGCCCCGGGCCCGCTCGCCGCCGACGTCGACGCCCGGCTGCGCGAGCTCGCCGACGTGGAATCGGTGGGCCTGGCGTCCAGCTATCGCGTCACCGCGGCGTCGGTCACCCGCGCGCTCACGGCGGGCGCGACGATCGAGCAGCTGCGGGCGTTCCTGGCCGAGACCTCGCTCACGGGCATCCCGCAGCCGCTCGAATACCTGCTGACCGAGACGGCGGGCCGCTTCGGAAGCCTCCGGGTGGGGGCGCTCGACGCGCCGATCTCGGGGCCCGACGCGGGTGCGCACGCCTACGTCCGCGGCGACGACCCGGCCCTGGTCGGGCAGCTCGTGATCGACCAGGCGCTGTCGTCGATCGCGCTGCGCCGCACGGACGCCCACCGCGCGGTGAGCCGTTTCGACGCGGAGGCCGTGTACTGGTCGCTCGTGGATGCGCGGTACCCGGCCGTGTTCGAGGACGCCACGGGCACGATCCGTCCGGTGCGGCGCGCGGCGCCCGCGCCGATCACCGCGTCGATCCCGGTCGACACGGCGGCGGCGCTCGTGGCGCGCCTGCGCCAGGCGGCCGCCGAGGCGCCCGCGGAGAGCGGCGCCGCGTGGAACGCGCGGCAGCTCGAGCTCGCCATCAAGTCCCGCGTCGCGGTCACGGTGACCGTGCGCCTGCCGGATGGCAGCGAGGTGCCCTACCTGCTGGAGCCGGCCGCGCTCGCCGGCGGCCGCCTGCGCGCGCGCGACCGCCGCGCCGACATCGAGCGCACGCTCCCCCTCTCGCACATCGTCGACGTCTCCCCCGCCTGACGGTGAGGGGTCGCGAGGTGCGCCCGTCGCGGCGTGTCTCGAGCACGCCGCGGCCCCTCACCGTCCAGCAAGCCGGCGTCTCGCCCGGATAGGCTGGACGGTTGTGAACGGACCGTTGATCGTGCAGAGCGACCGCACGGTGCTGCTCGAGGTGGCGCACCCGGATGCGGAGGAGGCCCGCCACGAGCTGGCGGTCTTCGCCGAGCTCGAACGGGCGCCCGAGCACGTGCACACCTACCGCATCACGCGCCTCGGCCTCTGGAACGCGCGCGCCGCCGGCCATGAGGCCGCCCAGATGCTCGCCACCCTCGAGCGCTACGCCAAGTTCCCCGTGCCGCAGACGGTGCAGATCGACATCGCGGAGACCGTCGGACGCTACGGCCGCCTCGTCATCGCGCGCGACGACAGCGCGGATGGGCACAGCGGCGAGCTCGTCATCCGCACCACGGATCCCGCGGTGCTCGCCGAGATCACCCGCAACGCGAAGATCGCCCCGTTCCTCGGCATCCGCCGCAGCTCCACCGAGTGGACGCTGCAGCCGTGGGCGCGCGGGCAGGTGAAGCAGGAACTGCTCAAGATCGGCTGGCCGGCCGAGGACCAGGCCGGCTACACCCCCGGAACCCCGCACCGCATCGACCTGGTCGAGAGCGGCTGGAGCCTGCGCCCCTACCAGCAGCAGGCGGTCGACAACTTCTTCGCGGGCGGGTCCGGTGTGGTCGTGCTGCCGTGCGGCGCGGGCAAGACGCTCGTCGGCGCGGGCGCGATGGCCGAGGCCGACACCACGACGCTCATCCTCGTCACCAACACGGTCTCCGCCCGCCAGTGGCGCGCCGAACTGCTCAAGCGCACGAGCCTCAGCGAGGACGACATCGGCGAGTACTCCGGGCAGTCCAAGGAGATCAAGCCGGTCACGATCGCGACCTACCAGATCCTCACCGCCAAGAGGAAGGGCGAGTACGCGCACCTGGCGCTTCTCGACGCCCTCGACTGGGGCCTCATCGTCTACGACGAGGTGCACCTGCTGCCGGCACCCGTGTTCAAGCTGACCGCCGAGCTGCAGGCTCGCCGCCGCCTCGGCCTCACGGCGACCCTCGTGCGCGAGGACGGCCGGGAGTCCGACGTGTTCAGCCTCATCGGCCCCAAGCGCTTCGACGCGCCCTGGAAGGAGATCGAGGCCCAGGGTTTCATCTCCCCGGCGTCGTGCTTCGAGGTGCGGATCGACCTGCCGCAGTCCGAGCGCCTCGAGTACGCCGCGAGCGCCGACGACGAGCGCTACCGGCTCGCCGCCACCGCGCCCGCGAAGCTGCAGGTGGTGAAGGATCTGGTGGCCAAGCACGACGGCGAGCGGATCCTCGTGATCGGCCAGTACCTCGACCAGATCGAGGAGCTCGCCGAGGCGCTCGGCGCCCCGCAGCTCACCGGATCCACGCCGATCGCCGAGCGCGAGCGGCTGTACCAGGAGTTCCGCGACGGGATCACGAAGGTGCTCGTGGTGTCGAAGGTGGCCAACTTCTCGGTCGACCTGCCGGAGGCGACGGTCGCCATCCAGGTGTCCGGGTCGTTCGGATCGCGCCAGGAGGAGGCCCAGCGCCTCGGGCGCCTGCTGCGGCCGAAGGAGTCCGGGCTGCCCGCGAACTTCTACACGCTCGTCGCGCGCGACACGGTGGACCAGGACTTCGCCCAGAACCGCCAGCGCTTCCTCGCCGAGCAGGGCTACAGCTACACGATCCTCGACTCGCACGACCTCGCGGCGTAGCGCGCACCCCGTCGCCGCCTAGGCTCGCCTCATGATCGAAGCGACCGCACTCACCAAGCGCTACGGCGCCAAGACCGCGGTCGACGGGGTGAGCTTCACCATCGAACCGGGTCGGGTCACCGGCTTCCTCGGCCCGAATGGCGCCGGCAAGTCCACCACGATGCGCCTCATCGTGGGACTGGACAACCCCAGCGCGGGCCACGTCACGGTCAACGGCAAGCGCTACGCCGAGCACGCGAGCCCGCTGCGCGAGGTGGGGGTGCTGCTGGACGCCAAGGCCGTGCACCCGGGACGCACCGCCCGCAACCACCTGCTCGCGCTCGCCGCGACCCACCGCATCCCGCGCCGCCGCGTCGACGAGGTGATCGCCTTGACGGGCCTCGAGTCGGTGGCCGGCAAGCGGGTGAAGGGCTTCTCCCTCGGGATGGGGCAGCGCCTCGGCATCGCGGCGGCCCTGCTCGGCGACCCATCGACGCTCATCCTCGACGAGCCGGTCAACGGCCTCGACCCGGAGGGCGTCATCTGGGTGCGGCAGCTCGCGAAGCACCTGGCCGGCCAGGGCCGCACCGTCTTCCTCTCCTCGCACCTCATGAGCGAGATGGCCCAGACCGCCGACCACATCATCGTGCTGGGCCGCGGACGCATCATCGCGGATGCCTCGGTGGCCGAGATCGTCGCCCTCGCCTCCGGACCGGGCGGTGCCACCGTTCGCGTGCGCACGCCCCACCTCGACCGGCTCGCGTCGGCGCTCACGGCGGGCGGCGCAACGTTGACGCCCATCCCCGAGACCCCCGGTGCCGCGATCGTCGGCGCGCTGCCGATCGAGCGGATCGGCGAGCTCGCCGCCCAGCAGGCGGTCGTGCTGCACGAGTTGACGTCGTTGCAGGGCTCGCTCGAGGAGGCCTACCTCGCCCTCACCCAGGACGATGTCGAGTACCACGCGGGAGGTGCCGCGTGAGCGCCGCCGTGCTGACCGAGTCCCGGCTGAGCCTCGGCGGCATCCTGATCTCCGAGTGGATCAAGCTGCGCACCCTGCGCTCCAGCGAGTGGTGCCTGCTGGTGTTCGCGGTGCTCACGATCGGTGCCGCCACCCTCATCTCCCTCGTGCTGACCGGCCTGGAGCACACGGGCTTCGACACCGCGACCGCGAACTACAACTGGTTCACGGCGTCCACGGTCGCCGTCGGCTTCGGGGTGCTCGTAGTCGGCGTGCTCGGTTCGCTCGTGATCACCGGCGAATACGGGACGGGGATGATCCGTTCGAGTGTGACCGCCGTGCCCCGCCGCCTCCCGGTGCTGTTCGCGAAGGCCGCCGTGATCGGCGTGGCAACCTTCGTGGCGGCGCTCGTCTCGCTCGTGCTCGCCGCCCTCGCCAGCGCCGCGATCCTCTCCGGCGCCGGCTACCCGGTCGACATCGCCGACGGTCAGGTGTGGGTGAGCATCACCGCGAACGCCGGCTACCTCGCGCTCGTGGCGGTGCTCGCGGTGGGTGTCGGCGCCGTCATCCGGGTGAGCGCGGGCGCGATCGCGACGGTGCTGGGCCTCATCCTCGTCGTGCCGACCGTGTTCCAGTTGATCGGCGGGCTCACCCAGCAGACGTGGCCGATCAACGTCGCGGCATTCCTGCCGAGCAGCCTGGGCGGTCGGATGGCGGCCTTCCCCGGCATCGAGGGCATCGTCATCGGCGACAACCCGTACCTCGTCCTCGAGCCCTGGCAGGCGGCGCTCGCCATGGTCGCGTGGGCGGCGGTGGCTCTCGCAGGCGGTGCCCTGCTGCTCGCGCGCCGGGACGTGTAGCGGAGCTCAGTCGCGGCGGTAGCGCAGCAGCAGGGTCGATTCCGCCCGCAGCACGTGGGCGAGCTCGAGCCCGCGCGGCGCGGGCAGCTCGCCCGCGGCGATGCGGCGGGCATCCCCCGCCTCGAGGCTCGGCGCCACGGTGACGCACAGCTCGTCGACGAGGTCGGCCGCGAGCAGCGCGCCGAACAGGCTCGGCCCGCCCTCGCACAGGATGCGCGTGAGCCCGCGGGCGTGGAGCGCGGCGACCGCGGCCGAGGCGTCGATGTGCTCGCCCCGACCGGCCTCGATCACCTCGGCGCACTCCGTGAACGCCGTCGTGTCGTGGCCCTCGGTCGTCACCACGATCGGCCGCACGGGCGCCTCGGTGAAGATGCGCGATCCCGCGTCGAGGTCGAGCGTCCCGGACACGATGACGAACACCGGGTGCGGCGGAAGGTGGCGCGCCGTCCGCCAGGCGACCGAGGCGTCCGACACCCGCAAGGGCCCGTAGCCTTCGGCGCGGACGGTTCCCGCGCCGACGAGCACCGCATCCGCCGCCCGCCGCAGCAGCTCGAAGGAGCGCCGATCGGCGGCGTCGCCGAGCCCGCCCGAGAGACCGTCGCGGGTGGCCGCGCCGTCGACCGAGCTCACGAAGTTGGCGCGCAGCACCGGGTCGGCCTCGCGCAGCTCCGCGACGAGCGCGTCGTCGGAGAGATCGCTCGCCGGATCCGGCCACAGCCGGTCGATCGTCACATGTTGTGCTTCAGCCATGCCGGCTCCCGCCATCCGAGGATCGCCTCCGTCATCCGCACGGCGGCGACCGTGGCACGCACATCGTGCACCCGCACGATGCGCGCGCCGTTGACGATCGAGACGACCGCGGCCGCGAGCGATCCCTCGAGCCGCTCGTACTGCGGGCGGTCGATCGACTCGCCCACGAAGTCCTTGTTGGAGAGCGCCACGAGCACCGGCAGCCCGAGGGACGCCACCTCGCCGAGACGCCGGGTGAGCTCGAGCGAGTGCAGGGTGTTCTTGTTGAGGTCGTGGCCGGGGTCGACGATGAGCCTCTCGACGGGGATGCCCGCCGCGATCGCGCGCTCGATCCGGTCGCGCAGGTGGCTGACGACGGTGTCGACCACGTCGTCGTACCGCGGCGAGGGATGCGGGGTGCGGGGCGGCGTGAGCGAGTGGGTGAGCACGAGGTGGGCGCGGGTCGCCGCCACCGCGGGTGCCATGTCGGGGTCCCACAGCCCGGAGGTGTCGTTCACGACATCCGCCCCCGCCGCGATCGCCGCCTCGGCGACCCGGGCCGAGAAGGTGTCGACCGAGATCACCACGTCGGATGCCGCGCGGATGGCGGCGACGAGCGGCACGATGCGGTCGAGCTCCTCGGCGAGCTCCACCGCGGGCCCGCGCCCGAAGGGCACCCCGCCCACGTCGACCCAGTCGGCGCCGTCGGCGACGGAGGCGAGCGCCGCATCCACCGCACGGTCGAGCGCGAAGGTCGCCCCCTTGTCGTGGAAGGAGTCGGGCGTGCGGTTCACGATCGCCATCACCGCCACGCGCCGCGCGAAGTCGAACTCGCGCGCCCCGATCCGGCGGAGCAGGGCGGGGGCGGAGGTCACGTTCCGATGCTAGGCCGCCCGCGCGAACTCCGACAGAAAGGGGCGCATGGCTGCACGGTGCAGCCATGACGCCGTCTGCGTCGGATCTCGCGCGCTACAGCTCGGCGAGAGGGATCGCGGGGTCGGCGAGCCGAGCGTCGTCGAGCTCCGCCCGCGAGCGGATCAGGCGCTGCACCTCGTCGTTGACGTCCCAGACGTTCACGTTCATGCCGGCGACCACGCGCGCGCCGAGCACCCAGAAGGCGATGAACTCCCGAGCGGCGAGGTCGCCCCGGATCACGACCCGCGCGGTGCCGGTCAGCGGCGCGAAGCCCGAGTACTCCATCCCCAGCTCGAACTGATCCGTGTAGAAGTACGGGATGTCGTCGTACGGTCGCTCGTCGCCGAGCATCGCGCGCGCGGCCGCCCGGCCGCCGTTCATCGCATTCGCCCAGTGCTCGCTGCGCACCCGGATGCCGTGCAGGTCCGGATGCAGGTGGCTCGCGATGTCCCCGGCCGCGAGGATGTCGGGGTCGCTCGTGACGAGCCGTTCGTCGACCAGCACGCCGTCGGCGGTCTCGAGCCCGGCCGCCGCCGCGAGCTCGATGCGCGGCCTGGCCCCGACCGCGAGCACGACAAGCTCGGCCCGCAGCACCTCCCCGCTCGCGAGCCGCACGCCGGTGACGGCGGCATCCCCCTCGATGGCCTCGACGGTCGCCTCGTGGCGGAAGGCGACACCGTGCTCCTCGTGCAGGGCGAGGAAGACGCCGCCGAGTCGCTCGCCGAGTGCCGAGGCGAGCGGAACCCTGCCACGTTCGACCACGGTGACCGCGTGGCCGAGCGTCCGCGCCGTCGCCGCGAGCTCCATCCCGATCCACCCGCCTCCGATGACGACGATCGACTTCTCGCCGCCGTGCAACAGCGCCTTCAGCTCGTCGGACTGCTCGATGGTGCGCAGCACGTGCACCCCCGGCAGCCCGACCCCCGGGAGCTCCGGCCGCACCGGCTCGGACCCGGTCGCGAGCAGCAGTCTGTCGTAGCGCTCGCGCGCGCCGTCGTCGAGCACGAGCTCGTGCGCGGAGCGGTCGATCGCGGCGGCGTTCGTGCCCGTGATCAGCTCGATGCCGTGCTCCGCATACCATTCGCGCGGATGCAGCTCGACGGCGTCCCAGCCCTCGGTTCCGGCGAGATAGCCCTTCGACAACGGCGGCCGGAGGTAGGGCACCGAGTGCTCCGACCCGAACAGCCGGATGGCACCCTCGAACCCGCGCTCCCGCAGCTCCTCGGCCGCCGATGCACCGGCCAGCCCCGCCCCGACGATCACCATGCGCTCAGCGCTCACCCTCCCGATGCTAGGACGACACCCATCCGGGGGACAGCACACGCCGTGAAGAATTCAGACCACTTTCAGCGAACACGCAGGATAATGGCCCCATGAGTGACGGACCCAAGATCCTCATCGTCGACGACGAGCCCAACATCCGCGACCTGCTCACCACGAGCCTCCGCTTCGCCGGCTTCGCCGTTCGCGCGGTCGGCAACGGCGCCCAGGCCATCTCCGCGGTCCTCGACGAGGAGCCCGACCTCATCATCCTCGACGTCATGCTGCCCGACATGAACGGCTTCGGAGTCACCAAGCGCCTCCGTGCATCCGGCTACACGGCGCCGATCCTCTTCCTCACGGCGAAGGACGACACCGAGGACAAGATCACCGGCCTCACCGTCGGCGGCGACGACTACGTCACCAAGCCGTTCTCGCTGGACGAGATCGTGGCCCGCATCAAGGCGATCCTGCGGCGCACCATGGCCGACAAGGAGGACGCCATCATCCGCGCCGGCGAGCTCACCATGGACCAGGACACCCACGAGGTGACCGTGGGCGACGCCTCCGTCGAGCTCTCCCCCACCGAGTTCAAGCTGCTGCGCTACCTCATGCTCAACCCCAACCGGGTGCTGTCGAAGGCGCAGATCCTCGACCACGTGTGGGAGTACGACTTCAACGGCGATGCCGGCATCGTGGAGAGCTACATCTCCTACCTGCGCCGCAAGATCGACCAGTACTCCGCCGAGCCGATGATCCAGACCAAGCGCGGATTCGGCTACATGCTCAAGACCGCGAAGGCGTGAGCGCGACCGCGCCTCACCGGGAGCCCTGATGGCGAAGCTCCACGCCTCGTTCGACCGCTGGTGGAACGGGATCTCCCTGCGCGCGAAGATCACGGGCGTCACCGTCCTGCTGCTCACCTTCGGGCTCGCGGTGGCCGGTGCGGGAACGATGACCGTGCTGCGCACCTACCTCTTCGACCAGCGCGACGCCTCCGTCACCTCCTGGTTTCAGCAGGTCTACGGCAGCGCCGAGACCGCCCCCGCCAACCTCGCGAGCTGCAACTTCCGCTACGAGCCCGGCTACCTCGTGGCGATCGTCGACGCCGCCGGCCGCACCGTCTGCAGCAACGTGCCCGAGGACAACCTGCAGCCCGACTTCTCCTCGATGCACCTCTCGTGGAGCGTGCCGCACGACGGCAGCTTCGCGACCGTCACCGATGCCTCCGGCCGCGGTCAGTGGCGCGTCAAGACGACCGTGCTCACCGGCTCGGATGGCACGCTCGCGACGCTCGTCGCGGGAATCGACCTGACCGACATCGACTCCACGATCACCCGCTACAGCCTCATCTTCTTCCTCTTCGCGATCGCGGTCGTGCTGCTGGGGGCTGCCGTCACCCAACTGCTCGTGACGAGCACCTTCGCGCCGCTGCGCGACGTGGAGAACACGGCCGCCCGCTTCGCCGCCGGCGACTACGCCCAGCGCCTCGGCGGCGCCACCCCCAACACCGAGGTCGGCCGACTCAACCGCTCGCTCAACACCATGCTCGCCCGCATCGACCGCGCCTTCGCCGACCGCCAGCGCGCCGTCGAGCAGCTGCGCCGGTTCGTGGGCGACGCGAGCCACGAGCTGCGCACCCCGCTCGTCTCGGTGCGCGGCTACGCCGAGCTGTACCGGATGGGGGCGCTGCAGAACCCGGAAGACGTCGCCCAGGCGATGGACCGCATCGAGCGCGAGGCGATCCGGATGGGCGGACTCGTCGAGGACCTCCTCGAGCTCGCCCGCCTCGACGAGACCCGTCCCCTGCAGCGCGGACCGGTCGACCTGCTTCCGATCGCCCAGGATGCGGCCCTCGACGCGTCGGCGTCCGCACCGCAGCGCCGGATCACGGTCGTCGTGCCGGAGCCGATCGAGCCCGAGGAGCTCGTCCTCGACGAGGAACCGGAGCCGGAGCCGGCCACGGTGACGACCCCGCCCGCGACCACCCTCACCGGCCCGATCGCCTTCGCGGGCTCGGCGATCGCCCGCCTGCGCCGCCGGCGCCCGGCCGCGAGCACCGAGGCGACGGCGGGGGCCTCGACGTTGTCCGCCACCCCGCTGCCCGAGATCGGGCCGATCGTGCTGGGCGATGAGAACAAGATCCGCCAGGTGGTCACCAACCTGATGGGCAATGCGATGCGCTTCACGCCCGACGACAGCCCCATCGAGCTCGCCGTCCGAGTGGATCGCGTGGGCGGCTACGGCAGCATCTCGATCGTCGATCACGGCGAGGGGATCCCGCCGCAGCTGCGCGAGAAGATCTTCCAGCGCTTCTGGCGCGCCGACACCTCCCGCACTCGCGAGACCGGCGGCTCGGGTCTCGGCCTGGCGATCGTCGCCGGGATCGTGGCCAAGCACGACGGGCACGTCGAGGTGCTCGAGACGCCCGGCGGGGGGGCGACCTTCCGGGTGAGCATCCCGCTCCTCCCCAGCGAGCCGACCGAGGATGCCTCCCCGGCATCCGCAGAGACGGCGAATGCGGACGCGTCGCGCTCCTAGCGTGACGCCATGAGCAGCTACCAGGTAGACAGCGAAGCCGTCCTCGCACAGGCGACGGCCGCCCGGCAGACCGTCGGACGCATCCAGGGCGAGGTCACGGCCCTCCACTCCCAGCTCGCGCAGTTGCAGTCGTCGTGGACGGGCCAGGCGGCCACCGCCTTCCACGGCGTGGTCGCCGAGTGGCGCGCCGCACAGCAGCGCGTCGAGGACGCCCTCGCCGCGCTCGGCACGGCGCTCGCCCAGGCGGGCCAGCACTACGCGGAGATCGAGCAGCACAACGCGCGGCTGTTCCTGCGGTGAGCTGATCTCGATACACCGCCTGCGGCGGCACTCGATCAGCGGAGTCCTCGCTGATCGAGTGCCGCGGCGCAGCCGCGGTGTATCGAGATCAGCACCCCCCACGCACACGAAAGCGGGCGGCCCCTCGTGGGAGCCGCCCGCTGATCGTTGTCCGGACTTAGAAGTCCATGCCACCCGTCGGGTCGCCGGCCGGAGCCGCGACCTTCTCGGGCTTGTCGGCGACGACGGCCTCGGTGGTGAGGAAGAGACCGGCGATCGAGGCCGCGTTGAGCAGCGCCGAGCGGGTCACCTTCACCGGGTCGTTGATGCCGGCAGCCAGCATGTCGACGTACTCGCCGGTGGCCGCGTTGAGGCCCTGGCCCGACGGCAGGTTGCGCACGCGGTCGACCACGACGCCCGGCTCGAGGCCGGCGTTGAGGGCGATCTGCTTGAGCGGCGCGTCGATGGCGACCTTCACGATGTTCGCACCGGTGGCCTCGTCACCGGTGAGCTCGAGCTTCTCGAACGCGGCCTTGCCCGCCTGGATGAGGGCCACGCCACCGCCGGCGACGATGCCCTCCTCGACGGCGGCCTTCGCGTTGCGCACGGCGTCCTCGATGCGGTGCTTGCGCTCCTTGAGCTCGACCTCGGTGGCCGCGCCCGCCTTGATGACGGCCACGCCGCCGGCGAGCTTGGCGAGGCGCTCCTGGAGCTTCTCGCGGTCGTAGTCGGAGTCGGTGTTCTCGATCTCCTGGCGGATCTGCTTGACGCGTCCGGCGATCTGCTCGGCCGAGCCCGAACCCTCGACGATCGTGGTCTCGTCCTTGGTGACGATGACCTTGCGCGCCTGGCCGAGCAGCTCAAGGGTCGCGTTCTCGAGCTTGAGACCGACCTCCTCGCTGATGACCTGGCCGCCGGTGAGGATCGCGATGTCCTGCAGCTGCGCCTTGCGGCGGTCACCGAAGCCGGGGGCCTTGACGGCGACCGACTTGAAGATGCCGCGGATCTTGTTCACGACGAGGGTCGCGAGAGCCTCGCCGTCGACGTCCTCGGCGATGATGAGCAGCTGCTTGCCGGCCTGGATCACCTTGTCGACGATCGGCAGCAGATCCTTGATGTTCGAGATCTTGCCGTTGACGATCAGGATGTACGGGTCCTCGAAGACCGCCTCCTGGCGCTCCGGGTCGGTCACGAAGTACGCCGACAGGTAGCCCTTGTCGAAGCGCATGCCCTCGGTGAGCTCGAGGGTGGTGCCGAAGGTGTTCGACTCCTCGACGGTGACGACGCCCTCCTTGCCCACCTTGTCGATGGCCTCGGCGATGAGCGCGCCGATCTCGGGGTCGGCGGCGGAGATGGACGCGGTGGCCGCGATCTCCTCCTTGGTCTCGATCTCCTTGGCGCTCGCGCGCAGCTCGGCCTCGACGGCCGCGACGGCCTTCTCGATGCCGCGCTTGAGGCTGATCGGGTCGGCGCCGGCCGCGACGTTGCGCAGGCCCTCACGGACGAGCGCCTGGGCGAGCACGACCGAGGTGGTCGTACCGTCGCCGGCGACGTCGTCGGTCTTCTTGGCGACCTCCTTGACGAGCTCCGCACCGATCTTCTCGTACGGGTCGTCGAGTTCGATCTCCTTGGCGATGGAGACGCCGTCGTTGGTGATGGTGGGGGCGCCCCACTTCTTCTCGAGCACGACGTTGCGACCGCGCGGGCCGAGGGTGACCTTCACGGCGTCGGCCAGGGTGTTGAGGCCGCGCTCGAGGCCCCGACGGGCGTCCTCGTTGAAAGCAATGATCTTTGCCATGGGTAAGTGTCGTCCCTCCCGGACGTGATCCACAGTGAGTTGGCACTCAGAGATGGTGAGTGCCAAAGATCAGTCTGGCACTCGCCTAGAGGGAGTGCAAGCCGGGGCGAGGCGCGTTCGCGGCGGGCGTGACGGCTCAGGCCGCGGGCACGAGCTCGGCCGAACCGGAGACCGGCACGAGCTCGAACCAGCTGTTGCCGGGCGCCAGCCGGATGACCGCCCCGGTGTCGTCGACGAGCCGGATGGGGGCCACGCGGTCGCCCTTCGACCAGGTGGCGTGCACGGCCTTGCCTCCCGAGAGCACGATCGCCTCACCGCCGCCGATCAGCTCGGTCTTCGGCACGCCCTTGTCGTTCGACACCGGCACGCGCACGACCACGACGTTCACCGCGGAGAGCTGCGCGCCCTGCGAGTCGAGGTCGGCGGCGCCGCTCTGGAACCGCAGCCAGCGACCGCTCGCCGCGTCGAAGGTCCAGGAGGGATGCGAGGGCGCGCCGAACACGAGGTTGATGCCGGCGACCGCCTGCCCTTCGCGGGCCGCCGTCGACCCCGATGCGGTGTCGGCATAGGCGTACTGCTGCGGCGGCGGCGCGATGTCGGCGTGCATCCCGATGAGCTCGGGCGCCTTGACGAGCACGTTGTGCGGGGCGTCCTTGGTCTTGGTGCGGTACATGACCGCCTCGGTCGAGGACTGCCCGTGGATCGCGTTGTAGACGTTGGTCTGCTGCATGAGCGCCACGAATCGCTGCTGCCCGCCCGAGTAGGCCACGATCCCGCCGAACGGCGAGATGATGTCCGGATCCATCGGCCGGATCGACCGGATCGGCCCGATCTCGGCGGGCACGTTCGAGTGCCAGACCGCGACGTAGCGGGTGAGTCCACCCTCGACGAGCTCCTCGAACAGCAGGTCGGTCGCCTCGAGGCCGACCTGGGGTCGCGCCTCTTCGTGGTTGTCGATCTTGGCGGCGAGCGAGGCGTGGGCGAGGGCCGCGGGGTCGGCGGGGAGGCCGGTGAGCGGCGCGTAGACGACCGGCGCGGGCGTCTCGTAGTCGGAGACGTAGCTCGGCGACGGGCTCGGCGCGGGGGTCGGCATGGGGGCTGCCGTCGTGCAGCCGCCGAGCGCGAGCGCGGCCGTGGCCAGCGCCGCGACCGCCGGACCGCGACGCCCCCTCAGCTGCATGGGGTCATGCTAGGGCGAGGCGAACGCACGGCCGCCGCCATCCGCGGCGCGTCATCCCGAGCCGTGCTCAGACCGGGCGGACGGATTCCGCCTGGGGGCCCTTGGCGCCGGTGCCGACCTCGAAGGTCACCGCCTGCCCCTCTTCGAGGACCTTGTAGCCCGGCATGTCGATGGCGGAGAAGTGGACGAAGACGTCCTGGCCTCCGCCGTCGACGGTGATGAATCCGAAGCCCTTTTCCGCGTTGAACCACTTCACGGTTCCGTTGGCCATGGTCGTGCTCCCTGCTGTGTGCCCGTGCCGGCCCGTCCTTCGTGGGGCGGCACAGGGGCGATGGTAGCGAGCGCGACCGAGGGGGAATGGCGCCGGAGGGCCAAAACGACCCCGCATGACGAAGATTCAACGCAGATTAAACATCGGCGTAACACGGGGGCCGATCTGGGGCCCGGAGGCGCGGTCAGCCGGCCGCGGGAGGCACGTAGTCGGCGCCCAGGACGACCGTGATGGTGGCGGTCGGGAACGCGTCCGAGAGCCGCACATCGGAGGCCCCGATGAGCTGCATGATGCCGCGCGCGACACCCTCCGCATCCGCGCTGCCGTAGTAGACGAAGGTCGTCGGCTCTTCGGTGTTGGAGGCGCCGGCGCGACTCGGGTCGGGCCAGCCGGCGGCGCGGATCTGATCCGCCGCGATGTTGGAGAGCCCGGGCGTCGGGGTGCCGTTGAGCACCGAGATCGTGATCGTCTGCAGGAAGGCGGGGTCGAGGGTGCTGGGGTCGGTCACGGGGACGGCCGTCTCGAGCGGCGTCGGGGTGTCCGACGGCGCCACCGTCTCGTCGCCGCCGCCGATGATCGGGATCTCGAACCGCGGGTCGTACAGCGAGAGCGCGAAAAGCCCCGCCACGACGAGCGCGACGGTCGCGAGCGCCGCCCAGCCGAAGCGGATCCAGCCGCGCCCGCGCTTGCGGGGGGCGCGGTGGGCGCCGACGCGGTCGATGTCTCGGGGGACGTCGTCGAACTGGTCGCGGGGGAAGCTGGCCATCTACTCGATCGGATCCTGGGTGTCGATGCGGAGGGCGCGGGATGCGCGGGCGGTGGCCCGTGCATCGCGCACACGCTGCAGTCGACGCACCAGGAGGGGGTCGTGGCGCAGCGCGGTCGGCGAATCCAGAATCACCGACAGCATCTGATAGTACCGGGCCGGGGCCACGTCGAACTCCGCGCGGATGGCGGAGGCCTTCGCGCCGACGCGTCCGCTCCAGTCGCGTTCGAAGTCCAGCACCCGTTGCTCGAGGGCTCCGAGCTCCGTGCTCACGCTCATCCTCCTCCGCCTCGGGACCCCGGGTCGACCCCGGGGCTCCCGCCATCGTAGGCGCGCGACTCCTCGGCACCCGGCAGAACCGCGGTGCGCACCGCGAGCAGGCGATCGCCATGCGGGGCGCCTTCGGCGATGGGCTCTCCGTCGAGGGCGAGCACGAACCCGGCGGCGGGGTCGACCCGACCGTCCGCCGCGAGCGCCGCCCAGCGGTCCCGGACCGCCGGGATCGCGG
Organism: Protaetiibacter larvae; assembly: GCF_008365275.1. Lineage (GTDB taxonomy): Bacteria > Actinomycetota > Actinomycetes > Actinomycetales > Microbacteriaceae > Homoserinibacter > Homoserinibacter larvae. Next base: position 1,007,998 of record NZ_CP043504.1, on the reverse strand, counting down.
CACGGGCCTCGAAGGTGATCGCCCGAGCGCCCAGCTCCGTGCAGAGCGGCAGCAGCCGCTCGCGGTCGGCGGGCGGCAGGTACACGGCGGTGCCGAGGCTCGCGACCACGAGGGTGGCCTCCGCGGGCGCCTCGGCGGCGAGTGCGGGGAGCGCGGTGAGGGCGTCGCCGGCCACGACGCGGGGCGGATGGGCGGCGGCGGTCGCGAGCGCCGCGGCGAGCCGTTCCCGTCGTCCCGGGTGGTCCGGCGGGAGGGATGCCGCGAGCCATCGGCGGTGGCCCGGATCCCGCACGTCGAGCGGCGCCAGGTCGATGCCGGCGCGCCACGCGATGTCGGGGAGCGCGGCGGGGACGAGTTCCCGCGCGTCGACGGTCGCCTCGAGGACGGGGCCGCCTGTGCCCTGCTCGTGGACGCCGTCCGGGGCGCGGAAGCGGTATCGGTAGTCGTCGACGAGCAGGCAGAGCCCCGCCGAGGCGCCGAGCTCGATGAGGGCGATCGGCCCGGGGATGCGGCCGAGCGCGACCCGCACAGGGATGCTGCGGGCGGGCTCGTTGGTCTGCACGCGGCGCCGCGGCAGTTCGGCGGCCACCTCGTCGAACCGCGACAGGACCCACGCGGTCCATTCCGCGGCCCCCGCATCCGGGGCGCCGAGCCATGCGGCGACCGCGAACAGCAGCGACGGCTGCCGGGCGGGTCGCGGCAGGCTGTCGAGCCGGGCGAGGAGGCACGCGTCGTCGGCGACGGCGCGGCACCACTCCACCTGGCGCGGGGAGGTCCCGGCGAGTTCGCGGGCGGCGCGCAGGTACCACGCGCGCGTCGACTCCGTCATGGGAGACATCATGCGGGAACTCTGCGTCGTCGGGCGACGTTGTACTCAGCGGGTGCCTCGAGGAGGTACCTAGGATGTGCGAGGAAGGGAACGCGATGGGCTACAAGGTCACCAAGACGGACGAGCAGTGGCGCGAGGAGCTGGGCGACGACCGCTACCGGGTGCTCCGCAAGGCGGGCACCGAGCGCGCGTGGACCGGTGAGCTCCTCGACGAGCACCGCGCGGGGCTCTACACCTGTGCGGCGTGCGGCGCCGAGCTGTTCAAGAGCGGCACCAAGTTCGACTCGGGCTGCGGATGGCCGAGCTTCTACGACTCGGTCAACCCGGACGCGGTCGAGCTGATCGAGGACCGCTCGCTCGGGATGGTGCGCACCGAGGTGCGCTGCGCGAACTGCGGCGGACACCTGGGCCACGTCTTCGACGACGGCTTCGGCACCCCGACGGGCCTGCGCTACTGCATGAACTCGCTCTCGCTGGGCTTCCAGGCGGCCGACGCGGACGCCCCCGCCGAGAGCTGAGCATGCGCACCAGGGGATCCGTCGCCGAGGCGATGCTGCGGCGGCGGTCCCACTCCTCGGTGGGGGACGCCGCCCCCAGCGACAAGGAACTCCGCCGGGCGGTCGAGGTGGCCGGAACGATCGCCGACCACGCGGCGCTGCGCCCGTGGCGGGTGATCGCGCTGCGCGGTGAGGCGCGCGAGCGGCTCGGTCGTGCGATCGCCGAGGCATCCGGTGCGACCGGGCACGACGCCGACAAGCTCGCCCAGAAGCCGCTGCGGGCGCCCCTGCTGCTCGCGGTCGTGGTGTCGCCGAAGCGGAGCGCGAAGGTGCCCGACTGGGAGCAGGAGGCCGTGGCGTCGGGCGTCGCCCACGCGCTCAGCCTGCTGCTCGACGACGCCGGCTGGGGCGTCATGTGGCGCACGGGGCACTACACGCGATCCGGTGCGGTCCACCGGATGCACGAGCTCGACCCCGACGAGCGGCTGCTCGGCTGGCTCTACGTGGGGGCGAAGCCGTCGCGCAAGAGCGGCCGTCGTTCGACCGCCGACGCGAAGCGCCACCTCACGAGCCTGTAGCCCGCACCTCGAGCCTCCTGTCGGATTCGAACCGACGACCCTCGCTTTACAAGAGCGATGCTCTGGCCGACTGAGCTAAGGAGGCGTGCGCGCTGGAGCGGAAAGCGGAGGCCAGTTCCGGCCTTCGCCGCGACGCCAGCGCCGACGGCCGTCTCGGCCGTCGTTCACCCCATGCTATCGAGCGTCCCTACGGGGCGGGTGCCGGCGTCGCCGCGGGTGTCGGCTCGTCGGCGAACTGCTCACCGGAGGCCTCGATGACGGCCTGCGCGAGCTCCTGCGGGTCGAAGGTCTTGGTGCTCACGAGCTGCTTGCCCGCGACGATCACGGTCGGCGCGGTCGTGATGGCGGGGATGTCCGCGTTCGCGATCGGACCGTTGAGGGCCCGCACGGTCGCGGCCTGCACCCAGGAGCTGAAGCGGCGCTTCTCGATGCAGGTGGACACCTTGGCGATGTTCCCGACGCCTGCGCGGGTGGCCCGTTCGATGAGCTGCTTGTCGGTCAGGCCTTCGCTGCCCACCTCGGGCTGGTCGGCGAAGAGCGCGTCGTGGAAGTCGAAGAAGCTGTCGGGCGAGTACTCGGCGACGCAGGCGGCCGCGTTGGCGGCGCGCAGCGAGTACTGGGTTCCGGCCGACTTGGTGGTGAGCAGTGCGATCGGGTGGATCTCGACGGTCGCCGCGCCCGACTCGATCCAGCTGCGCAGCTGCTCGACGTTGTTCTTCTCGAAGGTGCCGCAGTTCGCGCAGAGGTAGTCGACGTACAGCTGGATGTCGATGACGTCGCCCGTGGTCGTGAGCGACGCGACGGGGGTGGCCTCCGGCTTCAGCCCGATGGTGCGCACGGCCTTGTAGTCCGCGCCGATCTTGATGCCGTCGCTGGCCATGTTGAGCGGGCCGCGATCGGGGGCCTGGTTGAGGGTGATGAGGGTGACCGCGACGACGGCGAGCACGACGAGCGAGCCGCCCAGGATGCTCAGCTGGAGGGTGAGGCGGCGGCGGCGCTCCTGCTTCTTGTGCTGGGTGCGCAGTTCCCGGGCGCGCTCCTTCGCGGCCACCCGGGCTTCACTGCCGCCGGGCTCCGGGCGATCGGACTCGCCGTAGGTCATCGATCCTCGTTCTCGGGTTTGGGGAGCGCGCAGAGAGACTACGACGCGCGCGCGAGCATCGGCAAACCGCCGAGCACCGCCGTTCGATGGTAGGAAGCCAATCTGGGAACCCTCCGGACGCCTCCTGAGCGCGATCCGGACGGTCGGCCACCCGTGTCACACCATGTCATAATGAGCGAGACCGTGGGCACGGACGCCGACGGTCATTCCATTCACTACGGATCGTCCGGCACGTACCTGCCGGTGAAGGAGAACGATTACCCATGGCATCCGTCACTTTCGACAAGGCCACTCGCATCTATCCCGGATCGACCCGCCCCGCGGTCGACGCGATCGACCTCGAGGTCGCCGACGGCGAGTTCCTCGTGCTGGTCGGCCCGTCCGGTTGTGGCAAGTCCACGACCCTCCGCATGCTCGCGGGCCTCGAGGAGGTCAACGACGGCCGCATCTTGATCGGTGACCGCGACGTCACCGACGTGCCGCCGAAGGACCGCGACATCGCGATGGTCTTCCAGAACTACGCCCTCTACCCGCACATGACGGTCGCCGAGAACATGGGCTTCGCGCTCAAGATCGCGGGCGTCTCGAAGGAGGAGCGCGCCGCGCGCGTGCTCGAGGCCGCCAAGCTGCTCGATCTCGAGCCCTACCTCGGCCGCAAGCCGAAGGCCCTCTCGGGTGGTCAGCGTCAGCGCGTCGCCATGGGCCGCGCCATCGTGCGTCAGCCCCAGGTGTTCCTCATGGACGAGCCGCTGTCGAACCTCGACGCGAAGCTGCGCGTGCAGACCCGCACGCAGATCGCGTCGCTGCAGCGCCGCCTCGGCGTCACCACCGTCTACGTGACCCACGACCAGACCGAGGCCCTCACCATGGGCGACCGCATCGCGGTGCTCAAGGACGGCGTCCTGCAGCAGGTCGGCTCGCCGCGCGACCTGTACGAGAAGCCGAACAACGTGTTCGTGGCCGGCTTCATCGGGAGCCCCGCCATGAACCTGTTCCAGGCGGATGTGGCGGAGGGCGGCGTGCGCTTCGGCAGCGCCGTCACCCCGATCGAGCGCGAGGTGCTCGCGGGCGTCACGAGCGGCAAGGTCATCGTGGGTGTGCGTCCCGAGGATGTCGCCATCTCCAAGTCGGGCGAGGGCCTGACCGTCGAGGTGGACGTCGTCGAGGAGCTCGGCGCCGACGGCTACCTGTACGGCCACACCGAGGTCGACGGTCACCGCGTGGACATCATCGCCCGCGTCGACGGCCGCAACCACCCGGAGGCCGGCGAGAAGGTCGTCGTGACCCCGGTCGCCCGTCACGTGCACGTCTTCGACGTGGAGTCGGGCGAGCGCATCAACGCGGCGGCGATCGCCGCGGGCGCGACCGTCTGATCCATCCTGTTCGGCGAGGCCGCGACGTCTTCGGATGTCGCGGCCTCGTCGTATGAATAGGCTCATGTCGTGAGCTCGACCCTCTCCATCACCTCGGCCGTGCCCGACCCGGCACTGCTCGATCTGCCGTGGGAGCTGCCGCTCGAGCTGTGGCCCGACGAGACGATCGCCGCGCTGCCGAAGGGCATCTCGCGCCACCTGGTGCGCTTCGTGCACCTCGAGGGCTTCGTGGTGGCCATCAAGGAGACCTCCGCCGAGCTCGCCCGCCGCGAGTACGAGCTGCTGCGCACGCTGCAGCGGCTGGATGTGCCGTGCGTGGAACCGGTCGCCGTGGTCACCGGCCGCGTCGCCCCGGACGGCGAGGAGCTCTCCCCCGCGCTCGTCACGCGGCACCTCAAGTTCTCCCTGCCCTACCGGGCCCTCTACTCGCAGGCGCTGCGTCCCGACACCGCGACCCGCCTCGTCGACGCGCTCGCGGTGCTGCTCGCGCGGCTGCACATCATCGGCTTCTTCTGGGGCGACGTGTCGCTCTCGAACACGCTGTTCCGCCGGGATGCGGGCGCCTTCGCCGCGTACCTCGTGGATGCCGAGACCGGCAAGCTGTACGACGGCGGGCTCTCGAACGGCCAGCGCGAGAACGACCTGGAGATCGCCCGCGTGAACATCGCCGGCGAGCTGCTCGACCTGCAGTCGGGTGGGCGGCTCGACGAGGCGGTCGACCCGGTCGCGGTCGCGGACGGCATCGTGAAGGCGTACCGCTCGCTGTGGACGGAGCTCACCGCGTCCGAGACCTTCCCGGAGGCGGAGCGCTGGCGCATCCGGGAGCGCGTCGAGCGCCTCAACCAGCTGGGCTTCGACATCGAGGAGCTCTCGATCCGGAAGGACGACGGCGGCACGCGCGTGCACATCCAGCCGAAGGTGGTCGACGCCGGGCATCACTCGCGCCGCCTGCTGCGGCTCACCGGGCTCGACGCCGGAGAGAACCAGGCGCGCCGCCTGCTCAACGACCTGGACTCGTACCGCGCCATGCGCAAGCGCGCGGACGACGACGAGGAGGTCGTGGCCCACGAGTGGCTCGTGAAGGTGTTCGAGCCCGTGGTGCGGGCGATCCCCAAGGAGCTCCGCGGCAAGCTCGAGCCGGCCGAGGTGTTCCACCAGCTGCTCGACCATCGCTGGTACCTCTCGCAGAACGAGGGACGGAACGTTCCGCTCGCGGAGGCTCTCACCTCCTACGTCGACACGGTGCTGCGCCACCGTCGCGACGAGGTGACCGTCGTGGGTCCCGCGACGGCGGCCATCACCCTCCCCACCGCCGTGATCGACGAGAGCGAAGAGGATTGGCGCTCGAAGGTCTGACCGGGGGTCGGCGCATCGGCCGCCCCGGGCGTCTCGCGCGCGCCGCGGCCCGGCACCCGGCGATCACGATCGCCGTCTGGGCGGCCATCATCGGCGGCATCGTGACGGTCGCTCTCGCCGGGGTCGGCGGGCAGGGCCTGTTCTCGCGCCTCGACTCGGGCTGGACCTGGGCGGAGGGCGAGTCGACCCACGCGGATGAGCTGCTCTCGGGCGGCGACGACCAGTCCTCGACGCTGCTCGTGCACGGCGTCGACACCGCCGATCCGGAGCTCACCGGGCTCACCGCGGCACTCGCCGCGGAGCTGGCCGAGCTGCCCGAGGTGACCGTGGTGGACCCGCTCGCCCTCCCCCGACTGCCCGACGGCACCCCGCCGCCGCAGGCCGCGCGCCTGTTCGCGGATGACGGCGACGGCTTCCTGCTGCCGGCGACGGTCGCGGCGGTGGACGGCTCGGTCGACGACACGACCGTCGACGAGGTCGACGCGCGCCTGACGGATGCCGCGGAGCGCATCCGGGACCGGTTCCCGGGGGCGGTCGCCGAGGTCGGAAGCACGGCGCTGCTGGTCGACTCGATCGTGAGCCTGTCGGAGAACGACCTGCAGCGCGGCGAGACGGTCGCTCTGCCGATCGCGCTGCTCGTGATGCTCGTGGTGTTCGGCGGCTTCCTCGCCGCCGGGCTCCCGCTGGTCGGCGCGATCGTCTCCATCACGGGCGGGCTCGGGGCGCTCTTCGGCTTCACCTACCTGATGGACATCAACACGACCGTCGTCAACGTGGTGACCGCCGTGGGGCTGGGCCTCTCCATCGACTACGGCCTGCTCATCGTGAGCCGCTTCCGCGAGGAGGCGCACGCCCACGTGCCCGCCGACCGGCTGTCCGCCATCGTGCGAGCCGCCGACACCGCGGGCCGCACCGTGCTCTACTCGGGCACCGTGTTCGCGATCGCCTCGCTCGGACTGCTGCTGTTCCCCCTGCCGATCGTGCAGGCGATCGGACTCGGCGCGCTCTCCGTGACGGTGATCTCGATCCTCTCGGCACTCACCCTGCTGCCCGCACTGCTCGCGGTGCTCGGCGCCCCGCTGCTGCGCCCGGGGCTGCTCACGCGCATCCCGGGGGTGGGTGCGCTGCTGCGCCGCTTCGGCGACGTGGCGCCGGAGGAGGGGCTGTTCTCGCGGCTCACCCGGCGGGTCCAGCGTCACCCGGCGCTCGTCACGCTCGCCTGCGCCGCCGCGCTCGTGCTGCTCGCGGCACCCGTGCTGCAGCTGCGGCTCGCCAACACGAGCGTCGACTCGCTGCCCGCCACCTCGCAGCAGTACGGCTTCCAGTCGGCGCTGCGAGCGCATTTCCCCGCGGCGGCCGATCAGCGCGTCGTGCTGGTGACCGAGACCGAGGCGGATGCCGAGAGCTGGGCCGAGCAGGTGGCGCGGCTCCCGCACGTCGTATCGGTGGCCGCGCCCGAGCAGGCCGGTGAGGCGTGGCAGGCGGCCGTGCGGGTCGCGCATCGCACCGGTGCGGACGTGGTGGCGGCGATCCGCGCCGACCGACCCGGCTTCCCGCACTGGGTGACGGGCGCCGACGCCCGCACGGTCGACTTCGCCGCGACCCTCGCGGCGGGCGCCCCGTGGGCGGCGCTCGTGATCGCGCTCGGCACGATCGTGCTGCTGTTCCTCATGACCGGTTCGCTCGTCGTGCCCATCAAGGCGCTGCTGGCGAGCGCGTTGTCGCTGGGGGCCTCGCTGGGCGTGCTCGTGTGGGGTTTCCAGGACGGCAACTTCGCGGGGTTCATGCGCTTCGACCCGGACGACGTGCTGGGCGTCGACGTGCTCGTCGTGCTGCTGACCCTCGTGTTCGGTTTCGGGCTCGCGATGGACTACGAGATGTTCATCCTGTCGCGCATCACCGAGCAGGTGGAGCGCGGCGTGCCGGATGCGGAGGCGATCGCGCGCGGACTGCAGCGCTCCGGCCGGATCATCACCTCGGCCGCGCTCATCATCATCGTGGTGTTCGCCGGCTTCGCGACGGGCGACCTCATGGTCATCAAGCAGCTCGGCACCGCCCTCGCGGTCGCCGTGTTCCTCGACGCGACGATCGTGCGCTGCCTGCTCGTGCCGGCCTTCATGACCTGGCAGCGCCGCATCATGTGGTGGGCGCCGGCGCCGCTCAAGCGCCTGCACGCCCGCTTCGCCCTCCGCGACTGAGCCGGAGGCGTCATCCCCTCGCGCGTGGTGCGGTTTCGGCCGGATGGCACCCGCGAAACCGCGCCATCCGGCCGAAACCGCGCCACCGAGGTGGCTAGTGCTGCGCGCGCAGCTTCGCGACCTCGTAGAGCGCCACCGACACGGCGATACCCGCGTTGAGCGACTCGGTGTCGGCGCTGATCGGGATGGAGACGACCGCGTCGCAGGTCTCGGTGACGAGCCGCGAGAGTCCCTTGCCCTCACTGCCGACGACGATCACGATGGGACGGTCGGCGAAGGAGATCCCGGGGAGCGAGACGTCGCCGTCCCCGTCGAGCCCCAGCACGAAGAGCCCCTCCTTCTTGAGGGCGGCGAGGGTCTGGGTGAGGTTGGCCGCCATGGCGACCGGCACGCGGACCGCGGCCCCGGCCGAGGTCTTCCAGGCCGACGCGGTCATCCCGACCGATCGGCGCTGCGGCACGATCACGCCGTGGGCGCCGAAGGCACCGGCCGAGCGGATGATCGCCCCCAGGTTGCGCGGGTCGGTCACGCCGTCGAGGGCGACGATGAGCGGCGGGCGACCGGTGCGGTGCGCGGCCTCGATGAGGTCGAGCGGATGCGCGTACTCGTACGGCGGCACCTTGAGCGCGAGGCCCTGGTGCACGGCGTCGTGGCCGCTCATCCGATCGAGCTCGGGGCGCATCACCTCGAGCACGGGGATGCCGCGCTTGGTCGCGATCGACAGGGCCTCCTTGACGCGGTCGTCCATCTCGACGCGTGCGGCCACGTAGAGGGTCGTCGCGGGGATGCGTGCCCGCAGCGCTTCGACGACCGAGTTGCGGCCCGTGACGAGCTCGCCCTCGTCGGCCTTCTTGGCACGCGGCGGACGCTTCGCGGGTGCCGCCGTGCCGCCGCCGTGCCGCGCGCGCGCCGCCTCGAGGCGTTCGTTCGCGGCCTTGCGCTTGCCGGCGACGTGCCAGCTGCGGTCCTCGGCCTTGGGCGTCGGCCCCTTGCCTTCGAGGGCCTTGCGGCCGTGCCCGCCCGTTCCGGCGGTGGCACCCTTCTTGGTCTTGCGCGCCCCCGGGCGTCCCGGCTTGGCCATCAGCGGCTCCCTTGATTCGTCATGCGAGGCTCCAGCGGGCGCCTGCGGGTGTGTCGTCGATCGCGATGCCCGCGGTGGCGAGCTCGTCGCGGATGCGGTCGGCGGATGCGAAGTCCTTGCTCGCACGGGCGGTGGCGCGGTCGGCGAGCAGCTTCTCGACGAGCGCCGCGAGGGCGGACTCGGCGGCGCCCGACGACGCGTTCTCCCACTCGGGAGCACTCGGGTCCACCCCCAGCACGCCGGTCATCGCGCGTACCTGCTCGCGCAGCACGGCGACGGTGCCGAGATCTCCCGCATCGAGCGCCGTGTTGCCGGAGCGGACGGTCTCGTGCAGCACGCCGAGCGCCTCGGGCACGCCCAGGTCGTCGTCGAGCGCCGCGGCGAAGGCGTCGGGAACCCGCCCGTCGCCGGGGCCGGGCACGCGCGCGGCCTCCAGGGCTCGGCCGGAGCGGTCGAGGAAGCCGGCGATGCGATCGAGGGCCGCCTCCGCCTCCTCGAGGGCGCCGGCATGGTAGTCGATCACCGAACGGTAGTGGGCGCTCGCGAGGTAGTAGCGGACGACGAGCGGCGGGGCGAGGGCCAGGAACTCGGCGGCGTAGATCGAGTTGCCGAGCGACTTGGACATCTTCTGCCCCTCGACCATGACGATGCCGTTGTGCACCCAGTAGCTCGCGAAGGCGTCCCCCGCGGCGGTCGACTGGGCCAGCTCGTTCTCGTGGTGCGGGAAGCGCAGGTCGAGGCCCCCGCCGTGAATGTCGAACGCGGCGCCCAAGTAGCGCTTCGACATCGCCGAGCACTCGATGTGCCACCCGGGGCGCCCCGGCCCCCACGGGGAGTTCCAGGATGCGGAGGCGGGCTCCTCGGGCTTCGAGCCCTTCCAGAGGGCGAAGTCGCGGGGGTCGCGCTTGCCGCGGGTGGCGGCGTCCGGCGAGTCGGCCATGTCGTCGAGCCTCTGCCGGGTGAGGGCGCCGTAGTCGGCCCAGGTGCGCACGTCGAAGTAGACGTCGCCGGAGCCGTCGTCGGCGACGTAGGCGTGTCCGCGCGCGATGAGCGTGTCGATGAGCTCCTGCATCTGCGGGATGCTCGCGGTGGCGCGCGGCTCGTACGTGGGCGGGAGGATGCCGATGGCGCGGTATCCGGCCGTGAACTCGAGCTCGACGCGGTAGGCGACCGCCCACCACGGCTCGCGCTCGGAGGCGTTGGCGAGCACCTTGTCGTCGATGTCGGTGACGTTGCGCACGAAGGTCACCTCATAGCCGCGGTACGCGAACCAGCGCCGCCACAGGTCGTAGGCGAGCGCGGAGCGCAGGTGACCGACGTGGGGGGAGGACTGCACCGTGGGACCGCACACGTACATGCCGACCTTGCCGGGTTCGAGCGGCTCGAAGTCGCGCAGCGCCTGGGCGCGGCTGTCGTACAGGCGGACGGTCACCTCGCGAGTCTACCGAGGGGGCTGATGCGCTCCGGCTGTGTCCCCCGGACGGATTCGACAAGTGAGCGGATGCCGAATAAGGTTAGCCTTACCTGAGTCACTTGCGATGGTGCGCATCCCGTGACGAGAAGCACATTCCAACCCCATCGGAGAGATGTTGTCGTACGCGCCTGACCGCGCGCGCTCCCGCGCGCCCTGGATCGCCTTCCTGCTTGTCCCCCTGCTCGCCCTCGCGGGACTCCTCGTCCCGGCGTCCGCGGCGTCCGCCGCACCCGGTGACGTCGCCGGCGCCACCCTCAACTGGGGCTTCAAGGCGAGCTTCCGCAACTATCTGAACGGCCCCATCGCGCACGGGCACGCGACCGGCAGCGGCGTCGACACCGCGACGCCCTACGGCTGGTCGGGCGGCACGGGCAGCGCCACGGGGGGCACCGGGACGGTCGGGTACCCCGGCACGCTGCAGTTCCAGGGGCACGAGGCCACGGGCGTCCCGGCGGGCGAGTACGCCCTCGACGTCACCGTGACCGACGTGCGGGTGCGCGTCACGTCGGCGACCACCGCGGAGCTCCAGGCGGATGTCGTGTCGCGCAGCATGACGACGCTCGCCTTCGAGAACTACCCCGACGTCGTGCTCGCCACCCTCGACCTCTCGGCCGGGACGAACGCCTCCACGGCGTCGACCCTCGCCTACACGGGCGTGCCCGCCGTGCTCACGGCCGCCGGAGCGCCGGCCTTCGCGGGCTTCTACGCCGCGGGGGCCGCTCTCGACCCCGTGTCGTTCAGCTGGCCCGTCGAGCAGGCGCCCGTCGTACCGACGCTCTCCGTGTCGCAGACCGCCGGACTCGACCCGGCAGGCGCCACCATCACCGTCACGGGCGAGAACTACGACCCCGACTTCGTCGCACGCGGCGCGACCGCCGGCTTCTACGCCCAGATCGGCTGGATCGACTCCACCTGGCGCCCCTCGCAGGGCGCGGTCTCGGCCAACCGCTCGAACGCCTACTCCGCCTGGGTGCAGGACGTCAACACCGCATCCCCGTATCTGAAGTGGACCGAGAACGGCGACGGGACGGTCGACTTCAGCTGGACGATCACGATCACGAAGGCCGCCCTCGACGCCAAGAGCCGCCCCGGTGCCACGCTCGCGGTGTTCACCGTCGGTGCGGGCGGCGTCGTGCAGGCGGGCAACGAGCTCGCCGTGCCGATCGCCTTCTACGACACCACCACGCGCCTCGACGTCGACACGACCTCGGGTCTCGACCCCGCCGGCGCGACGATCACCGTCACCGGCACGAACTACGACCCCGACTTCGTCGCCCGCGGCGCGACCGCCGGCTTCTACGCCCAGGTCGGCTGGATCGACTCCACGTGGCGCCCGTCAGAGGGAGCCGTCTCCGGCAACCGCTCGAACGCCTACTCGGCGTGGGTGCAGGACGTCAACACCGCAGCCCCCTACCTGAAGTGGACCGAGAACGCCTACGGCAGCGTCGACTTCAGCTGGACGATCTCGATCACGAAGGCCGCCCTCGACGCCAAGAGTCGCGCGGGCGCCACGCTCGCCGTGTTCACCGTCGGTGCGGGCGGCGTGGTGCAGGCGGGCAACGAGCTCGCCGTGCCGATCGCGTTCTACGACACCACGACCACGCTCACCGTCGACGCCACCTCGGGCCTCGACCCGGCGGGCGCGACCATCACCGTCACCGGGAAGAACTACAACCCGGACTACACGGCCCGCGGCTCGGCGGCCGGGTTCTACGCTCAGGTCGGCTGGATCGACTCGACGTGGCGCCCCTCGCAGGGCGCGGTGTCGGGCAACCGCTCGAACGCCTACTCGGCGTGGGTGCAGGGGATCAACGAGACCGCCCCGTACCTGAAGTGGACCGAGAACGCGTACGGGACGGTCGACTTCAGCTGGACCATCCCGATCACCAAGGCCGCCCTCGACGCGAAGACCCGCGCCGGTGCGACCCTCGCGGTGTTCACGGTCGGCGCCGGCGGCGTCGTGCAGGCCGACAACGAGCTCGCCGTCCCGATCGCCTTCCAGACCCCGACCGACCCGGGCACCGGTGGCCCCGGCACGACGCCGACACCCGCCGCGGGCACCCTCAGCTGGGGCGTCAAGGCGAGCTTCCGCGACTACGTCACGGGGCCGATCGCGCACGGCTCGATCACGACGAGCGGCGTCGCCACCGCCGGCGGACGCTACGTCTTCCCGCAGTCGGGTGCAGCCTCCCTCACGGATGGCCTCGGCAGCGTCTCCTACTCGGGCTCCGTGCACTTCAGCGGCCACGCCGGGGTGCTCGACCTGCGCCTGTCCGACCCGCAGGTGCGCATCGACTCGGCCACGAGCGGCACCCTGCTCGTGCGGGTGGACGGCGGCACGCGCGTCGCCTTCGCGAGCCTCGCACTCGGCTCGGGAACGCGCAGCACGGGCGCCGACGGCTCGGTGAGCTTCACGGGCGTCCCCGCGACGATCACCGCCACGGGCTCCGACGCCTTCGCCTTCGAGGGCAGCAGCTTCTACCCGGCCGGCACCGCACTCGACCCGGTGAGCTTCACGATCGGATCGGCGGGCTCCTCGCTCGGCGGCACCACGGTCGTGGCCGCGGCCCGCACGACGCCCGCGAACACCCCGGACGCCGCACCGCCCGCCACCGAGGGCATCACCCTCGACGGCGACGGCGAAGTCACCGAGGGCGGCGAGGTGACCGCGCGTGCGGACGGCTTCCAGCCGAACGAGACCGGCATCCTCGTGGTGATCTACTCGACCCCGACCGTGCTCGCCGAGAACGCCACCGCGGACGCGGACGGACGCGTCAGCTGGACCGGCAGCCTGCCCCGCGGCCTCACCGGCGAGCACACGCTCACCTTCCAGGGCTCCGTCGACCGCGGTGTCGTGCTCGACATCCGCGCCGCCGCGACCCTGCAGTGCACCGTCTCGGATGCGCAGCTCGTGTGGGGCTTCAAGGAGAGCTTCCGCGCCTACATCGACGGCTCGATCGCCAACGGCGAGTGGACCACGGATGGCGACGCGAGCTACGACACCCCGGTGTTCACCTGGGCGGGCGGCTCCGGAAGCGCCGACCCCGAGGCGGGCGGGCTCGACGTCGCCTACGGCGGCTCGGTGCGCTTCACCGGCCACGGGGGCGTGCTCGACACGACCATCGCGAACCCGCATGTCGTGATCGACGGCGACCGCGCGGTGCTGCTGCTCGACATCACCGGCACCACGCAGGAGGGCACCCCGGTGTCGTCGACCGGTGTGGAGTTCGCCGAGCTCGACCTCACGGGCGTCGAGGCGAGCCGCGAGGGCGACACGCTCAGCTGGACGGACGTCCCGGCGAGCCTCACCGCGGCCGGTGCGGCAGCCTTCGGCACCTACCCCGAGGGCGAGGCGCTCGATCCGGTCACGATCTCGGCGACCGTCGAGTCGGGCTGCGGCGCCGTGGCGGAGGCGAGCGACGAGCCGAGCGAGGAGGCGATCGCCCCCGAGGAGGCCTCGGACGCCGCGGGCTGGCCGCTGTGGGCGACCATCCTGATCGCGGTCGTCGTGCTGCTGCTGATCGCGGCACTCGTGATCGTGCTGGTGCGCCGCGGCCGGAAGGGCACCCCGGCCGCCTAGCCGCCGCCCGGTCCATCCGACTCCGCCCGCCCGGCTCCCCAGCGCACCTGGGACCGGGCGGGCGGTTCCACGTGCTGTCACCTGCACAACGCTGGAGCGCTGCGCCCTGCGCGCCCGCGATCACGGGTGCGGGCCGCCTGACGCTACAGCGTTGTGCGGCCCTCAGCGGGAGAGGAGCGCGGTGGCGATCGCGACGAGCCCCTCGCCGCGGCCGCTGAAGCCGAGGCCGTCCGCGGTCGTCGCGGCCACGCTCACGGGCGCACCCACGAGCTCGCCCAGGTGCGCCTCGAGCTCGCTGCGGCGCGCGGCGAGGCGCGGGCGGTTGGCGACCACCTGCACCGCCACATTGCCCACCCGGAAGCCGACGCCTTCGACCAGGGCGAGCGTCTCCCGCAGGAAGATGCCGCTCTCCGCCCCGGCGTAGCGCGGATCGGCCGAGCCGAAGCGCGAGCCGAGATCCCCGAGCCCCGCCGCGGACAGCAGCGCATCGCAGATCGCATGGATCACCGCGTCGCCGTCGCTGTGACCGTCGAGGCCCGGCTCGTCCGGAAAGTAGACGCCCCCGAGCCAGAGCGGCACCGTCTCGTCGTAGCGGTGGGCGTCCACGCCGATCCCGGTGCGGATGCCGTCAGAGGCATCCACGAGCCGCTCGGCGCGGGCCAGATCCCACGGGGTCGTGATCTTGAAGGCGAGCGGCTCGCCGGGCACCGTGAGGATGCCGTGGCCTGCGGCCGCGTAGAGCGCCGCGTCGTCCGTGTGATCGTCGGCGACCGAGGCGTAGGCGGCGAGCAGCTGCGCCCGGGGGAAGCCCTGCGGTGTCTGGACGGTCACCAGGTCGCTGCGGTCGACGGCGCCGACCACCCGGTCGCCGTCCACGCGCTTCACGGTGTCGATCATGGCGAGCGCGGGGACCACCCCGTCGCCGCCGCCCGTGCGCACCGCGTGCACGACCCGATCGATGAGCGATGCCGGCGCAAGCGCGCGGGCGGCGTCGTGCACGAGCACCTGATCGATGCCGTCGGCGAGCACGGCGAGCCCCGCCGCGACCGAACGCTGCCGCGTGTCGCCACCGGCGACGACCGTCAGGTGCGCCGAGGCGGCCCCCGCGACGTGCTCGCCGATCGCGCGGGCGCGCGCGACAAGCGCGGCGGGCGCGACGACGATCACCTGGAGCGGCTCGACGGCGCCGAAGACGCCCCGAAGGGCATGCTCGAGGATGCTGACACCGTGCACCTCGACGAAGGCCTTCGGCTCATCGCGACCGAGGCGGGTCCCGCTGCCTGCGGCGACCACCACGATCGCGGTGCGCACCTCATCCGGGAGCGGGCTCATGCCACGAGCCTAGAGCCGCGAGACGGCCCCGCCCACGGCGCCACTCAGGAGGCGAGGACCTCGTCGAGCACGGTCGAGGCCTTCTCCTCGTCGGTCTTCTCCGCAAGCGCGAGCTCGGAGATGAGGATCTGCCGGGCCTTCGCGAGCATCCGCTTCTCGCCGGCCGAGAGGCCGCGGTCCTGGTCGCGGCGCCACAGGTCGCGCACGACCTCGGACACCTTGATGACGTCGCCCGAGGCGAGCTTCTCGAGGTTGGCCTTGTAGCGGCGGCTCCAGTTGGTGGGCTCCTCCGTGAACGGCGCGCGGAGCACCTCGAAAACCTTGTCGAGGCCCTCCTTGCCGATGACGTCCCGCACGCCGACCAGGTCGACGTTGTCGGCGGGCACCTCGATGATGAGGTCGCCCTGGGTGACGTTGAGCTTCAGGTACCGCTTGGTCTCGCCCTTGATGACCCTGTCTTTGACCTCGATGATGGTTGCCGCACCGTGATGGGGATAGACGACAGTCTCGCCGACCTCGAAGAGCATGGAGTTGTTCCTTCCGCAGACTGCTCATCTTACCACGCGACCCCCGTCCCGGCCGGGGCCGAGCGCCGGGCTCCCGCGGCTGCCGCTAGGCTGGAGGGGCTCATCGTCTACCCCCGGGAGGAATCCGTGAGAGCACGTGCCGTGGCCGCCATCGCCTTGAGCGGCGCCCTCGCCATCGGCCTCTCGGGCTGCAACTTCGTCATGGAGCCGGAGACCAACCAGCCCTACGACCCGAGCGACGGCGTGAGCCTCGACCTCGGCGATCTGGCCCTCCGCAACGTGCTCATCGTGACCGAGGACGGCGAGACGGGCGAGTTGCTCGGCACCGCCGTCAACACCACCGACGCGGCCATCCCGTTCACCATCCAGTGGCGCAGCGGCGGCGAGTACCACGAGGTGAAGCTGCGCGCCGCAGCAGGCGGCAGCACCGACTTCGGGTGGGGCGACGGCGACACCGTCGAGTTCGAGAACCTCGACACGCCTGCCGGCGGGCTGCTCGACGCGGTCGTGCACATCGCCGACGACCAGGCCGCCCTGCAGATCCCGGTGCTCGACGCCTCGTTCCCCGGCTACGACGAGAACTGAGCCGTCCCGCCGCGCCGCTCGTGCGCGGCGCGCGAGCTAGTTCTCGAAGCGGTAGCCGAGGCCGCGCACCGTCACGAGCAGCTGCGGCTGCGCCGGATCGGGCTCGATCTTGGCGCGGATGCGCTTGATGTGCACATCGAGGGTCTTGGTGTCGCCGAAGTAGTCGGAACCCCAGATGCGGTCGATCAGCTGGCCGCGCGTGAGCACCCGGCCGGCGTTGCGCAGCAGGAACTCGAGCAGCTCGAATTCCTTGAGCGGCATGGACACCTCGCGACCGTCCACCGACACCGCGTGCCGCTCGATGTCCATCCGCACGGGGCCGGCCTCGAGCACCGCCTCCTCCTCCTCGAGCGGCACGTCGACGCGGCGGCGCAGCACGGCCCGGATGCGGGCCAGCAGCTCGCGGCTCGAGTAGGGCTTCGTGACGTAGTCGTCGGCACCCAGCTCGAGCCCCACGACGATGTCGACCTCGCTGTCCTTCGCGGTCAGCATGATGATCGGCACGCTCGAGTGGGAGCGGATCTCGCGGCACACCTCGGTGCCCGAGAGTCCCGGCAGCATGAGGTCGAGCAGCACCAGGTCGGCGCCGTTGCGGTCGAAGTCGGCGAGCGCGGCGCGACCGTCCACGGCGATCGAGGTCTCGTACCCCTCCCGCCCCAGCAGGAACGCGAGGGGCTCGGCGAGCGAAGGCTCGTCTTCGACGATGAGGATGCGGGTCACGAACGGGCTCCACGGGGTGTCGTCGCGGCGGCCGGGGCGGCCTCCGGAAGTCGGATGGTGAACGTCGAGCCGCGGCCCTGCTGCGACCACACCCGCACGTCACCGCCGTGGTTCTGCACCACGTGCTTGACGATGCTGAGGCCGAGGCCGGTGCCGCCCGTCTGGCGGCTGCGCGCGGAGTCGACGCGGAAGAAGCGCTCGAAGACGCGATCGCGCTCCGCATCGGGGATCCCGACGCCCTGGTCGGTGACCGCGATCTCGATCGCGCCGTCACGGCGGCTCACCCCGACACCCACCCGCGTGCCGTCGGGCGAGTACTGGATGGCGTTGGCGACCAGGTTGTGCACGGCTGTGACGAGCATCGCCTCATCGCCCCATACGACCGCCTCGGGCGAGGTCTGCGCGACGATCGTGATGCGGTGCGACTCGGCGGCCACCCGGTTGGCGTCGACCGCCTGAGCGACGACCGAATCCACCGACACGCGCCCCGCATGCTCGAGCGCGTCGGCGGCCTGCAGGCGGCTGAGCTCGATGATCTCGTGGGTGAGGCTGCGGAGCCGATCCGACTCGATCGTGAGGCGGTGCGCGAAACGCTGCACCTCGTCCGGCTCGTCGGCGGCCGACTCGAGCGCCTCGGCGAGCAGCCCGATCGCGCCGATCGGGGTCTTCAACTCGTGGGAGATGTTGGCGACGAAGTCGCGACGCACATCCTCCAGGCGGTGCGCCTCGGTGCGGTCGTCGGCGAGCACGAGCACGAAGCGGCTCCCGAGCGGCGCCGCCCGCACGAGCAGGTGCACCTGGGCGTCGCCGAACGGTCCGCGCGGCAGCTGCAACTCCTCGTTCGCCGCCGAGCCCTCGATGCGCACGCGGTCCACGAGCGCGACGAGCTCGGGATGCACGATGGCATGGTTCCAGACCAACCCGAGGGCGACGGCCGCGGTCGAGCAGGTGAGCACATTGTTCGAGCTGTCGAGCACGATGCCGGCCGTCTCGAGCGCGTCGATGACCTCCTCGACCCCGTCGGGGACGGTCGGATGCACGACGGCCGCGGCGCGCTGACCGCGGCTGTGCGCGGCGACGACGGCCGCGGATGCGCCGATTCCCACCGCCAGCCCGAACGCGAGAGCCGCGGGCACGAGCCATGCCGCATCCATGCGACTAGATTAGGCGGGGCTCGCCGCAGGAAAACGCCCGATGAACGAGGTCTCGACGTACCTTCCGGGGATGTTCACGACCCGGTCACCGCTCGTTAACCTTCCCGCGGGACGGTTTCCAAGCGATCGCACACGCGATCACGCGATGCCGCATGCCGATGAGACGACCGAGACCGCTCGGCCAGGAAAGGACCAGGGCTCATGCGCGAGGTGTTCCAGCAGGAGCTGCGCGAGGTGCAGGATCGACTCGTCGAGATCTCCACCCTCGTGGGCGACTCGATCGAGAACGCCACCCGCGCGTTCAACGAGTCCGACGTGGCCCTCGCCGAGACGGTCATCGAGGACGACCGCAAGATCGACGCCCTCGCCGCGGAGCTCGACGAGCTCGCCATCACGATCCTGGCGCGCCAGCAGCCGGTCGCCCGCGACCTGCGCATCGTGGTGAGCGCGCTGCGCATCAGCGCCTCCCTCGAGCGGATGGGCGACATGGCCGAGCACATCGCACAGCTCGCGCGCTACCGCTTCCCCGAGAAGGTCGTGCCGAAGGGTCTGCGCTCGACGTTCCGCGAGATGGGCGCGCTCGACGTGGAGATCGCCCGCAAGCTCACCGAGCTGCTCGCCACCCAGGATCCGGCGATCGCAGAGCACATCCGCAACGAGGACGACAAGGTCGACGCGCTGCACCTCGCGGTCTTCGACAAGGTGCTCGGCGAGACCTGGAAGGGCGAGACGGTCGACACGGTCGACGCGACCCTGGCGTCCCGCTACCACGAGCGCTTCGCCGACCACGCCGTCTCGATCGCCAAGAAGGTGCTCTACCTCGCCACCGGCGACTGGGTGCAGCCCAACTCCTGACGGCCGTTCATGGCGCGGCTGGAGCCGTGACCCGGCGGCGGGGGAAACGCCTCCCGCCACAAGGTCGCTTCTCCCGCCGCCTGGGGCAGCACACGGCGGGCTCGCACCCGACCGACCCCTCAGGCTTGTTCGCCGATCGCCCGTTCGAGGCGCTCGAGCTTACCGTCGAGCTCCCCCGTGCGTCCCGGACGGATGTCGGCCTTCAGCACGAGCGACACCCGCGAGCCGTAGGCGCCCACCGCCTCGGTGGCGCGCTTGACGACGTCGAAGACCTCGTCCCACTCGCCCTCGATCGTCGTGAACATCGCGTCGGTGCGGTTCGGCAGCCCCGAGTCGCGCACGATCTTCACGGCCGCCGCGACCGCCTCGTGCACGGAACCGTCGGCACGGCCGTCGCCGATGGGCGACACGGAGAAGGCGACCAGCATGAACTCTCCTAGCTTTCGGACTCGAACTCGGCGGCGGACCGCGTCGCCTCGCGGCGTCGCCGGAACCGACGTCCTGCGGCGCGCGCACCTCGACCCAACGCGAGCGAGAGCAGCACATAGCCCAGGACCAGCCCGACCACGATGACGACCAGCTGCCACCATGCGGCGACGAGCAGGAGGAACGCCGAGAAGACGTTGTCCGGCATCTCAGCCATGGGCATGGTGCGACTCTAGCCCCCGGTCGAGGCCCCGCGAGCGTCTACTTCTTGCCCTGCGCCGCGACCGCGGCGGCGCCCGCCTCAGCCGCCTCCGGGTCGAGGTACGCGCCGGGGCCGGTGGGCTGGAACGCGTCGTCGAGCTCGTAGACGAGCGGGATGCCGGTGGGGATGTTGAGCTCGGCGATGTCCTCGTCGGAGATGCCGTCGAGGTGCTTGACGAGCGCGCGCAGCGAGTTGCCGTGGGCGGTGACGAGCACGGTCTTGCCCGCGCCGAGATCCTGGGTGATGTCGGAGTGCCAGTAGGGCAGCATCCGGTCGATGACGAGCTTGAGGCTCTCGGTGCGCGGGAGCTCGGCGTCGGCGAGGTCGGCGTAGCGCTCGTCACCCACCTGGCTGTACTCGGCGTCGTCGGCGAGCGGCGGGGGCGGGGTGTCGAAGCTGCGGCGCCAGGTCTGGAACAGCTCGGGGCCGTACTTCTCGAGCGTCTCGGCCTTGTCGAGGCCCTGCAGGGCGCCGTAGTGGCGTTCGTTGAGGCGCCAGCTGCGCTTCACGGGGATCCACAGGCGGTCGGCCACCTCGAGGGCGAGGTTCGCGGTCTGGATGGCGCGGGTGAGCACGCTCGTGTAGAGGATCTCGGGCGCGAGGCCCGACTCGGCGAGCAGCTCGCCGGCACGCTTGGCCTCGGCGATGCCCTGCTCACTGAGGCGCACGTCCACCCATCCGGTGAACAGGTTCTTCTGGTTCCAGTCGGAGTTGCCGTGCCGCAGCAGGATGAGCGTGGAGGTCATGCCGCCAGCCTATCGAGGGCGGTGCGGGTGCATCACGCTGCAGCGAAGGGCCCCGCGTGGCAGAGATCGCGAGCGTGCCGGGCGTCGCGCTATAGCGTTGTGCACCGATGGCGAGAGCGAACAGGCCCGAGGGGCGGATCACGCGCGGCACGACCGGCGTGAACCGGCTGCGGCGGGTGGACCGGTGGATCGCGGCGCTGCCGATCCTGCGGCAGGCACAGGATCCGCTCGTGGTCGACCTCGGCTACGGGGCCTCCGCGACGACGAGCAACGAGCTGCACGAGCGCCTGGCGCGGGTGCGGACGGACGTCGAGGTGCTCGGCATCGAGATCGACCCGGAGCGGGTGCGGCTCGCCTCCCTCGCCGCGCGACCGGGCGTGAGCTTCCGGCTCGGCGGCTTCGAGGTCCCGACGGATGCCGGGCGCCGTCCCGCGATCATCCGGGCCTTCAATGTGCTGCGGCAGTACGACGAGGCGGAGGTGGCGGATGCCTGGGCGCGCATGGCCGCGCGCCTCGCGCCGGGCGGGCAGCTCGTGGAGGGCACCTGCAGCGAGCTGGGGCGGGTGGCGAGCTGGGTGACGCTCGACGCGTCCGGGCCGCACACCTTCACGATCTCGCTGCGGCTCGCGGGGCTGGAGGCGCCGTCGATCGTCGCCGAACGGTTGCCGAAGGCGCTCATCCATCGCAACGTGCCCGGCGAGCGCATCCATGAGCTGCTGCTCGCGCTCGACAGGGCCTGGGCGACGCACGCGCCGCTCTCGGTGTACGGTCCGGTGCAGCGCTGGCAGGCGACGGTCGCGACCCTGCGCGACACGGGGCATCCGGTGCTCGACCGCGCGCCGCTCGGCGGCCGCGCCCGCTGGCGTCTCGGCGAGCTTTCGCTGCCCTGGGCGGCCGTCGCCCCGCGCCCCTGACCCGCGCGCCATCTCCGCGAGAGTACGTACTTCTGGGGCCTCTGGAGCCCGAAACACCCCAGAAGTTCGTACTCTCGCGGAGAGGGCGCGTCAGGCGATCGGCGGCAGCAGGGCGCGCGCGTCGTCGGCGTCGAGACCGGTCGCCTCGAGCAGGTCGACCAGGAGCGGGCGCAGCAGGAGCAGGAACGCGGCATCCGGCACCGGGGCGCCCGGGATGAGCTCCTCGGGGTCGAGCCGCCCGATCAACCGGGTGAACTCCGCCCGCGCGGCCCCCGCCAGCTCCGGATCGTCCAGCTCGCGCCCCAGCAGGCGCACCCCGGTCGCCAGCTGCGACAGCGCCCCCGCCAGCTCGGGACGGACACGCCCGTCCCGCACGAGGAACTCGGCACGGCGCGCGATCGTGCGCAGGTGCCGGGCGGCGAGATCCGCTCCGCGCAGCACCCGCGCACCCCGCCGCAGCTCCGGCAGGTGCCGATGCACCCACGGCGAGATCCGCGCGACCGAGATCGCCGTGTCGAGCGTGGTCGCCCAGGCGTCGATGAGCGGCTGCGTGCGCCGCAGCCGCGTGAGCGCCAGCTCCCCGGCGGCCGGATCGGCATCGGCGAGCCCGTCGACGATCGAGGCGAGCGACTCCTCGAAGATCGAGAACAGCGCGCGCCCGTCCCGGGATGCGGCACGCCGCGGGTCGCGCGGCACCAACGCGGTCACGAGCAGCGCCACCACACCGCCGACGAGCCCGTCGAGCGACCGCGAGAACGGCCCGCCCGAAGGGTCCGGCAGCATCACGACCAGAGCCGACGGCACGGCAGCCGCCACCGCGAACGCGGGATTCGCCGACACCGCGCGCCCCACCACGAACACCACGGCGAGCACGACGACGAGCTGCCACAGCCCCCGCCCGACCAGCAGCGACAGCGCGTCGCCGAGCGCGATCCCGAGCAGGATGCCGAGCACCGTCTCGGCCACCCGCACGGGCCGCGCGTCCCGCGCGAAGCCGAGCGAGTTGATGGTGACCGTGATGGCGAGCAGCGGCACCGCGTGCCCGAGCCCCCAGTGCGCGATCGCGTAGGCCGCGGCCACCGCGACGAGGATCTGCACGATCGCCGGCAGCGACTCCCACACCCGGCGCCCGGCCATCCGCACGTCCACCTGGCGACGCACCCGCCGCTCGAGTCGGCGCAGCTCGGCGCTCATCCCCTCCGCGCGATCGGCCACCTCAGCGGCGCACCGCACCGAGCCGCGGGATGCGCGGCACCTCGACCTCGGCGCCCGCATCGGGCGGCACGATGAGCTCCTGGGTCGCGGGCACGAGACCCGCATCGGCGACCACGGTCAGCTCGGACGCCGGATCGGCGGAGCGCTTCACGAGGGCGAGCGCGATCGGTCCGAGCTCGTAGTGCCGCGCGGACGCCGTGATCCTGCCGACCACCGTCCCGTCGTCCTGCGGGCGGCCGAGCCGCAGCTCGTCACCGGCGGCCGGCAGCACCTCGTCGCTGCCGTCGAGGTGCAGCAGCACGAGACGCCGCGGCGGATGCCCCAGATTGTGCACCTTGGCGACCGTCTCCTGGCCGCGGTAGCAGCCCTTGGCGAGGTGCACCGCCGAACGCAGCCAGTCGAACTCGTGCGGGATGGCGGTGGCGTCGAGCTCGGTCGCGGCCCGCGGGCGCCAGGCGGCGATCCGCAGCGCCTCGAGCGCGAGGGTGCCGGCCTGCGGCGCATCCGCGAGCTCCCCGAGCCGCGTGCGCTCGACGAGCACCTCGCGGTAGCTCCAGTCGGCACCCGGATGCGCGCCTCGCGCGTACTGGTGCCCGCCCGGCTGCACCGCAGTCCACGGGTCGTTCCACACGAGCGGCACCCCGTTCGGGGCGGCGGACACGTCGAGCAGGCGTTGCCCGAGAGGGGCGTCGGCGTCACGGCGAAGGGTGGAGACGGCATCCGCCGCCGGCTCCCGCGCGCCCAGCATGCCGATGGTCGCATACTCGGCGGAGCGGTCCGCCACCTCGACGCGCAGCATGAAGCGCATGCGCTCGAGGAAGGCGGCGAAGCCGGCGCCCGTGCCGGCGTCCATGAGCAGCCAGGTGGTCTCGCCGTCGTCGATCACGCGCGCCGCGTACTCGATGCGGCCGCTCGGATCCAGCAGCAGGGTCTCGGCGGACTCGCCCGGCTGCAGGCGCGCGAGCGACTGGGAGGTGAGCGAGTCGATCCAGCTCAGCCGATCGGCACCCGTGACCGCGATCACCTCGCGCTCGGAGAGGTCGACGAAGGCGCGGCCCGCCGCGAGCGCGCGCTGCTCGCCGAAGATGTCGCCCAGATGCTCGACCATCAGTCCACCCGCGCCAGACGTCCGGAGGCGTGCGTGCGCAGCTCCTGCCCGAGTGCCGCGATGTCCCACGCCCACAGCAGGTGATCCTCGACGAGCCCGTACAACCTGGTCGCCGCGGCGTACTCCTTCGCCGTCGCGGATCGCATGACGGCGTCGGTGGCGAGGTCGATGCGCGGCCCCTTGATCTCCCCCAGGTACAGCTCGCTCACGCCGCCCGGCTGCACGAGCAGCACTTCGAGGTCGAACGCGCCGTGTCCATTGCGGAGCGTCTCGACCGCGTCGGCGGTCTGGAAGACGGGCGCGCCGGTGCCGGGCAGCATCGCGGGGCCGTCGTCGGCGGGGCCGAGCGGGCGGGCCAGACGCCAGTAGCCGATCTCCGAGAAGAGGGGGCGCGGATGCGGGGCCTCGTCGCTGTCGGACGCCGCGTCATCCGGGTCCGGCAGCAACCACGCGCTCGAGCTGTACTGCAGGTGGGGTGTGCCGTCGTGGCTGAACGCCACGCGCTGCCCGAACTCGTGCTCGCGCACCTCGTCGCCCACCTTGTAGGCGATGACGCCGCTGCCCTCCCAGACGCCGATCAGCCAGGAGAGCGGGACGAGTTCGGCCGGGAGGTCGACGTCGAGCTCGAACACGAGCTCAGCGCTGGCCGCGGAAGAGGTTGTAGAGCACGACCACCGACACGGCGCCGATCGAGAGCGTCGCGAGGCCGAGCAGACCGATGAAGAAAAGCTCGAGCGCCAGCATCATGCCCCCATCCTATCCGCACGCCCATGGCGCGGCTGGAGCCGTGACCGTTCGGCGGGAGGCGTTTCCCCCGCCGCGAGGTCGCGGCTCCAGCCGCGCCATGATCAGCGGAGGGTGAGGAGCCAGACGACGAGAGTGGCCAGGATGAGGATGCCGAGCGCGCCGGTGAGACTCACGATGATGCGCTCGACGAGCCCCTCCTTGCGCGAGACCCCCAGCTGGATCACGAAGGTCAGCAGGATCGCCGCCGCCATCACGACAGGCAGCCAGGTGAGCGCCGAGGCGGGCGCCACGAGGAGCACCACGATCGCGCCCACGAGAACCGCCGCCCAGACCGGGATGACACTGCGCAACGAGGTGGGCACGCGCCCCATGCTACGGCTGCGTAAACTGTCGCGTAAGCGACGATCCACGACGCGCCTGAAAGGACCCGAGTTGGCGCAGCTTCTGATTTTGAGCTCTGCAGCCGACACGGACGTGCTCCCAGCTCTCAATCTGCTGAGCCACCGGGTCCGCGCGATCCCCGCGGAGCCGGCGTCGCTCGTGAACGCCCCCACCTCGGATCTCGTCTTCGTGGATGCGCGCCAGGACCTCGCGAGCGCCAAGTCGCTGTGCAAGATCCTCCGAACCACGGGTCTCGCCGTGCCGCTCGTGCTCGTGCTCACCGAGGGCGGACTCACAGCCGTGTCGGCTGACTGGGGTGTCGACGAGGTCATCCTGGCGACCGCAGGCCCCGCCGAGGTGGACGCCCGCATCCGTCTCGTGATCGACCGCCTCGCGAAAGAGAACTCGGTCTCCAAGATCCAGGCCTCCGGCGTCGTCATCGACGAGGCCAGCTACTCGGCGAAGGTGCACGGCCGCCCGCTCGACCTCACCTTCAAGGAGTTCGAGCTGCTGCGCTTCCTCGCCACCCACCCGAGCCGCGTCTTCACGCGCGAGCAGCTGCTCTCCGAGGTGTGGGGCTACGACTACTTCGGCGGCACCCGCACCGTGGATGTGCATGTGCGACGGCTGCGCGCCAAGCTCGGCGATCTCGAGAGCCTCATCGGCACGGTGCGCAACGTGGGCTACCGCTTCAACGTCTACGAGGACGAGCCGGAGCGCGTCGGCATCTGAGCGCCCCACGGCGGCGAAATCCCGTTCATCTGCCGTTCACGCCTGACCTGGCAGGATGGGCGAATGGACACGGAAAGCCCGCTCGGCGACGCCACCCTCGCCGCGGATCTGCTCGACGATTACGACGCGGACCCCGCGCCGATCGACGACGGCACTCTCCCCGGCGACCGCTTCCTCGACCGCGAGCTGAGCTGGCTCGCGTTCAACCAGCGCGTGCTCGAACTCGCCGAGGATCCGGCCCTGCCGCTGCTCGAGCGGGCCAACTTCCTGGCGATCTTCGCCTCCAACCTCGACGAGTTCTTCATGGTGCGCGTCGCCGGCCTCAAACGCCGCATCGACACCGGGCTCGCCGTGCCCACGAACGTCGGTCGCGCCCCGCTCGACGTGCTCGCCGACATCTCCGAACGCGCCCACGAACTGCAGGAACGCCACGCCCGCGCCTTCCGCGACCTCGTGAAGCCCGACCTGGATGCCGCGGGCATCCACATCGAGGGCTGGAACGACCTCGACGAGTCGGACCGCGAGGTCATGCAGGAGGCCTTCCAGACCCAGATCTTCCCGGTGCTCATGCCGCTCGCGGTCGACCCGGCGCACCCCTTCCCGTACATCTCGGGCCTCTCGCTCAACCTCTCGATCCGGGTGCGCAACCCGAAGACCGGCAAGGTGGAGTTCGCGCGCCTCAAGGTGCCGCAGAACCTGCCGCGGTTCGTGCAGCTGCCCACCAAGGGCCAGCTGCGCTACATCCCCCTCGAGGACCTCATCGCCAACCACCTGGGCGACCTGTTCCCCGGCATGGAGGTGCTCGAGCACCACGAGTTCCGGGTGACCCGCAACGAGGACGTGGTGATCGAGGAGGACGAGACCGAGAACCTGCTGCAGGCGCTCGAGAAGGAGCTGCTGCGCCGCCGCTTCGGCTCGCCCATCCGGCTCGAGATCTCGGACGACATGGACGACGTGACGCTCGGCCTGCTCATGCAGGAGCTGCGGATCACGACCCAGGAGGTCTACCGGCTGCCCGCGCCGCTCGACCTGGCGGGCCTGTTCGAGATCACCCGACTCGACCGGCCGGAGCTCAAGTACCCGCGCCGCGTGCCCACCACCTCGGTCGCGCTGCAGCCGAGCGAGCCGACCGAGGCGCCCGACATCTTCGCCTCGATCAGCAGGGGCGACATCCTCGTGCACCACCCCTACGAGTCGTTCGCGACGAGCGTGCAGACCTTCCTCGAGCAGGCGGCCGCCGACCCGCACGTGCTCGCCATCAAGCAGACGCTCTACCGCACGAGCGGCGACAGCCCCATCGTCGAGGCCCTCATCGCGGCGGCCGAGGCCGGCAAGGCGGTGCTCGCGCTCGTGGAGATCAAGGCCCGCTTCGACGAGCAGGCCAACATCTCGTGGGCGCGCAAGCTCGAGAAAGCGGGCGTCCACGTCGTCTACGGGCTCGTGGGGCTCAAGACCCACTGCAAGCTCGCGCTCGTCGTGCGACAGGAGGGCGGCACCCTCAAGCACTACAGCCACATCGGCACCGGCAACTACAACCCGAAGACGAGCCGCATCTACGAGGACCTCGGCCTGTTCACCGCGGACGACATCGTCGGCAAGGACCTCACCCGCCTGTTCAACGAGCTCTCCGGCTACGCGATCGAGAAGAAGTTCAAGCGCCTGCTGGTGGCCCCCCTGCACCTGCGGGCCGGGCTGCTCAAGCGCATCGACGCGGAGGCGGATGCGGCGCGCGCCGGGCGCCCCAGCGGCATCCGCATCAAGGTGAACTCGATGGTCGACGAGGCCATCATCGACGCGCTGTACCGGGCGAGTCAGGCCGGAGTGCCGGTGGACGTCTGGGTGCGCGGCATCTGCTCGCTGCGGCCGGGGGTGGCCGGGCTCAGCGAGAACATCCGGGTGCGCTCGATCCTCGGCCGCTACCTCGAGCACTCGCGCATCTTCTCCTTCCTGAACGACGGCGACCCGCAGGTGTACATCGGCAGCGCCGACATGATGCACCGCAACCTCGACCGCCGGGTCGAGGCCCTCGTGCGGCTCGTCAAGCCCGAGCACCTCGCCGAGACGGATGCGCTCTTCGAGCTCGCGCTCGACCCCGGCACCTCGGCGTGGCACCTCGGTCCCGACGGCGAGTGGACGCGGCACAACCGCGACGAGCAGGGCAAGCCGCTGCGCGACCTCCAGGACGAGGTGTGGCGCCAGGTGTCGAGCCGCCGCCGGGGGGGCATCCGGTGAGCCTGCCTCCCGTGCTCGCCGCGGGGGCGGTCTGCTGGCGGGTCACCAAGAAGGGCGAGGCGAAGATCCTGCTCGTGCATCGCACGCAGCACAAGGACATCTCGCTGCCGAAGGGCAAGCTCGACCCCGGCGAGACGCTCCCCGAGACCGCGGTGCGCGAGATCGCCGAGGAGACCGGCCTCATCATCGGACTCGGGGCGCCGCTCGGCGTCGTCGAGTACGAGCTGCCGGGCGGGCGACCCAAGCAGGTCTACTACTGGGCGGGCGAGGTGAGCGAGGACGCCATCGCCAACTCGACCTTCGCCTCCAACGACGAGATCGAGGACCTGCACTGGGTGAGCCTCGAGAAGGCGCGCCGGGTGCTCAGCTACCCGCACGACGTGGACATCGTGGAGCGCTTCGCCGAACTGTTCGCGCTGGGGCGCGCCCGCACCTTCGCGATCGTGGCGCTCCGCCACGGCAAGGCGGTGCCCGCCGAGGACTGGGACGGACCCGACGCGAGCCGACCGCTCATGCAGCGCGGACGCGACCAGGCGCTCTCGGTGGCCCCCGGCGTCGCCGCATTCCGGCCGGCATCGCTCCTGAGCTCCCCCGCCGAACGCTGCGTGAGCACCATCGCGCCGACCGCGCGGCTCACCGGGCTGCCCGTCAAGGAGAAGGCCGCCATCAGCCAGGACGAGTACCGTTCCGGCGGCGCCGAGGTGCGGAAGGTCGTGCAGTCCCGCATCCGCAAGGCCGAGTCGGTGGTGCTCTGCAGCCACGGGCCCGTGCTGCCGCAGATCATCGCCGCCGTCGCCGCCGAGACCGGCACGGCGGGCAGCAGCCGGCTGCAGCGCGCCGCCGCACTCGCCACCGGCGAGTACGCCGTACTGCACATTCCGGTCGATCACCCCGAGACCGGAATCGTCGCCGTGGAGGTGCACGGCCCCACCGCGTGACGGCTGCTGTTGCGCTCTCGTTCACCTCCCGTTCACCGTTCCCGCCGAACCTGGTCACCGTCGGTTCGTAGCGTCAGCCGCGAGGCCGCCAAGAGCCTCGATGCAGTCCTGACAACTCCCCGAAGGGAACACAGTGAAGATCACGCGTTTCGGTGGCGTCGCCGCCCTCGCGCTCGCGGGCGCCCTCGCCCTCACGTCCTGCGCCTCGAACGAGGCCCCCCCTGCCGGTGGCGACGACGAGCCCACCAGCGACCTTTCCGGCACCTTCAACGGCGCCGGCGCCTCCTCGCAGGGCTCGGCCCAGGAGGCTTGGGTCGCCGCCTTCCAGACCGCCAACCCCGCCGTCACCATCAACTACGACCCGAGCGGTTCGGGTGCAGGTCGCGGCACCTTCATCGCGGGCGGTGCCGACTGGGCCGGCTCCGACTCGGCTCTGAGCGACGACGAGCTCGCCGGCGACTTCGCCGCGTGCGCCGCCGGCACCAAGCCGATCGACATCCCGACCTACATCTCGCCCATCGCGGTCATCTTCAACGTGGAGGGCGTGGACGAGCTCAACCTCGACGCGACCACCATCGCCCACATCTTCAAGGGCGACATCACCAACTGGAACGACCCGGCGATCGCCGCGCTCAACGAGGGCACCACCTTCCCCGACCTGGCCATCACCGCCGTGCACCGCTCGGACGACTCGGGCACCACCAAGAACTTCGCGGACTACCTGTTCCAGGTGGCCCCCGATGTGTGGACCGAGAAGCCGGCCGACGCCTTCCCGTTCCAGACCGGTGAGGGCGCGCAGGGCACCTCCGGTGTCGTCGACGCCGTGACCAACGGTGTCGGCACCATCGGCTACGCCGACGCGTCGAAGGCGGGCGACCTGGGCGTCGCGAAGATCAAGGTCGGCGACGAGTTCGTCGCCTTCACGCCGGAGGCCGCCGCCGCCGTCGTGGCCGAGTCGCCGCTCGTCGAGGGCCGTGGCGAGTTCGACCTCGCGTTCCAGCTGAACCGCACCACGACCGACCCGAGCCACTACCCGCTCGTGCTCGTCTCGTACAGCATCGTCTGCAGCGAGTACGCGGACGCCGCCAAGGGCGCCTTCGTGAAGGCCTACATCGGCTACATCACGAGCCCCGAAGGCCAGCAGGTCGCCGCAGACGCCGCGGGTGCCGCGCCGCTCTCGTCCGAGCTGTCGGCCAAGGTCGCGGCCGCCGTCGCGTCCATCAAGTAAGACCGCAACACCCTCGTCGGGCTGCGGCATCCCACGCATTGCACGGGATGCCGCAGCCCGACAGACTGACACCGAGAACCCCGACTGACGAGGATCGCATGACCGCCGCCCCGGTACGGATCGCCGCCAAGAAGCGGCTCGGCGACCGCCTCTTCTCCGGCGGCGCCCTCGCCGCCGGATCGCTCATCCTGGTGGTGCTCGCCGGCGTCGCGATCTTCCTGGTCGCGCAGTCGCTCCCCGCCTTCCTGGTGGACCCCTCCGAGATCAAGGGCGAGCCCGAGAGCTTCTGGCACTACGTCGGACCGCTCGTCTTCGGCACCGTGTGGGCCGCCGCGCTCGCCCTCATCATCGCCGTGCCGATCGCGCTCGGCATCTCGCTCTTCATCTCGCACTACGCGCCGCGCCGCCTCGCGCAGGGCCTCGGCTACACGATCGACCTGCTCGCCGCGGTGCCGTCCGTCGTCTACGGCCTGTGGGGCGCCGGGGTGCTGGCGCCCGCCATCCAGCCCTTCTACGCCTGGCTCGTGGAGAACCTCGGCTGGATCCCGATCTTCGCGCCGCCCGTCTCCGGAACCGGCCGCACCATCCTCACCGTCGCGATCGTGCTCGCGGTGATGATCCTGCCGATCATCACCGCCCTGTGCCGCGAAGTGTTCCTGCAGACGCCGAAGCTCCACGAGGAGGCGGCGCTCGCCCTCGGCGCCACCCGCTGGGAGATGATCAAGATGGCGGTCATCCCCTTCGGCCGGCCCGGAATCGTCTCCGCGATCATGCTCGGCCTCGGCCGCGCCCTCGGCGAGACGATGGCCGTGGCCATGGTGCTCTCGCCCGCCTTCATCATCAGCTTCGTGCTCACCAGCCCGCAGAACCCGACGACGATCCCCGCCAACATCGCCCTCAACTACCCCGAGGCGCACGGCATCGACGTCAACGTGCTCATCGCGACCGGCCTCATCCTGTTCGTCATCACCTTCGCGGTCAACTCGGCCGCCCGCTGGGCGGTCTCGCGCCGCAAGGAATTCTCGGGAGCCAACTGATGACCGCCCTCGACTCCACGCCGCGCACCGTCACCAACAGCTACACGGCGGGCAAGCTCCCCAGCTGGATGCCGTGGGTGATCCTCGCCGGATCGCTCGCCATCACCGTCGGCTCGTCCATCATCATGGGCCTCGGCACGGGCGAGGTGAACTGGATCCTCGGCGTCATCGCGGGAGTGGCGCTCTTCATCCTCTCGAACTGGGTCATCGCCCTCCTCGTCGAAGGCGGACGCCAGGCCACCAACCGCCTCATCACCTCGCTCGTGAGCGGCGCGTTCGTGCTCGCCCTCATCCCGCTCATCTGGCTCGTCGGCACGGTCGCCGCCAACGGCATGCCGACCTTCCTCAACGGCACCTTCCTCAGCCAGTCGATGCGCAACGTGGTCGGCGAGGGCGGCGGCGCCCTGCACGCGATCGTCGGCACGCTCATCATCACGGGATTCGCGGCGCTCATCTCCATCCCGATCGGCCTCATGACGGCCATCTACCTCGTCGAATACGGCACCGGCAAGCTCGCGCGCGGCATCACCTTCTTCGTGGACGTGATGACGGGCATCCCCTCGATCGTGGCGGGACTCGCCACCTACGCGCTGTTCGCGCTGCTGTTCGGCGAAGGCGTCCGGATGGGCTTCGCCGGATCGGTGGCCCTGTCGATCCTGATGATCCCCGTGGTGGTGCGCTCGAGCGAGGAGATCATCCGCCTCGTGCCGAACGAGCTGCGGGAGGCCTCCTACGCGCTCGGGGTGCCCAAGTGGCGCACGATCGTGAAAGTCGTGCTGCCCACCTCGATCGCCGGCATCACGACCGGGGTCATGCTGTCGATCTCACGCGTCATCGGCGAGACCGCGCCGCTGCTCATCGTGGCCGGCTTCACCGCCTCGATGAACTACAACCCCTTCTCGGAGCGGATGATGTCGCTCCCCGTGTTCGTCTACACGCAGTACGTGAGCCCCGGCACGGACGCCGAGTTCTACATCCAGCGGGCCTGGGCCGGTGCGCTCACCCTCATCGTGATCGTCGCCCTGCTCAACGCGATCGCCCGCGTCGTCTCCCACTTCTTCTCGCCCAAGCTCGGTCGCTGACCCAACCCGAAGGAATCCATGTCCAAGCGCATCGAGGTCCGCGACCTCAACGTCTACTACGGCGGGTTCCGCGCCGTCGAGGGCGTCACCCTCACGATCGAGCCGCGCACCGTCACCGCCTTCATCGGCCCCTCCGGCTGCGGCAAGTCGACCTTCATCCGCACCCTCAACCGCATGCACGAGGTGATCCCCGGCGCGCGCGTCGAGGGCGAGGTGCTCATCGACGGCAACAACCTCTACGGCCCGGGTGTCGACCCGGTGCTCGTGCGTCGCCAGGTGGGCATGGTGTTCCAGCGACCGAACCCGTTCCCCACCATGTCGATCCGCGAGAACGTGCTCGCCGGCGTGCGCCTCAACAACAAGCGCATCTCGAAGCCCGACGCCGACGACCTCGTCGAGAAGTCGCTGCGCGGCGCCAACCTGTGGAACGAGGTGAAGGACCGCCTCGACAAGCCGGGATCGGGCCTCTCCGGCGGTCAGCAGCAGCGGTTGTGCATCGCCCGCACGATCGCGGTCTCGCCCGAGGTGATCCTCATGGACGAGCCGTGCTCCGCCCTCGACCCCATCTCGACGCTCGCCATCGAGGACCTCATCGAGGAGCTCAAGACCGAGTACACGATCGTCATCGTGACCCACAACATGCAGCAGGCCTCGCGCGTCTCCGACCGCACCGCCTTCTTCAACATCGAGGGCACCGGCAAGCCCGGCAAGCTCATCGAGTTCGACGACACGATCAAGATCTTCTCGACCCCGAGCGTGCAGGCCACCGAGGACTACGTCTCCGGCAAGTTCGGGTGAGCTGAGCCCCACCCCACCCCACCCCACCCCCGAATCAAGGAGTCGAGCCTCCCAAATCAAGGAGTCGACGTTGCCCCTGAGGCGGATGTGACGAGAGTTGCCGCTCCAGCATCCGCACTCCGTGAGTTGGGTTGCCGCACTCCTTGAGATGGGATGCCGGGGCACGGGCGCAGCCTGACTACGGGCGCATCCCGGGAGCGGGCTCGTGCCGGGCGCAGAAGCGCTGAGCACAGAAGCGCCGAGCACAGAAGCGCCGAGCCGCAGAAACGCCTCTCGGCGCAAGGCCGCTCGAAGCGGCGAAAAGTGGAGCCCGGGGTTACTGCGGCCCGGCCCCGACAGTCTACGCGACGCGCGTCATCCCCCACCGGAGAGCAATAACCACCCTCAGAAATGCAGGAGACTCGGCCGGGGGTGCCAGGAACCGCGGGTACCCGGCGCGCGAAGCGGCCGAATCTCCTGCATTTCTGGCACAGCGGGACCCCGACGGGGGCACCCCCGCGATGCGTGCGCGGCCCCGGGCGCCCGCGGCGGCCAGCGCGCGCGGCGTCACCACCGAAGCAGGCTCGAACGGGCGCACCGGTGGCGCTGGCGGCCTCCCGAGGCGTTCGAGCCCGCTTCCGTGACGCTATTCGAGCGCGTCGTCGTGGGCGAGCCGGGCACAGGCGGCGAGCTCGTCGGCCATCAGCGCGAGGCGGGATGCGCGCGTCGTGAGCTCGGTGGCGCGCTCAGGGCTCGCCGCCTCCTGATCGTCGGCGATGCTCGTGGCGCCCGCCGCCTCTACCCGGCAGAACGCCGCCGCGCGCTCGAGCGCGTGCGGGAAGTCCCCGTCGAACACCCCGTGCAGGATGCGGTCCGCCAGTTCGAGCACCTCGCTCGGCCCGGCGGGGCTCGGGGCGCCGGCGATCACCGGATCGATCGTCGCCAGCACCTCGGTGCCGCGCTGGAACAGCAGCGCCACGCCAGCCGGGTCCTGGCGGATCATCACCCGCAGCAGGTAGATGCGCCAGAGCGCCCCCGGCAGCGTGCGGGGACCGGATGCCGCCCACAGCTCGGCGACCGCGTCGAGCCCGTGCTCGTCGGTGAAGCGGACGACCCGATCCACCACCTCGGGATCGTCGCTGTCGCGCACGCGCGCGAGCAGGGAGCGCGCCGTGTCGTGGGCGATCCGCATGACGGCGGCCGGATCCCGTGCCCCCGGGAACGCCTCGAACTCGCGCCCCCCGAAGAGCGCGGGCTTGTGGAAGTCGTCGGCCATCGCCCCATTCTCCCCCGGCAACCGAGCCCCGCGCCGACGACTACCCTGGACACATCGGGCCTGTAGCTCAGTCGGTAGAGCATCGGACTTTTAATCCGCGGGTCGTGGGTTCGAGCCCCACCGGGCCCACCGCGCACCACCACGCGAGCACCCGGCCGCTACGGCCCGGTCGCCTCGCCCGCCTTGTCGCGCACGTTGTCGGCGGCACGCTGCGCGTTCGACTTGGAGGCGAAGGACTCCCCGGGAACCGCCACGATGTGGCCCCCGCGGTGGGCCCGCCAACTCCAGTGGCCGCCCTTGTTCTCGTAGAGCTCGTACTCGGCTGCCGTCGCCCCCACCTTGAACGCCTCGGCGGCGCGGTTCGCGTTCGACTTGGAGGCGAACG
The DNA here is from genome assembly GCF_008365275.1 of Protaetiibacter larvae. GTDB lineage: Bacteria > Actinomycetota > Actinomycetes > Actinomycetales > Microbacteriaceae > Homoserinibacter > Homoserinibacter larvae. The sequence goes on along the minus strand of NZ_CP043504.1, from coordinate 973,271 downwards.
ACTCACCCGCCCACGCGACGGTCTGGCCGTTGCTCGCGATCAACCACCATGAGTAGTGGCCGCCCTTGTCGGCCTTCACCTCGAATTGCACGCCGTTGTGCTCCCGTCTCGGACCCGGGTGGCCCGGATGAGGCTCAGTATCCTCGGGCTCGGGGGCGCGTGTCTACGGCCGGGCGGGGCGTGCCCCGCGGGACGGCCGAGGAGCGTCGGGATGCAGCACCCGGTACGAGCCGATCGTGCGAGCCACCGTGTGGCCGAGGGCCACGAGCACGGCCACCAGGGTCACGAGGATCAGCAACCAGAGCGGCCACTCCAGCAGCTCGGACAGTTCCCAGGTCTCCTTGATCGCGATGAGCACCGCTCCCGCGGCGACCAGCAGCCAGCCCTGGGCCTTGTCGGTGAACTCCACGAACTGCCGCAGCTGGTCGGCGTCGAGCACTTTCATGATGGCCTCGCGCTGCCTCTTCACCCGGCTCCGCCGCAGCAGGTAGGCGACGGGCGGCAGCAGCCACCACCACGGCGACAGGGGCCGCACGGACGGCACGGCATCCACCGCCTCCGAGAGACGGGCGCGGTCGAGCTGCTCGTCGCGCAGCTCGAGCGACGCCTGGTAGATGGCCGCGGTCAACAGAAGCCAGGCGCCGAGCGCGGCGGCGATGCGGATGATGAGTTCCAGCACGAGAAGACGGTAGCGCGAAGCGGTACCGTGGGGCGCGATGACCGAGACCGCCGATCCGCTGGTGGAGCGGTTGCGCGCCGCCGGCTGTGTGTTCGCGGAGGACGAGGCCGCCCTGCTGCGGGAGGCGGCATCCGGGGCTGCGCTCGAGGCGCTCGTCGTGCGACGGGTCGCGGGTGAGCCGCTCGAGACGCTGCTCGGCTGGGCGGCGTTCGACGGGCTGCGGGTGGCGGTGGCGCCCGGAGTGTTCGTGCCGCGGGTGCGCACCGAGCTGCTCGTCGAGCTGGGCGTCGAGGGGCTGCCTGCGGGCGCCGTCGTCGTGGAGCTGTGCTGCGGGGTGGGCGCGGTGGCGGCCGCGATCCGGGCGCGTCGACCCGACGCGGAGGTGTGGGCATCCGACATCGACCCGGATGCCGTCGCGGTCGCCCGGCGCAACCTGCCGCCCGGGCGCGTGCTCGAGGGCGACCTGTACGACGCGCTGCCGGCAGCGCTGCGCGGGCGGGTCGACCTCATCGTGGCGAACGCGCCCTACGTGCCGAGCGACGAGATCGCCTTCATGCCGTCCGAGGCACGTGACTTCGAGCACCGGGTGGCGCTCGACGGCGGGGCCGACGGGCACGCGATTCAGGCGCGGATCGCCGCCGGGTGCGGGCAGTGGCTCGCACCCGGCGGGCGGGCGATCATCGAGACGGGCGAGCGGATGAGCGCGCGGACGGCGTCACTGCTGGAGGCTGCGGGGCTCGTGGTGCGCGTCGTGCGCGACGAGGAGCGGGACGCGACGGCGGTCGTGGGGGTGCTCGGGTAGCTGGGGATCGGGGATCTCGATACACCGCCCTTCGGGCGGCATTCGATCAGCGGAGGGCGCGACCCGACGCGGCACCGGGGTCCAGCGCCCGTCGGGCAGCCACAGCACGCACATCAGCGCGCGGTGAGCCGCAGCTGGTTGCCGGCCGGGTCGCGGAACGCGGCATCCCGCACACCCCACGGCTGGTCCATGGGCTCCTGCTGGATGTCGGCGCCCGACGCCGCGATCCGCTCGAAGTCGCCGTCGAGGTCGTCGGTGGCGAGCACCGCACCCGGCAGCACCCCCTTCGCGAGCAGGTCGGCGAGCAGCTCGCGGTCGGCATCCGACTCCCCCGCGCCCACCGGGGTGAGCACGATCGAGACATCCGAACCGGCCGGTGCCACGGTGATCCAGCGCTGACCGCCACCCAGGTCGACGTCGCGGAGCACCGAGAACCCGAGCACGTCGCGGTAGAAGGTGAGCGCCGCCTCGGCGTCGTCGAAAGCGATGTAGCTGTGCTGCAGTGAGATCGTCATGCCGTCACGGTACGACGGATGCCGCCTCGGCCGCTTCTCAGATCCTGACCGGGCGCGTGACCGCCTTCGACACGCACGGGATGCCGTCGAGCGCCGCCTCCGCGGCGTCCGGATGCGCGGCCGCCCGGTACGCGCTCGGGCTGACGCCGACGAGCTCGGTGAAGCGCGCGCTGAACGAGCCCAGCGAGGTGCAGCCGACCGCGAGGCAGACCTCGGTGACGCTCAGGTCGCCGCGGCGCAGCAGCGCCTTCGCGCGCTCGATGCGGCGGGTCATGAGGTAGCCGTAGGGGGTCTCCCCGTACGCGGCGCGGAAGCTGCGCGAGAAGTGACCCGCCGACATGAGCGCCGTGCGGGCGAGCGCGGCCACGTCGAGCGGCTGCGCGTACTCGCGATCCATGCGGTCGCGGGCGCGACGCAGCAGCACGAGGTCGGCGCGGTCCATGAGTCCAGTGTGCACGCGCAGCGGGGATCCCGCGACCACCGGTCGCCGGCTCAGCCGACCGAGGCGCCGAAGACCAGGCCCAGCAGGTAGGTCGCCGCGGCCGCGCCGAAGCCGATCCCGAGCTGTCTGAGCGCCCGCCGGAGCGGCGATGCCCCCGAGAGGATGCCGACCACCGCGCCCGTCGCGAGCAGCGCGATCCCGACCAGCCCCGCCGCCAGAGCGACCGCCGGCAGTCCATTCAACCCGAAGAGGTACGGCAGCACCGCGATGAGGGCACCCGAGGCGAAGAACAGGAAGCTCGAGATCGCGGCGCGCCACGGCGAACCGACCGCCTCGTCCGGATCGAACTCCTCGGGGGGCGCGTCCGCGTCGAGGTGGTGGGTCGCGAGCACCTCGCGCGCGTGCGCCTCCGCCTCGGTCTGGTCCATGCCGCGAGCGCGATATACGAGCGCCAACTCGTTCTCGTCGACGTCGAGGTGGGGAAGCGCGGTCTGGGACTCCGGGTCCGGTCGGGATGCCGCGAGCAGTTCACGCTGCGACCGCACCGACACGTACTCGCCCGCCCCCATGGAGAGTGCGCCCGCGAGCAGTCCCGCGATGCCCGTGAACAGCACGACGCGCGGGCTCACCCCGGTCGCCCCGATGCCGAGCACGAGGGCCAGATTCGAGACGAGGCCGTCGTTGGCGCCGAACACCGCCGCCCGGAAGCTGCCGGAGAGCTGGGTGCGCCCCCGCGCCGCGAGCCCGCGCAGCACCTCGCCGTGGATGCGTTCGTCGGCGGCCATCTGCGCGGTGGCGTCCGCGTCGTCGTCGTAGGGCGAACGGGCTTCAGCGCGCTGTGCGAGCACGAGCACGAAGAGGAACCCGAGACGCTTCGCGAGGAAGCCGAAGAACCGGGTGCGCAGATCCGGTCGCGGCGCGGGCTCGGCCGACGGCCCCAGCAGCTGGAGCCAGTGCGCCTCGTGCCGCGACTCCGCCTCGGCGAGCGCCATGAGGATCTCGCGCTCGCGTCCCTCGCGCCGCCGTGCGAGATCGCGGTACACCGCGGCCTCGGCGCGCTCGGCTGCGAGGTAGCGACGCCACCGTCGCAGTTGGGCAGGGCGGGGGGCGGCATCCGGACTCACCGCTCCATCCTGCCGGGCCCGCCGCGCTTGCGGGCAGCCGAATCCCCTCCGCCGCCACCCCAGAAATGCAGGAGAACCGTGCGGCTACCCCCTGTTGGCCCAACAGCTCGCGGCCGGGCGCGCGAAAACTCCTGCATTTCTGGTGAGGCAGAGGCGAATGCGGGGACGGGGATGGGGACGGGGGTGCGGCTACGGCGCGGGCGTGTAGCGCAGGCCCCAGCTGCCGTCGTCGGCTTCGCCGGGCTCGAGCCAGCGCAGCCCCTCGCCCGAGTTGAGGGCGTCCGGCGGCGCCGTCATCGGCTCGATCGCGACCGCCGTGCCGAGGCCGTCCGCCTTCGGGAACAGCGGCGTCGTGAACACCTGCAGGTAGCGCCAGTCGTCGTCCTGCAGCACCTCGAGGCGGCTGCCGTCCGGGGCCGTGAGCGTGGCGGCGACGCGATCCACCGGGCCGAGCCCGCGGAACGCCGTGTCGAGCGCGAGCTCGCCCACCCGCCGGCCGGCCCGCAGATCGGTGCCGCCGTCCACCGGGTGCCAGGCGACGGGATCCATCCGACCGTCCACCTCGAGGTACTCCGCGGCGGGCACCGTGAGCACGAGCTCGGCCACATCGAAGGCGCCGATGCGGGGGTACGGGTGGGTGCCGAGGGCGAAGGGGGCACGGCGGTCGGAGAGGTTGCGGACGCCGTGGGTCACCACGATCCCGTCCGGCAGCAGCTGGAACCGCACCCAGGTGTCGAGCAGGAACGGCCAGCCGTGCTGCGGATGGATGATCGCGCCGAGCGTGAGCGTGTCCTCGCTTCGCTCCCGCACCTCGTACTCGGTGAACTCGAGCAGCCCGTGCAGAGCGCCGCCGCGGGCGGGCTCGGTGATGTCGAGCTGCTGCACCTCGCCGTCGAGCACCCAGCGGGCGGCGCGCACCCGGTTGGGCCAGGGCGCGAGGGCGATGCCGGAGCAGAACGGCGGCGGCGCGGTCTCGACCGGAAGCGGCTCGGTGAGGTCGACCCCGCCCACCCGCAGCGCGCACAGCACGGCGGCGACCGTGCCGATCTCGGCGGTCGCGTCGCCCGCGCGCAGGGTGAACCGCTCTCCGACGCCGGTCACGGTGGTGCTCATGCTGTCTCCTCGTCTCGCACGCCCCAGGACGCCTCCCAGCTCTCACCCGGTTCCAGCCAGGCGAGCCCCGCGCCCGAGTTGAGCGCGTCGGGGGCGGCCGACATCGGTTCGAGGGCGACGGCGAGGGAGGGGGTCTCGGATCCATCCGCGCTCAGGTGCGGGAAGTCGCGCGGCGTGAAGACCTGCAGCCAGCGGAACGGCTCGTCCTGCCACAGCACGGTGCGTCGGCCGTCGGGGGCCGTCAGGATGGCGCTGCCGGTCGGGCCGGTCGCGATGCCCGCGTAGGCGACGTTGAGGTCGAGCTCGCCGATGGCGCGGGGGGTGGTGAGGTCTCGCGGACCGCCGGGCTCGACGTCGCTCTCACCGACCGGCAGCAGCAGCTCGTCGAGCACGAGGTAGCGGTCGGCGCCGCGCACCTCGAGCGTGGTCTGCTCGATCGCCGCGGCCCCCGCCCGCAGGTACGGGTGCGCACCGACCGCCCACGGTGCGGGCGCTGCGCCCAGGTTGCGGGCGCCGTGCGTCACCGTGAGGCCGTCATCGGCGAGCGCGTATCGCACCCAGGTGTCGAGCAGGAACGGCCAGCCGTGCTGCGGATGGATGCGCGCGCCGAGCAGCACCGCGGCATCCGTGCGCTCCCGCACCCGGTAGGCCGTGTTGCGCAGCAGCCCGTGGATGGCGTTGCCGCGACTCGGGTCGCTCACGTCGAGTTGCCGGACTTCGCCATCCAGCTTCCAGCGCGCATCGCGCACCCGGTTGGGCCAGGGGGCGAGCACGATGCCGTGCCCGTGCGAGGGCAGCCGCGTGGGAGGGGTGCTCTCGACGAGCTCGCGCCCGCCCACCGCGAGCCCGAGCAGCACGGCGGCGAGTGTGCCGATCCGGGCGATCGAGCGCTCGGTGCGCAGCCCGATGAGCTCGCCGATGGGGTACGGCATGGTCAGTTCTGACGTTCGGCGGCCTGCACGACGTTGGCGATGAGCATCGCGCGCGTCATGGGACCCACGCCGCCCGGGTTGGGCGACAGCCAGCCGGCGACCTCGGCGACCGCCGGGTCGACGTCGCCGTGCAGGCGCGCCTTCCCCGACTCGGTGGTGCCGACGCGCGTCACACCGACGTCCAGCACGGCGGCGCCGGGCTTGATCCACTCCGGTTTCACGAAGTGGGGCACGCCGATCGCCGCCACCACGATGTCCGCACGCCGCACTTCGGCCGCGAGGTCCTGCGTGCGGGAGTGGGTGAGGGTGACGGTCGCATCGACGCCTTTGCGGGTGAAGACGAGCCCGAGCGGGCGGCCGACGGTGAGACCGCGGCCGATGATCGTGACGTGCCTCCCGGCGATCGGGACGTCGTGGCGACGCAGCAGCTCGACGACGCCCGCGGGCGTGCACGGCAGCGGGGAGTCGAGCTCGCCGTCGACACCGAGCACGAGGCGGCCGAGGTTGGTGGGGTGCAGGCCGTCCGCGTCCTTCGCGGGGTCGATGAGTTCGAGCATCGCGTTCTCGTCGATGCCTTTCGGCAGCGGCAGCTGGACGATGTAGCCGGTCACCTCGGGGTCGGCGTTGAGGCGGGCGATCGCGGCGCGCACCTCGGCCTCGCTCGCATCCGCGGGGAGTTCCTCACGGATCGAGCGGATGCCGACCTCGGCCGAGTCGCGGTGCTTGCCGCCCACGTAGCTCACCGATCCGGGATCGGCACCGACGAGGAGCGTGCCGAGCCCCGGCACGACTCCGCGCGCCGCGAGCGCCGCGACCCGCTCCCGCAGCTCCCCCTTGATCGCCGACGCGGTCGCGATCCCATCCAGTGCAATCGCGCTCATCCCGCGAGATGTCCGTTCTTGCAGTTTTCGGCCCGGAAGTCTGCAACAGGTGACATCTCGCTAGCTCCAGGAGGTGGGGGAGGTGAGGCCGGAGTAGAGGGGGTGGGCGTCGGCGAGGCGGGCCACGCGGGCGCGGAGGGCCGGGATGTCGGCGCCGGGCTGCAGGGCGAGCGCGATCACGTCGGCCACCTCGGTGAACTCGGCGTCGCCGAAGCCGCGGGTGGCGAGCGCCGGGGTGCCGATGCGCACACCCGAGGTCACCATCGGCGGGCGCGGGTCGTTCGGCACGGCGTTCTTGTTGACGGTGATGCCCACCTCGTGCAGGCGGTCCTCGGCGTCCTTGCCGGTGAACTCCGAGTTGCGCAGATCGACGAGCACGAGGTGCACGTCGGTGCCGCCCGTCAGCACATCCACGCCGGCCGCGCGGGCGTCGTCCGCGACGAGGCGCTCCGCGAGCAGCTGCGCACCCCGGATGGTGCGCTCCTGACGATCGCGGAACTCGTCGGACGCCGCGAGCTTGAAGGCGGTCGCCTTCGCCGCGATCACGTGCATGAGCGGGCCGCCCTGCTGGCCGGGGAAGACGTTCGAGTTGATCTTCTTGGCGATGTCCTCGTCGTTCGTGAGGATGAAGCCCGAGCGCGGGCCGCCGATCGTCTTGTGCACGGTCGAGCTCGTCACGTGCGCGTGCGGCACGGGCGAGGGGTGCAGGCCCGCGGCCACGAGGCCCGCGAAGTGCGCCATGTCGACCCAGAGCTTCGCGCCCACCTCGTCGGCGATCGCGCGGAAGGCCGCGAAGTCGAGCTGGCGCGGGTAGGCCGACCAGCCGGCGATGATCACCTGCGGCTGCACCTCGAGGGCCACCCGGCGCACCTCGTCGAGGTCGACCCGGAAGGTCTCGGGGTCGACCTTGTAGGAGTGCGCCTCGTAGAGCTTGCCCGAGAAGTTGAGCTTCATGCCGTGGGTGAGGTGGCCGCCGTGGGCGAGCTCGAGACCCAGGATGCGGTCGCCCGGCTGGGCGATCGCCGCGAGCACCGCCGCGTTGGCGGAGGCGCCCGAATGCGGCTGCACGTTGGCGTAGGCGGCGCCGAACAGCGACTTGGCGCGCTCGATCGCGAGGGTCTCCACGACGTCCACGAACTCGCAACCGCCGTAGTAGCGGCGGCCCGGGTAGCCCTCCGCGTACTTGTTGGTGAGCACGGAGCCCTGGGCCTCGAGCACGGCCCGCGGCACGAAGTTCTCGGAGGCGATCATCTCGAGCGTGGACCGCTGGCGGCCCAGCTCGGACTCGAGTGCGGCGGCGACCTCGGGGTCGACCTCGGCGAGGGGGGAGAGGAAGGTGGATTCAGCAGTCACTGGGCGCTCCTTGTGGGGACAAGCGGATACCGTCGCGGCCCAGGCGTACGGCCGCTTTCCGTCTCAGTCGCTCCCCGATGGTGACCCATCCGAACGCCAGTCGCGACGCGTCCAGCATAGGGGAAAACCAGGCGCTCAGGAGGGGTGGGCGGCGATCCGCACGCGGTCGGTCGAGACCGCCACGACGAGCGCCAGCACGATCAGGCCGGCCGCCGCCCACGGCAGCACCGCGATCCCGAATCCGTCGAGCAGCGCACCGCCGAGGAGCGCCCCGCCGCCGATCGCGATGTTGAAGGCGGTCGTGAGCGATGCGGCCGCGAGATCGCGGATGCGTTCCGACGCGGAGTGCAGCACGCGCGAGTGCATGAGCGCCGGGACGCCGCCGAAGAAGATGCTCCACAGCACGAGGCCCACCACGACGGGCACCACGGAGGTGCCGAAGAGGCAGAGCAGCAGGATGCTCACGGCGACCCCCGCGAATGCGAGGTTCACCGAGCCGCGCGGGAAGCGGTCCCCGAACGCGCCCCCGAGGATGAGGCCGATGGCCCCCGCCGCGCCGTACGCGAACAGCAGCCCCGGAACCCCCGACTCCGGCACCCCGCCCACCTGGATCGACCACGGCGCGATGTAGGTGTAGAAGACGTTGTGCCCGGTGATCACGAGGATCACGGTGATGCAGACGATCACGACCGCCGGCACGCTGCGGTCTTTGCGGACGGGCAGCGCGATCTCGCCGGTCGCGAGCGTCACGAGGTGCGAGACGGGCGGCAGGAACAGCACCACGAGCAGCATGAAGAGCACCACGACGCCCGCCATCACCGCGAAGGCGAGCCGCCAGTCGAGGGCGTGGCCGAGGGCGCTGCCGAGCGGGACACCCAGGATGAACGCCGCCGTGCCGCCCGCGTTCGTGACGGAGATCGCACGGGCCAGCTGATGCTTGGGCACCAGGAGGGCCGCGTACGGCCCCGTGACAGCCCAGAACAGGCCGTGCGCGAGCCCGCCGAGGATCCGCGCGCCGAGCAGGAACTCGTAGCTCGGTGCGATCGCGCACAGCACGTTCGTGACGGCGAAGACGCCGAGCAGCACGACCATGAGCCACTTGCGCGAGTACCGCCGGGTGAGCACCGTGAGCGGAGCCGTGGAGAGCACGACGGTGGCGGCGAACACCGTGACGAGCAGGCCGATCTGCGACTCGGACACCTTCAGCTCGGCGGCCATCTCGGGCAGCAGACCGGTGGGCAGGAACTCGCTCGAGACGGAGGCGAAGATCGCCCCCGCGATCACCAGCAGCCGGAAGAAGGGGAAGCCGCCGGAACTCACCCGTCGAGCCTAACCCCGGCCCGCGACGCCCTACGCTGGTGTCCCATGAGCGCGACCCACTGGACCATCACCCTGGTCTGCGAGGACAAGCCCGGGATCGTGCACGCCGTCTCCGGGGCCATCGTCGAGGCGGCCGGCAACATCACCGAGTCGCAGCAGTTCTCGAGCGACGACACCGGCACCTTCTTCATGCGCCTGCAGGTCGAGTCGGCGGTGAGCCGCGAGCAGTTCGAGGCGGCGCTCGCGCCGGTCACCGAGCGCTACGGGATGACGTGGACGCTGGATGTGGTGGGGCGCCCCCTGCGCACGCTCGTGCTCGTCTCGACCGCGGGGCACTGCCTCAACGACCTGCTGTTCCGTCAGCGTGCCGGGCAGCTGGGGGTCGACATCCCGCTCGTGCTCTCGAACCACCCGGACCTCGGTGAGCTCGCGGCGTTCTACGGCGTTCCCTTCGAGTCGCACCCCGTGACGAGTGCGGGGCAGAAGCTCGCCTTCGAGGAGCGCGTGCTCGAGGTGGTGGAGGAGCACGACATCGAGCTCGTCGTGCTCGCGCGGTACATGCAGATCCTGTCGCCCGCGCTGTGCGAGGCGCTCGCGGGACGCATCATCAACATCCACCACTCGTTCCTGCCGGGCTTCAAGGGCGCGAACCCCTACAAGCAGGCGCACGCGCGCGGCGTGAAGATCATCGGGGCGACCGCGCACTTCGTCACGAGCGACCTCGACGAGGGGCCGATCATCGAGCAGAACATCGTGCGCGTCGACCACACCCGCACCGTGCCCGAGCTCGTGGCGATCGGTCAGGACGAGGAGAGCCGCACCCTCACGCAGGCGGTCAAGTGGTTCTCGGAGGACCGCGTGCTGCTCGACGGCGCCCGCACCATCATCTTCCGCTGAGCGGCGCCGGACCCTTCGGCCCGACGCCGCCCGGTCTCAGGAGAGCGTGAAGGTGTTGAGCACTTTGAGGACGCCCGGGTCGCTCGAGGCGTAGTCGCCGAAGGTGCCGAGGATGAGCAGATAGCCGGAGGCGTCGCCGTTGTCGGCGTCGACCACCACCACCACGGCGTCCGCGCCGGTCGGGCACGAGGTGTACACCGAGAAGAGCCCGCTGTACTGCCCGTCGGCGTAGTCCTGGTCGATCTGGCCGCTCGAGGGCGTGCAGCCGAGGTTGGTGAGCCCCAGGTCGAGCGTGGCGATGACGTCGGCGGGTGCCCCGAGGGCCTGGTAGTCGGTGGAGTGGAGCTCGACACCCGGCGCCGCGAGCGACCCGAAGCTGCCCAGATCGGAGCTCGCCTGCAGCAGCGTCTCACCCGCGCCGGGGGTGGTGGCGACCTGGTTCCACTCGGCGGGGACCGTCACCGCGATGCGGTAGTCGTCGCTCACGATGTCGGTGTAGCCGCTGCTCACGTTGCCGCCGTCGCCGCCGCCGCCGAGCACGCCCGACGCGGTGACCTCGATGGGGTCGGAGCCGTTGATCTCGCCCTCGAGCAGTTCGTCGGTGGCGGGACGGTACACCACGGCGCCCATGGGCGCGTCGACGCCCTTGGTCTGCAGCACCTGGCAGTAGTTCTTCATGGTGCCTTCGGTGGTGTTCTCGAACTGCGAGAGGCTGCTCGCGCCGGCGAGCGTCACGCCGCCGAGCTTCTGCAGCACATCGCCCGGCTCGATGCCGGCCTTGTCGGCCGCGCTTCCTTCGGCGACGGACTGCACCCAGATGCCGCTCAGGCCGTAGGGGTCGTCGGTGGTGAGGGCGGAGAGGTTGAGGCCGAGGCTCAGCACCGATTTGCCGGCCTTGAGGTCGTCGAGCACCGGCAGCACGTCGTCGCGGCCGATCGCGTAGTTCGAGGTGGCGAGGTTGTCGTTGCCGTAGAAGTTGACCCCGACGACCTTGCCCTTCTCGTTGATGAGCGGACCACCCGAGTTGCCGCCGCGGATCGCGGCATCCGACTGGATGCCGTGCGCCACCACATTGTCGAAGGTGTCGAAGGCGTAGTCGCTCTTGACGACCGCGCCCTTCGTCATCGAGAAGGTCGGGTCGCCGAGCGGGTACCCGAGCGCGTAGACGTCGGAGCCGGTCGAGATCTTGCCCTCGGCCCAGTCGAAGTAGGGGACGGGCTTGTCGACGTCGACCTGCACGACGGCGATGTCGAGGCACTCCGAGGTGCTGAGCACGCGCACCGGGTAGCTGTCGCCTTCGCCGCCGATCGTGACGCTCAGCGATCCGGCGCCCGTGACGACGTGGTTGTTGGTGACGGCGATGCCGTCGGAGGTGATGAAGAAGCCCGATCCGGACCAGCGGTATTCGGCCGGGTCGATCGTGTCGGGCTCCACGAAGGTGCCCTGCCCCGAGAACTGGATGGTCGCCGACTGGACGGCCGCGGAGTCCTCGCCGTCGTAGCTGACCCCGCCTCCGCTCTTGCTGTCGCCGCCGCCGGGGAAGCACGCGGTGAGTGCCGTCGCCAGGAATGCGGCGACGGCGATGCCGGCGTAGGAACGCCGACGGGAGGTGGGGGATGCGGACACGAGACGCCTCTTCTCGGGTGGTGGTCGGGAACGCGTCCGCGAGGAGGGGCCGCGCGGCTCGAAACTATGCAGTCGCGAGGTCTCACGGCAGTATCAATGTGGCCGTCTCACCCGACGGGCGGCAGCTCCCCCGCGGCGCCGAGCACCCGCTCCCGTGCACGGCGCAGCAGGCGATACCAGGTGGGGCGGCTGACGTGCATCGCGGCGAGCAGCTCCGACTCCCTGCGGCGCGGGCCGAAATGCGCCAGCTCGATCGCCTGCCGGAGCCGGCGATCCTCCCCGCTCTGGTCGAACACGCGGTCGAGCACCTCGCGCAGGCGGGCCTCGCGTTCGAGATCCTGGTCGGAGGCGAGCAGGTCGCGCGGCGCCCCCGTCCGCGACGGGTAGCCCTGTTCGCGCAGCACGAGCGCCTCCACGAAGCCCACCGCGCCGACCGGCCGGAAGTCGGTGATCGTCACTGCAGGGACCCCGGGGCCGCTCGCCGCACGGCTCACCGCGGCGTTGAGGCCCGGCTCGCGCTCGCCCCGGGGGAAATGGATGAGGATGGCCTCCACGTCGGGCATGTCGACGCGGTACATGAACGCCCCCGTCGAGAGGCGCGAGGCCTCCGCACGGTCGCGGAGCGAGGCGTCGGCGAACAGCGACACGCCCGCGAAGGAGCGCTCCGGGTCGACTCCGGCGAGACGGGCCGACTCCGCGAGCGCCTCCGTGATCGGGCCGAGCCTCGGAAGACGCGACACCTTCGTGAAGCGGTTGTAGAGCAGGGCGGTGCCGTCCCAGCGACGCATGACGAAGTCGAGGTCGGGCGAGGCATCCCAGGCGAGCAGCTCATCCCAGCCCGGGTCCTCGTCGTAGCCGTTCGCCCGCCCGAAGGCGGGGAACTCGCCCGGCGCTGCCGCGTCGGCGTAGTGCGTGGCGCTCGGCCGGTTCGAGAACGAGCGGCGGTACTCCTCCCCCTCGATGAACTGCGAGAGCTCGATGAGCGCGTCGATGTCGCCGAGGCGCGCCCGACCGCCGAGGTGGAGGGCGACGCGGTGGACGAGCTCGCGGTAGCGTCCGGGGGCCGTCGCGCGCAGCCGTGCGCGCATCGCGGAGGCGAGCACCGGATGCATGGTCAGTCCGGGGCCGAGCCGTTCGACCACGGGGAGCGCCGCGAGCGCCCGCATGGCGTCCCGGGTCGAGCGGCCGGGCAGCGCCGCCGCGATGAGCCGCGCATCGACGACGCGCGTGAGCGCGGCCACCTCGAGCACGGCGGGGTCGGCGTCGAGCATCGACTGGCCGGCCAGCCACGCCGTCAGCCGGCCCTCCAGCTCCGACTCGAGCGAGCCCGGGGTGCCCGCGGGCGCCGCCGCCGCGACGGTGAGCGCGAGCGGGGACCCCTGCGCCCACGCGACGATCTCCTCCTGGCGCTCGTCGTCGGTCACGCCGCTCGCGGCCAGCAGCGCGGTCGCGTGCTCGTCGGCGAGCGGATGCAGCAGCAGCTCGACGACCACCGCGGGCAGGCCGTGATCGTGCCAGGACGGATCGGGGGCGGCGCGGCCCGCGAAGACGATGCGCGAGTCGTCGCCGAGGGAGTCGAGCAGGGCGTCGCGGAGGGGACGCAGGGCGGCGCCCAGGGCATCCACCTCGTCGATCACGATGCAGCGGCGCGCCGTGCCGCCCTCCAGCACGCGCTCGACGAGCGGCGCGAGCTCACCCGGGAGGGTGCGGGCGTCATGGGCGGCCACCTGGTAGCCGTCCGCCTCCGCGGCGCGCGCCGTCGCCCGGAGCAGCGCCGACTTGCCGATGCCGCCCGCGCCGTGCACATAGAGCACGCGGCGCTCGCCGGCGGGATCGAGAAGCTCGCGCACGGTCGCGAACTCGGCATCCCGTCCGGCGAAACGCTCGGCATCGGCGGCGGCCACGGTGTCGCGAAGCGTCCTGGTCGTCACGAACGCGCACGCTAGCGGCGGGGCTCTCGGCCCGTCAAGAGGGCGCCCGTCGAGGTGCGCCCTACGCTTCAGGTGTGACGGTTCTGCTGCACTCCGCTCTGCTCACCGACGAACGCGCCGAGACCCCTGACGGGTGGGTGCTGTTCGACGGGGATCGGATCGCGGCGGTGGGGGCCGGCGAGCTGCCGGATGCCGACGAGACGGTGGATCTCGCGGGCGCGCGGCTCGTGCCGGGCTTCGTCGACATCCACGGGCACGGCGGCGGCGGGCACGCCTTCGACGACGGCGGCGAGGAGCTGCATGCGGCCCTCGCCGTGCATCGCGCCCACGGCACCACCCGGTCGGTGATCTCGCTCGTCGCGAACCCGCTCGCCTCGCTGCGGCAGAATCTGGTCGAGATCGCGGCCCTCGCGGCGTCCGACCCGCTCGTGCTCGGCTCGCACCTG